>DATENL010000001.1:0-5012 GCA_035275105.1 Thermoleophilaceae bacterium
CAGCGGCCTGCGCCCGAGCGCGCGACGCCGGCGCGGCGTAGCCGGCGCGCGCGGGCGCGGGGCGCGGGTTACGATCCGCCTCGATGGCGACGGTTGAGACGGTCGCGGGGCCGATCGACGCGGAGGACCTCGGCCTCACGCTGATCCACGAGCACTTCTTCTCGCGCGACGAGGCGGTGGCGTTCCAGTGGCCGCACGTGATGGACGACGAGGAGGAGCACCGCCTGGCGATCGAGTCGGCCGAGGCCGTCAAGTCGCACGGCGTGCGCACCGTCGTCGAGCCGACGGCGATGCTGCTCGGCCGCGACGTCCGCCGCTCCCAGCGCCTCGCCGCCGACAGCGGCCTCCAGGTCGTGGCCTGCACCGGCATCTACACCTACGACCACCTGCCGCAGTTCCTGCTCAACCGCGAGGCGGACTACATCGCCGACCTGTTCGTCCACGACGTCGAGCAGGGAATCCAGGGCACCGAGGTCAAGGCCGCCTTCATCAAGTGCGCCGCCGACGAGCCGGGCGTTACCGAGAACATCGAGAAGGTCCACCGCGCGGCCGCGCGCGCAAGCGTTCGCACGGGTGCGCCGGTGATGGCCCACTCGCGGCCGTCCGCCAACACCGGGCCGCGTCAGGTGGAGATCCTGCTCGAGGAGGGCGTGGAGCCCGACAGGGTCCAGATTGCGCACACCGGCGACACCGACGACCTCGACTACATCGAGGGCCTGCTCGACAGGGGTGTCACGATCGGGATGGACCGCTACGGGCTGGACCTGTTCCTGCCCACCGAGGGCCGCAACGCGACGGTCGTCGAGCTGCTCGGGCGCGGCTACGCGGAGCGGATGTTCCTCTCGCAGGACTTCGACATCCCGATCGCCGCCGGGCTCGACTGGTACCCGCCGGAGGTGGTCGAGCAGCTCCAGGCGCAGGGCGGCGCCAACGACTGGAGCATGACCTTCCTCTTCGAGTCGGTGATCCCGGCCCTCAGGGAGCTGGGGGTGACCGACGAGCAGCTCGACACGATGCTGGTCGAGAACCCCAAGCGCTGGCTCGGGCGCTGACGGTCAGCGCTTCTCGAGCACCAGCCGCCAGTGGTCCATCAGCTCGCGCTCGAAGCAGACGCGGTTCGAGCTGTCCCCGCCTGAGGTGAACGCGAAGCGGAAGTCGGAGTCGGTGAGCCAGCGCGGGATCAGCCGCAGCTTCATCAGCGCCATCCGCGGGCTCCACGCCTCGGTACGCCGGTCCCACTCCCTGATCGTCTGGATGTAGTCGAGCCGTCCGCTCTGGCTCTCCGTCAGGTCGAACCACGGCTCCGCGCAGCGCGTCACCCCGTCGCGGCCGAACGGCAGCCACGAGCCCGGGAACGCGGCGCGCATCATCGCCAGGTACCACGCGTCGGAGTCGCGCGGCGCGTCCCGTGAGACCTCCTCGGGCGGGATCATGTTGCGCCCGAAGACCATCGTCTGGAGGTAGAAGCGGCCGCCGCCGGGCAGCACGCCGGCCACGCGCTCGAAGATGTCGCGGTAGACCTCGTCCTGCCGGCCCGCGTCGTAATCGTCCGGCGAGCAGAAGTGCTCCCACGCGCCCATGCTGACCACGGCGTCGAAGCGCCCGAAGCTCTCGGCGGTCAGATCGCGCGCGTCGAACAGGTGCACGTCGAGCCCGTGCTTGCGGCACGAATCCACCTGCGCCGAGGAGAGCGTCACGCCGACGCCCTCCGCGCCGGCGCCGCGGACGTAGTCGAGCATCCCGCCCCAGCCGCAGCCGAGGTCGAGAACCCGCCGCCCGGGACCGATCCCCACCTGCTCGGCCACGAAGTCGTGCTTGCGGTGCTGCGCCTCCTCCAGCGTGAGCGAGAAGTCGCCGTCGTACTTCGCCCCGCTGAAGTCGTTGATCTCGCCGAGCGCGGAACGGATGACGCGGTCGGTGAGCGTGTAGCTGAAGTCGATGTCCCCGCGCTCGGCCACGGGTGAGGATCGTATGCCTCAGTTGCCGGCGATGGCGAACAGCTCCCACTCGTCCGGCAGGCCCTTCAGCGCATGCCGCCCGCGCGGCGCGAACTCGACGCTCGATCCGAACAGCAGGTCGCGCACCGTGCGCGAGACGAGCACCTCGCCGGGGCCGGCGCGCCCGACGACCCGGGCGCCGATGTGGATGGCGACGCCGCGCACGTCGCTTCCCAGGAACTCGCACTCGCCCGAGTGCAGGCCCGCCCGCACCTCGAGCCCGATCGCCGGGGCCTCGTCGCGGATGCGGCAGGCGCACTGCACGGCCCGCGCCGGTCCCGGGAAGGTCGCCAGGAACCCGTCGCCGGTGTGCTTCGCCTCGCGCCCCTCGTGGCGCGCCAGCTCGCGCCGCACGAGCTCGTCGTGCGCGTCGAGCAGCCGCCGCCACTCGCGGTCGCCGACGCTCGTGGCGCGCGCGGTGGAGTCGACGATGTCGGTGAACAGAACGGTGGCGAGCACGCGATCGGGGTCCGGCGCACGGCGCGCCCCGGTCACGAACTCCTCGACCTCGGCGGCGACCGTCTCGGAGTCGCCTATCCACGGCAGGTGGTCCGCGCCCGGGAGCTCCAGCATCCGGGCGCCCGCGATGTGCTCGGCCACGTAATGCGCCTGCTCCACCGGGATGATCTCGTCGCGCCGGTGGATCACGAGGGTGGGGGCCGAGATCAGCGGGAGCGCCGGACGGGCATCGGCGCGGCTCAGCGCGGCCCACAGGTCGCGCGCCATCGCCCGGCTGAGCGCCGCCCGCTCGAATCGGCCCATGTGCTCGAGCGCCGCCGGATTGTCCGCAACGCTGGGGGCAAGGTGCCTCACCATCCCGCCCTGTCCCCAATCGTCGAGGGCCGCGTCCACCGCGGCGGTCATGCCCGCGATCCTCTCCCAGCCCGGAAAGCGCTCCTCGCGCACGAGCTCGGGCCCCATCGCCCACGATCCGAACAGGATCAGCGAGGTGACCCGCTCCGGATGGGCGGCGGCAAACAGCGCGCTCATCGTCCCGCCCTCGGACAGCCCGAAGATCGCGGCGCGCTCCGAGCCGGCGACGTCCATGACGGCCCTGATGTCGTCCATCCGCTCGTCGAGCGTCGGGGCGGACGCGACCGGGTCGGACAGTCCCACGCCGCGCTTGTCGAACAGGATCAGCCGGCTGAACGAGGCGAGCCGGTCGAGCCATCGGGATATCACCGGGTCCTCCCACTGGAGGTCCATGTGCGAGAACCAACCGGGGAAGAAGACGAGGTCGACCGGGCCGTCGCCGACGACCTGGTACGCGATGCTCACGTCGCCCGCCTGGGCGTAGCGCGTGCGGGGCTTGCCGGTCACGATCGGGGCAGCGTATTGTCAGCAGCGAGCGAGGGCGTAGCAGCGGAGCGGCGGCTCCACCGGCACCTCGGGCGACTCCTGCGCCGCCGTGCCGATCGCGGCGATGAAGCCCGCGTAGTCGGTGGCGAACGTGGCGGGGTCGACGCCAGGCTGGAACGCCCGGGCGCACGTCGCGTCCGGGATGCGCGCGAGCCTCGCGGTGCCCCGGTGCGTGAACGCGTCCACGGCAAGCGCGAACCCGACCGGGTCGTAGCTGCCCATGGCGAGGTGCTCCGACGCGTCGCCCGGGCACTTCTCCTGGACGGCGACGTTGGCGATCCTCCCCTTCCCGGTGTGGAGGGACGAGCTGCCGCGGGCGTCGGTATTCGGGAACACGACCTGGTCGTTGCGGCTGTATGCGACCGTGTAGTCGATTCCGCGGAAGGTCTCGGCGCGGCTGTTGAGCGCCGCGATGAAGCGGGCGCCGCTCGCCTGCTGCCAGTACGCCGGCGGGCACGACGCCTGGCATGCGACCTCGGAGTCGAGCGTGCCGTGGTTCGACGGGTCGAGCCCGAGCAGGTCGTCCACGAGCGCGCGCGTGCCGGGCCAGAAGCGAAGCGCCCAGCGCGGCAGCATGCCGCCCTGGCTGTAGCCGAGGACGTCCACGCGACGGCCGCTGCGGCGCGCGATCGAGCGCAGGGCGTGCACCACGTACTCGCCCGCCAGCTGCACGTCGCCCATGGCGTGGTGCGGGAGCGTGACCGCGCAGTGGGCCCAGCGCCTTCGGGCGAACGCGCGCATGTAGTTCCAGCCGAAGTTCGCCGGTGGGTCGAGGTTCGTCCCGGGCACCAGCAGGATCGGGGCGCGCGGCATGCCGCGCCTGACGCCCGGCGTGCACCGGAGCGATGCGCGCAGCTTGGCCGCGGACACGTGCAGCGCGGGCCCGGAGCGGTTCAGCGGGGCGTACGGATCGGCGTACGCGGTCGGCGCGGTTACGAGCGCGATCGCGACAGCCGCTAGCACCCCCCGTGCCACGTCGGAGATCTTATTTCGAAGTTCGTGATCCGGGTCGGCGCCTCGCGCTACGGCGCCGGCCCCGCCGGGTTCGGCGAGTGCGCGAAGAACAGGAACCAGACGGCCATCGCGACGATGGCGATGATCACGGACAGCGTCAGGCTGACCTCGAGGACGTTGCGCGGCTTCCGTGTGGCGCCGCGCTCGCCGCTCAGGCTCGAGCGCCACGCGGGAGTGCTGCGACCCGGATCGATGCCCACGACGCGGTAGTAGGCGCCGTTCAGCCGGCCCAGGACGAGTCCGAGGGCGCCCATCGCCACGGGGCAGAAGATGCCGAAGACCGCGAAGGCGACGAAGATCCCGTTGTCGCTGAGCTTCGACACGAGCCACAGCCCGAGCGCGGGGATCCCGAGCCAGAGCGCGAGCGACCCGCCGAAGATCAGGGCGATCAGCGTGTACTCGGTCATCCGGCGGGCGATCACTCGGGCTCCCTGAGGATCTCGACCGCGGTCCAGAGCGCCTGCTCGATCCCGACCTCGGGCACGCCCTTGACCTGGAGCGCCGCCAGGGCGACGCGCTCCGTGCCGGGCTCCACCGGGGCCGCCGTGCCGCCGTCGCCGAAGGGCGTGGCGAGCACGCGGGCCGAGTCGGCGAGCACGGGCCGGCCGGCGGGTATCTCCGGACCGTCGGCCACGCGCTCCC
>DATENL010000002.1:0-2877 GCA_035275105.1 Thermoleophilaceae bacterium
CTCGTCGCCGCCGCCGCCGGGCTGGTCGCCGTCGCGGCGTTCGCGCCGAAGGACGTCACGCGCGTGACCGGCCTGCGCGACGAGATGCGCGGCGACCAGCTGCTTCAGTCGCGCCTGGTCACGCTCGCGCGCGGCCGGGGCAGGCCGATCCTCGCGCGCTGCCGCCCGGTGTACGTGCAGCTCGGCGGCGTGGTCCCGACGCTCGCGTACGAGGTCGAGCTCGAGCCGGGCGACATGAGCGTCGACCTGCGGCGGCTCGCGGCGCGCGGGGCGCTCGTGTCCCTCGGGTCGGCGACCCCGCGCGAGCTCCCGTACGACCTCCCGCGCGACCGGCTCCGGCCCCCGCCGGGCTACGGTCGCGTCGTGAGCGACGCGTCGTGGTCGATCGCCGGCGGCTGCTGATGCGCGCCGTCGTCCAGCGCGTCAGCTCGGCGTCCGTGACCGCCGACGGCGAGGCGGTCGCCGCGATCGGACCGGGCCTCCTCGTCCTGCTCGGCGTGCGCCGCGGAGACGACCGCGAGGCCGCCGAGCGCATGGTGCGCAAGCTGCTCGCCCTGCGCGTGTTCGAGGACGCCGACGGCCGCATGAACCGGTCGGTGGGCGACGCCGGCGGCGAGGTGCTGTGCGTCAGCAACTTCACGCTCTACGGCGACGCCCGCAAGGGCAACCGGCCGAGCTTCGTCGACGCCGCGCCGCCCGAGGAGGCCGAGCCGCTGTACGACCTGGTCCGTGACGGCTTGGGCGCTCAGGGCGGACGGTTCGGCGCGCGAATGGCGGTCGAGCTCGTCAACGACGGCCCCGTGACGCTGCTGATCGAGACGTAGCGAGGGAGGTGGCACGAATCGCGTCAACATGATTGACGGAATACGTGCCACCTCGTCTCGAGCGCCGTTATTGGCCGCCGTTCGGCCACCGACGGGCACCGAACACGCGTGGGCTGAGCTCCAAGGCCGGGCTATACTCCGATCTCGCTAGGACTTTCATCTGCGGCCCGGGCGGCCGCACCTGAAGGTGGGCTTCGCAGCCCACCTTTTTTTCGCCCGAAAGAGGAGGAAGTGAGCGACATCCAGTCGGAAATCGAGACACGCTTGAGCTCAGCTGAGCCCGAGGTCGAGGTCCTGCTCGCGGAGCAGGTCGCGGCCGAGCGCGTGCGCGTGTTCGTCGATCATCCGGAGGGCGTCAGCCTCGAGCTGTGTGAGCGCGTGACCGGCCATCTGCGCGACCTGCTCGTCGACTACTCGCTCGAGGTCTCCTCGCCGGGCCCGGAGCGCCCGCTCACCAAGCCGGAGCACTTCCGCCGCTTCCTCGGCAGTCGCGTGCGCGTGCGCACGCACGAGGAGCACGAGGGGCGGCACAGCTTCACCGGCGAGCTGGTGGGCGCCAGCGACGAGGCCGTGACGGTGGCGGCGGACGCCGGGGTCGTCTCGATCCCGTACGCCGACCTCAAGCGAAGCAACCTGCTGGAGGGATGAGCCCATGTCCAAGGAGATAGTCGAGGCAGTCCACGTCCTCGAGCGCGAGAAGGGGATCTCGAGCGAGCGCCTGATGGCAGCCCTCGAGGACGCGCTCCTGTCCGCGTACAAGAAGACCCCCGACGCGGCGCGCTACGCCCGCGTGGACATGGAGCGGAGCACCGGTGACTTCAAGGTGTTCGAGCTGCTCATCCCGCCCGAGCTCGAGGACAAGCTGCTGGCCGAGGTCGAGCCCGAGGAGCCGACCGTCGACCCCGAGACGGGCGAGCTCCGCGAGCCCGAGGAGCCGGAGCTCGACCCGGAGAAGCTCGCGCAGTACCGCGATCAGATCGAGGAGCGCGACGTCACGCCGCACGACTTCGGCCGGATCGCCGCGCAGACCGCCAAGCAGGTGATCCTCCAGCGGATCCGCGAGGCCGAGCGCGACATGATGTTCGAGGAGTACCAGGACCGCGTCGGCGAGCTGATCACCGGCATCGTCCAGCAGTCGGACTCGCGCTACACGCTCGTGCAGCTGCGCGAGCGCGTCGAGGCCCTCCTGCCCAAGTCCGAGCAGGTGGACAACGAGCGCTACGACCACGGGCAGCGCGTGAAGGCCGTCATCACCGACGTGTCGAACCAGGCGAAGGGCCCGAGCATCATCGTGTCGCGCCGCTCGCCCGAGCTGATCCGCAAGCTGTTCGAGCTCGAGGTGCCCGAGATCGCCGACGGCCTCGTGGAGGTCCAGAACGTCGCGCGCGAGCCGGGCTACCGCTCGAAGATCGCGGTCGTCTCGCACGCCAGCGGCGTCGACCCGGTCGGCGCCTGCGTCGGGCCGCGCGGCTCGCGCGTGCGCATGGTCGTCTCCGAGCTGCGCGGCGAGAAGATCGACATCATCCCGTTCAACGAGGAGCCGGCCCGGTTCGTGGCCAAGGCGCTCTCGCCCGCGCGCGTGCGCGAGGTCCTCGTGGACGACGAGAGCAAGCAGGCCACGGTCGTCGTCCCGGACGACCAGCTGTCGCTGGCGATCGGCAAGGAGGGGCAGAACGCCCGCCTGGCCGCGCGCCTGACCGGCTGGCGGGTGGACATCCGCTCGGAGACCGAGTTCGCGGCCGAGGAGGCCGACATGGCCTACGAGGAGGACGAGGCGTCCGGCCGCTGCTCCGCGATCATGTCGACCGGCAAGCGCTGCCCGAACGCCGCGCTGCCGGGGTCGCGCTACTGCGGCCTTCCCGCACACCAGGCGCTCGAGGGCAAGGACACCGACCAGGTCGAGGAGCCCACGCCCGCCGAGGCCGAGGCCGAAGCCGCCGCGGAGGCCGCCGACGCGGACGCGGGCGTGCCCGAGCGCGCGGCCGAGGAGGTCGTGGAGCCGGTCGCGTCTGGGGAGCCCGCAGCGGAGCAGCCCCCGGCCGGCGACGAGCCC
>DATENL010000003.1:0-6085 GCA_035275105.1 Thermoleophilaceae bacterium
GGGCGGCCGCCAGCGCGCGGCAGTGCTCGGCCGTCACGAACGGCATGTCCGCCGCGCACACGAGCACGGCCGCCTGCGCCCGTTCGATCGCGTAGGCGATCCCGGCCGCGGGGTGCCGGGGCTCGGCGGGCTCGCCGTTCCAGACCTCCCACGTCCAACCCTCGGGCAGCGCGGTGTCCGCCTTGCAGACGAGCGCGACGCGATCGCAGACCTCCGCCAGCGCGGCGGCGGGATAGCTCGCGAGCGCCCTGCCGCCGAGCCGCCGAGCGGCCTTGTCGCCGCCGATGCGCCGCCCCGCACCGCCCGCGAGTATCGCGCCGATCACCGCGGGTTATGCTGCCACGCCCGTGGCCGTGGGCGCCTTCATCTCCGTCGGGAAGTCGATCGATCGCGCCGTCGAGCGGCTGCGGCGCGCCGAGGAGCAGGGCTACGAGGCGGCGTACGTGACCCACCTGGCGGCGCGCGACTCGGTCACCGTCCTCGCCGCCTACGCGACCGCCACCGAGCGGATCCGGATCGGCACGGGCGTCACGCCGATCTACTCGCGCACGCCCGTTGCGATGGCGCAGGCGATCGCGACCGTGGACGAGCTCTCCGGCGGCCGGACCGTCCTCGGCCTCGGCGCCTCGCACAAGCCGGTCGTCGAGGGCTGGTTCGGCCAGCCGCTCGAGAAGCCGGTCAGTGACATGCGCGAGTACGTCGGCATCGTCAGGGCGATCCTGCGCGGCGAGGACCCGCCTCAGGGCGAGCGATTCCGCTCCTCGTTCCACTTCATGGGCTTCCAGGCGCGGCCCGACCTGCCGATCTACATCGGCGCCCTTTCGCCGCGGATGCTGCGGCTGGCCGGCGAGCTCGGCGACGGGGTCACGCTCTGGCTCTGCAACCCCGACTACGTGCGGGACGTGGTGATCCCGGAGGTCACGAAGGGGCGCGAGCGCGCGGGCAAGACGCTGGACGGCTTCGACGTCGTGGCCGCGGTCCCGACCGCGATCACCGACGAGGCCGAGGCGGCCCGCGCCCGGCTGCGGGGCGACCTCATCCCCTACTTCTCGCTTCCCTTCTACCGGGCGATGCTCGAGCGCTCCGGCTTCGGCGAGGACATCGCCGGGTTCGACGAGGGAATGGCGAAGGGCGACCCCGAGGCGGCGGTCGGGGCGATCTCCGACCGCTTCCTGCAGACGCTGGCCGCCATCGGCTCGCGCGACGAGGCCGAGGCGACGATCCGGCGCTACGTCGACGCCGGGGCGACGTCCCCCTGCCTGGGTGGCGTGCCGGGCACCGACTTCGACGCGACGCTGGAGGGGCTAGCGCACCTCACCGGGTGAGGCGGTCAGTCGTCCGCGCCCTTCGCCACGTCGCCGACGGAGGCGATCTGGAAGGCGCCCTTCCTGCGCTCGAGGTGGATCTGCTCGGGCACCGGCCGCTCGCCGGCCACTCCCGCGCTCACGCCGACCGTGGCCCTGCCGCCGCGCTGGAGGACGACGCTCCTGATGCGCACGTTCGGCGTGCGCAGCCGCGCGGCGGCCTGCGCCAGCACGGACTGGCAGTTGTCGCCGCCGGCGGCCGCCCGCGCCCGCGGCGTGAACAGCCGGTCGCAGACCGTGGCGAAGTCGCGCGTGTCGATCGCCCGGGTGAAGGACTCGACCACCGCGACCGCCTCCGCCGGCGTGCCGCTGACCTTCTGCGGGGCGTCGTCGTCGCCGCCCGTGAGCAGCGCGACCGCCACCGCGATCGCGGCCACGGCCGCCAGCGCCAGCAGCGCCGGGCGCCGGGTTGCGGCGTTGCGGAGGGCGCTCATCACGGGCTGACTTATACCCACCCTGGGTGAACCCCTGGGCGGACGGCTCTGCCTGCGCCATAATCGGCGCATGGAGGGATCCGTCCCGGAGTCTCTGGGGACGTCTGCAAGCTGGCTGCGCTGCTATCGCTGTTGGTCGCAGAACCTCGAGGTCCAGGTCCATTACGAGGGAGTGCTGAAGGTCGACCCCGACACCGGGGAGGCCGTCGAGCCCGTCGAGGAGGTGCAGGAGGCCGTGGTCCAGTGCCTCGACTGCCTGCACGACCAGCCGCACCTCAACCTCGCCTTCTACGAGGAGAACGGCCGCCGGATCAGCCGCATCGAGGCGGTCGAGGACCGCTGGGAGCGGATGATCGCCGGCACGCCGTGGGTCGCCTCCTGCACGGTCACGGTCGACGCCGAGCAGGTCGAGAGCTGCTCGGGCCCTGAGGCGGCCGACTCGCTGGCGTTCGGCGCGTTCGGCGACCACGGCACGCGCGAGTTCTTCACCCACGTCCGCTTCCACAAGCACGACGGGGACCAGATCGTGATCCACATGCTCGTCGAGCTCTACGCGCGCTCGGCCGAGGAGGCGGGCGAGGTGCTCGAGGACGCGGCCCGCGGGCCGCTGTCGATCACGTCGCTGGCCGAGGAGTCGCGGCCGCCGGCGTCGACCTCGTCACCCGAAGACCCGCACTAGCGGACGGCGTGACGCCGTTCGCTAGCGGACGGCGTCGATGATCTCGTCGGAGAGCGCCGGGAACTTCTGGAGGAACTCCACGCGCTCGCCCTTCAGCGTCGCGACGATCTTGCCGTACTCGTCCGACCGCCCCTGCGACTCGTAGAGCTCGCGCGGGCGCAGCACGGCCGCGTCGGCCTCGTCGATGCCGGGGACCGACCGCGCGACCTGGTAGCCGAAGTCGGGGTCCTCCTCCCACTCGATCGTGCCCTCGGCGACGCCCTTGACGATCGCCGACGAGTGCGGGATGCGCACCTTCGCCGACCGCTCGTCGCCGTCGGGACCGCCGACCCGGCCGGTGTTCATCAGGTAGACGTCGAGCTGGTGCTCGGCCATCAGCTCCAGGAACCGGTTGCCCTGGTGGTCGTGGTCGTCGGGGAAGAACGGGTTGGTCCCGGGCACGCGCAGGAACTTGCCGGCCTCCTCGGCGCCGCCGGCGCTGGTGCCCTGCGTCTCGCCGAGCATGAAGTACGCCGCGGCCTGCTCGGCGTCGAGCTTGGCGACCGCCGGGATGATGTTCTCGTTGCGGTTGAGGATCAGCAGGAAGTCGGCCGACTCGAGGTCGGTGGCGTCGGCCGCCTCGATCGCCGAGAACGAGAACGTGGCGCGGCCGTTCTGGGTGTAGCTCGTGTCGAAGAAGTCGAGCTCGCCCTGGTCGTCCTGCGAGACGTTCTCGAGGTAGGCCTCGGGCCGGGTGACGGCGGCGTGGATCGTCGGCTCGTCCTTGGGTGAGAGCGCGAAGGTCTTGGCGAAGCAGCCGGCCTCCGTCGCGTACACCTTGCCCCCCGGCATCATGGCGACGAAGTCGTCCTGCACCGGCAGGGAGCCGTTCTGGCGCGTGAATGTGGTCGTGGTCTTGCCGGTGCCCGAGAGGCCGACGATCAGCCCGACCTTGTCCCCGGAGTCGGTCGGGATCACCTTGCAGCCGGCGTGCAGCGGGAGCCCGCCGCGGTCGTAGACGAGCTTGTTCCACATCCGCAGCCCGCCCTTCTTCGACTCGCCGAAGTAGTCCGAGTTGCACACGCGCGTCACGCCGCGCTCGAGGTCGACGCTGATGACGCGGTCGTTCGGGTAGCCCTCGACGGCGAGGTTGGGCGTGTAGATGACGGTCAGCTCGGGCTCGAACCCGTCGCGGTCGTCGACGTCGAAGTAGAGCTGCTCCTGCATCCCGGCGATGTTCGCGTTGGCCTCCTCGATGTAGAGGCGTGCGGGGGTGCGGAAGTCGGGGTCGTTGCCGATGAAGCCGTCGACGACGATCATGTCCCGGCCGGCGATGTAGTCGTCCTGGAGCTGGGCGATGCGCTCGCCCTCGTCGCGGGAGATCGCCTGCTGAGAGCTGGAATCGGGGTCGTCGAGGATCAGGAAGGTCGAGGCCTTGGAGCGGGCCAGGACCTCGGTCTGCACGTTGAGGTTGCCGTAGCGCGTCTCGCGCGCGTTCGGCATGTTCGCGGCCAGCTCCTTGAGCTCCGCCGCCGTCGGGTTCACGCGTACCGACTTCGCGTCCGGCAGCGGGGTCATCTGCTTCGCCATCTGGTTCGGCTCAACTCCTCGGTCGTGAACTGAGGCGCCGAAGGGTACCGGCCCCGCGGCGGCCCTACGTACACTCTTACCCCGACTTGCCCGGACGTGTCGGATGGATCCGTGCAGTGCTCCGCTTCGTGGCCTCGGTGCTGATCACGAGCGGAATACTCATGCTCTGCGACGCCGGCCTCACGCTCGCTTGGCAGGAGCCCGTGTCGGCGTACATGGCGCAGCGCGAGCAGAATCGCCTCGGGGACAAGCTCGACGTGGACGCCAACGGGATCGTGGCGCGCGAGAAGCTGCTGGTCGCGTCGATCCGCGACGTGAAGCGCCGCCTGGCCCGCCTCGGCGAGCTCGAGCGAAAGCGCGCCGAGACCGGCAAGCCGGTCGGGCGGATCGAGATCCCGAAGATCGGGGCGAAGTACGTGGTCGTCCAGGGGACCGACCTGACGACGCTCCGCAAGGGGCCGGGCCACTACCCGGACACGCGCTTCCCCGGCGAGCGCGGGACCGTCGCGATCGCGGGGCACCGGACGACCTACGGCGCACCCTTCAGGAGCATCGACTCGCTCAGGAAGGGCAACCACATCGTGCTCAAGATGCCGTACGGCACCTTCACCTACGCGGTCGAGAAGACCCAGATCGTCGACCCCGACGACACCTGGATCACGCACCGCGTGCCGGGGGCGCCGCGGCTCGTCTTGAGCGCGTGCCACCCGCTCTACAGCGCGTCGCACCGGATCATCGCCTTCGCCCGGCTGGTCTCGGAAGTGCCCTAGGCCGCCCGCGCGGGCACGGCGGCGCCCGTGTCGTCCTTGACCGACGACTTGTCGCGCGACTCGATCAGCAGCACGAGGACCACGAGCAGCGCGACCGACAGCGCCAGCACGGCGATCCAGTACACGACCATCAGCGCTATGCGCTGCCAGCGTCTCACCTGACGAGCTCCTTGCCCTGCGCGAGCAGGGACCGATTGATCTTGTCGACGTCCACCGCCTGCCCGCGGCGCGCCCTGGCGAGCGCCTCCCGCGCCGCGCGCACGCGCGGCTCGAGCCGGGCGGCGCGCTCCAGCGTACGCAGCCCGGCGGCGCGCCGCCCGCCGTCGTACAGGATCGCGCCGAGCTGGAGGTGCGAGTAGGGGTCCTGGGGCTCGCGCTCCAGCGCCTCGCGGAAGTAGCGCGCGGCCACCGCCGGGCGGTCGAGCGCGAGCGCCACGCGCCCGGCGATCACCTTCGGCCGTGCGCTGAGCGGGTTCCACGACGCGGCGCCGTCGAGCTGGTCGAACGCCTTCCCGGCGTCGCGCGGGTAGACCGCGGTCGCCCGGTTCACTAGCCGCTCGGCGAGGGCGGGCGCGCCGAAGGAGGCGGCGATCGTGACCGTCGCCAGCACCAAGAGCGGCACGGTCACGACCCCGGCGAGCACGCCGTGCGGCTCGCCGGAGCGATCCCGCACGAGCGGCCTTCGCGCGTAGCCGCCCGTGCGCGGGTGAAGGCCGGCGGCGATCCCGATCAGCGCGACCGCCGCGCCGCCGAGCGCCGGCATCTCCCAGAACCAGTCGACCGCGCCGTGCACGAGCCAGTAGACGAACGCTCCAAGCCCGCCCGCGGCCGCCGCCGCCCCCGGCCCCGAGCGGCCCCGGACCGCCCGCAGCGCCGCCAGGAGCGCGGCGCCGATCGCCAGCGCGAGCAGCACGGCGCCGACGATCCCCGTCTGGGAGAGCGCGCGCAGCGGGAGGCTGTGCGGGTAGCGCGGCTGCTCGCTCGAGCGCGCGTCGCGCAGGTAGGCGTCGCGGAAGTTGTCGGTCCCGATCCCGCCCACCGGGTTGTCGGCGAAGCGGTCGAGTGAGACTCGCCAGAAGTCGTATCGGTTCGATCCGAGCCGCCCGAGGCGCGCGGCGCCCTCCTTGAAGCGCGGGTTGCCGGTGGTCTTGAACTCGTCCCAGGCGCTCGAGACGTCGTGCGCCGGCCGCCCGCCCCCCGCGACGTAGACGGCCGCCGCTCGAGACGTCGTGCGCCGGCCGCCCGCCCCCCGCGACGTAGACGGCCGCC
>DATENL010000004.1:0-9054 GCA_035275105.1 Thermoleophilaceae bacterium
CGTGACCGCCGCCGACCGAGGCCAGGACCGCGTTCTTGAGG
The DNA here is from genome assembly GCA_035275105.1 of Thermoleophilaceae bacterium. GTDB lineage: Bacteria > Actinomycetota > Thermoleophilia > Solirubrobacterales > Thermoleophilaceae > AC-37. The sequence goes on from DATENL010000004.1 coordinate 42, forward strand.
CCGAGCGTCGGGATCACGGGTAGCGCCAGCGCGAGCATCTTGCGCTGCGCCGCCACCTGGTCGCGGAACTCCGCGCAGCCCTCGCACGTGCGCACGTGCCGGCGCAGCGGGCCGCGGCGCAGCGCGCCGCCGCGAGCGGTCGCCAGCTCCTCGCGGATCTCCTGGCAGGAGATCTCACGGGCCTTCCTGCTCTCCGTCAGCGAGCTCCGGGCCTGGAACACGAGCGCCTTGACCTTCACCGGCTCACACCCCACGACGCCGGCGATCTCGGCATGCGAGAGGTCGCCCAGCTCGGAGAGGACGAGCGCCGCGCGCTGGTCCTCCGGAAGGTTGTGCACGTCGGCGAGCAGCCGCCGAAGGTCGTCGCGCTCGACGACGGCGTCGGTGAGGCCGGAGGTCGGCAGCTCGTCCGGAAGCTCGGCCTGCTCGCGCCGCGACCGAAGCATCGAGAGGCAGCGGTTGCGGGCGATCGTGTAGAGCCACGCCTTGAGCCGGATCGGCTTGTCGCTCGTGACCAGGTCGTCGTAGGCCGAGATGAAGGTCTGCTGGACGGCGTCCTCCGCCTCCTCCTGGGAGCGGAGCATGTGCCGGCAGAAGCCGAGGATCCCGCGGTGGTGGCGATCGAAGACGACCTCGAACGCGGCCTCGTTGCCCCCGCGGAGCTGCTCCACGAGCCGCTCGTCGGACATACGCGACAGAAAACGGCGCGAGGGGCGCGCCGCCCGGATGCCTCCGCTGGGACGCGGAAGCGCTGAGACCTCCATGTCCTCATTGTGCCAGTACGTGGGGGGTCCTCAAACCAGTAACCGAAACGACGGAAGGGACCCATCCCTGGGCCCCTTCCGTCCTTCCCATGGGCAGGCCTTCGAGGGGTAGAAGCCCGCCACATGACCTTGGTTACGACGTGGAGGTCTCCGACCCGCCGTCGTCGTCCTGGTCGTCGAGCTTCTTGCTGTTCTGAGAGACGCACTTGCCGAACGCGTTCCTCTTGTTGCCGTTGGTCCCGTACTTGGCAGCGAACGCGTCCTTGTCGGCGGCCTTCTCGGTCTTGCACGCCTTCGCCGCCTTCACGTCGTTGGCGTCGGTCTTGTCCTCCTCGGCCTTGTTGGCCTTGGCGTGCTGCGAGACGCACTTGCCGTACGCGTTCTTGTGGTTCTTGCCCTCGCCGTACTTCTCGGCGAACGCCGCGGCGTCGGCCTCGCGCTCGGCCTTGCACTCCTTCGCGGCGTTGGTGTGGGCGCGCTCCTCCTGCGCCTGGTCCTTCTTGGCGTTCTGCGACACGCACTTGCCGAACGCGTTCTTCCCACCGCCGAACATCGCGCGGAAGTTCTCCTTGCCCGACGCCTCGCGCAGATCGCGACAGAACTTCTGGGCGTTCTGCTTGTTCTCCTGCGACGGCGGATCGTCCGCGATGGCGATGGCCGGCACCGCCAGTGCCGCCAGCGCGGCCAGGGTCGTCAGCGACTTCTTCATTGCGTGTTTGCCTCCCGAAGTGGGGTCATGAGCCTCTCATCGGGTGGAAACGCCGCTCGGCGTAGAAGGTTGGACGGTTGTCGTCAGGCGGGTGCGGCGCCCTCCGGCTCGCGCCCACCGGGCTGATAGCTCTCCTCGGGCTCCAGGAACCCGCGCGTCTGGGTGCGGAGCTCCTCAGTGTCCTCGTGTCCGTGCACGGAGACCGCGTGCTCCGCGGCGGCGCGCACGACCTCGTCTTCCTCGCCGATGATCGTGAGCGAGCAGTTCGACTCGCTCGGCCACCGGCGGCAGTCCGCCACTACTCGTCCCATGGGGGCCTCCAGGGGTCGGTTGAATCGCAATCCTAAAGGTCTAGACACCCTCCTGCGAGAATTGATCGAGATGGCGTACGAGCCGCAGCAGCCCACAGAGACGCGACCGCCCGAGCTCACGTTCGACGACGTCGCGACGCAGCAGACCGAGCGGCGCGAGCACTATCCCGAGGGCTTCCGGCCGGAGCCGGCCGAGCCGCCTTCGCCGCTGAAGCGGGCCGGCGCCGTGGTCGCCGCGGTGGCGGTCGCGGTCGTCAAGTTCGGGGCGAAGCTCAAGGGGCTGCTGCTCCTGCTCCCGAAGCTGAAGATCCTCACGACCTCGGCGAGCATGCTCGTCTCGGTCGCGGCCTACTCGCTGATCTGGGGCTGGCAGTTCGCGCTCGGCTTCGTGCTCCTACTGCTGGTGCACGAGATGGGGCACGTGCTCCAGCTGAAGCGCGAGGGCGTCCCGGCCAGCGCGCCGCTGTTCATTCCGTTCCTGGGCGCGGTCGTGGGCATGAAGCAGGCCCCCGAGGACGCCGCCGTCGAGGCGCGCGTCGGGCTCGCCGGCCCGATCCTCGGCTCGCTCGGCTGCCTCGTGCCGCTGGCGCTCTACGACGCCACGGGCAACAACCTGTTCCGCGCGCTCGCCTTCACCGGCTTCTTCCTCAACCTGATCAACCTGCTGCCGGTCCTGCCGCTCGACGGCGGCCGCGCGATGGCGGCGCTGTCGCCCGCGATGTGGGTGATCGGCTTCGTGCTGCTGGTCGGGATCATGTTCGTCTATCCGACGCCGATCGCGCTGCTCGTACTGATCTTCGGCGGATTCGAGACCTACCGCCGCTGGAAGCAGCGACGGCACCCGGAGAGCCAGCGCTACTACCAGGTCAGGCCGGCAACTCGACTGGCGATCGCGGTCACCTACATCGGGCTGGCCGCGGCGCTAGGCGTCGGCATGCACTTCACGCACCTCGAGCGGACGCTCTAGCGGCAGACCCGCCGATCGCCGTGGCGAGGCGGACCATGAGGGCCACCGCGGCCCGCTCGTCGAGCTCCTCGCGCCGCACCATCGTCTGCCACGTCCTGAAGTCGACGGCCAGGCCCAGCACGGCGCGCAGCAGCGGCCGGCGCGTCCTCGGGGCGGGCCACCCCTTGAGGAGCACGTCGCGCGCCTCGCGCAGGTAGGCAAGCCGTCTCTGCTCGACCATCTCCTTCACCAGCGGCGCGAGCTCGGCGTCGCGGAGCAGGTTCGCCCAGCCGGCCTCCGTGCGGCGGAAGTAGTCGTAGAGCTGCGGCAGGGCCACGTCGATGCGCTCGCGCGGGTCGTCGATGCCCCGCCAAACGGCGAGGTCCGGCGGAGGGTTCAGGCGGCGGGCATGCGCCGAGCACGCCTCCAGCAGCGTGCGCGCGTCAGGGAAGTGGCGGTAGACGGTCACGCGGTTCACGCCCGCGCGCTCGGCGATGGCGTTGATCGACGTCTGCGCCGGCCCGCGTTCGAGGTGCAGGGCGACCGCGGACTCGACGATGCGCTGGCGAGTGTCGGCCTCGCTCGCGGCACGCGCGCGCTTCCGGTACGGGCGGGCCTTATTTCGTGCAACAGTCATGTGACACCAACCTTGACTCGCGGACCATGCGGCGATGATACTACTTCAAGCAACAGTGGTGTTGCATAAAAATCCAGGAGGAGGAACCCGATGGAGACCGCGACAGCAACCGACGTCAAGATCGTCACCGAGCCCGGCGAGGGCGACTCCGTCTCACTCGGCGGCGTCGGCGTCGACTTCAAGATCTCGGGCGAGGTGACCGGCGGCGCCTTCTCGATCGTCGAGCACCCGCTCGACCCGGGCCGGCTGATCCCGCCGCACATCCACTACAAGGAGGACGAGCTGTCCTACGTCGTGCGCGGCGAGGTCGGCGTGCGCATCGGCGACCGCGACTTCGTCGCGGGGCCCGGGAGCTACGTCTTCAAGCCGCGTGACGTCCCGCACACCTTCTGGAACGCGGGCCCGGAGCCGGCTCACCTCATCGAGCTGATCACCCCCGCCGGATTCGAGGAGTTCTTCGCGCGGCTGGGCGAGCTCGTCGCGACGTGCACGCCCGAGGAGCTTCCCGAGCGGCGAGCCGAGCTCGCTCGCGAGTACGACCACTACTTCGTGCACCCGGAGTGGGTGCCCGAGCTGCAGGAGAAGCACGGCCTGAAGCTGATCGGCGAGGAGTAGGGCGGTCCGCGCCGTGGGCGACGTCGTCGCCCACGGCGCGCCTAGCGCCCGTGCTCGCGCAGGGCGCGCTCGATCTCCCGCCGCTGGTCGCGCTCGCGAAGGGAGCGGCGCTTGTCGGCGAAGTCCTTCCCGCGCGCGAGCGCGATCTCGACCTTCGCGTGCGGGCCCTTGAAGTAGAGGCGCGTGGGTACCAGCGTCAGGCCGCGCTCGGCGGTCTTGCCGATCAGCCGCTCGATCTCACGCCGGTGCAGCAGGAGCTTGCGCGGACGCTCGGGATCGTGGTTGTCGCGCGCGGCGGGCCCGTACGGCGCGATGTGCATGTTGTGGATCCACACCTCGCCGTCCCGGAGCGCGGCGTAGGCGTCCTTGAGCTGGACCCCGCCCTCGCGCAGCGACTTCACCTCCGAGCCCTGTAGCTGGAGCCCCGCCTCCCACCTCTCGAGGAGGTTGTACCTGTGCGACGCCTGCCGGTTGGTGGCGATGTCGCCCGCGGCCGCCTTGCGCTTTCCGCCCCTTCGCTTGGACATCCGAACCCGAAGTCTCGCGGCTAGCCGTGGTCGGGCGCCAGCTCGAGGTCCGCGCGGCCGCGCGCGGCCTCGACGCGCCCGACGGTCACGCGCAGCGGATCGCCGAGCCTGAACGCCCGGCCGCCGCCCTCGCCGACGAGCGCGGTCTCGGCCTCGTTCAGGTGGTACCAGTCGCCGCGCATCCTGCGGACCGGCAGGAAGCCCTCGAAGCCCTCGTCGCCGAAGCGCACGAACGCGCCCTTGGAGATGACCCCGACGACCTCGCCGTCGAACTCGGCCTCGGGGCCGCGCTCGCCGAGTCGCCGCTCGAGGAGGAAGCAGAGGCAGACGTCGTCGGCGCTGCGCTCGATCTTCATCGCGTCGCGCTCGGCGGAGGAGCAGTGCTCGCCGAGCTCGAACAGGACGTCCGCGCGCGGGCCCGCGTCGTCGAGCCCCAGGCTGGCGAGGAGTGCACGGTGTGCGACCAGGTCGGGGTAGCGGCGGATGGGCGACGTGAAGTGGCAGTAGCGCGGGCTCGCGAGCCCCGCGTGCCCGAGGTTGCGCGGCGAGTAGTAGGCCTGCTTGAGCGAGCGGAGCACCAGCGAGCCCAGCGCCCAGCGCCCGCGGCCTGTCCGCCTCACGTGCGCGGCCACGAGCTGGCTCGCCTCGGCGGCCACGTCGCCGGCCTGCTGCGGGCTCATCTGGCGCGGCACGGGCGGCGTCGGCACGTCGAGGCTCGCGAGCTGGTCGATCAGCCGCTCGACGGCCTGCGGCTCCGGCCGCTCGTGCACGCGATACAGCGTGGGCGCCTGGCGGTCCGCGAGCCGGTCGGCCACCCGCTCGTTGGCCAGGATCATCAGCTCCTCGATCAGCCGGTGCGACTCGGTCTGGTCCTCGTAGCGCACGCCCGTGACGTTTCCGCCCTCGTCGAACTCGAACGACGGCTCGGGCGACTCGACGGCGAGCGCGCCGCGCCGGTCGCGCCGGTCGCGCAGCGCCGCGGCGACCTCCCGGGCCGCGGCCAGCGGCTCCGACCACGGCGCGGCGGCCTCCTCCTCGCCGGCGAAGATCCGGTCGACCTGCTCGTAGGTGAGGCGCGCGTCGCTGCGGATGCGCGAGCGGTGGAACGCGACCGAGCGCGTCTCGGGCCCGTCCATGAGCAGCTCGAGCGTGACCGCGAGCCGCTCCTGCCCCGGGACCAGGCTGCAGGCGCCACTCGACAGCGCCTCCGGCAGCATCGGCTCGACGGCGCCCGGCACGTACACGCTGGTGGCGCGCCGCTGCGTCTCGCGCTCGAGCGCCGTGCCCGGCCGCACGTACGCGCTCACGTCGGCGATGTGCACCCAGACCCGCACGGCGCGGCCCTCCTCGCGGCGGGCGGAGATCGCGTCGTCGTAGTCGCGGGCGGTCTCGGGGTCGATCGTGAACGTGGCGAGGCCGGTCAGATCGCGGCGCTCGGGGCGGTCGTCCTCGCCCGGCGGCACCTCGGCCGCCTCCACCGCCTCGGACTCGACCGCGCGCGGGAAGGTGCGGCGCAGCCCGCGATCGAGCATGAGCGCCTCGAGCACGTCGCGCGCGACGTCCGGGCGGCCCAGCGACCGCACGGCGCGGGCGCCGCGCTTGCCCCAGCCGAGCAGCACCATCTCCCCCACGCCGCCGGCGCGGCGCGGCGACCCCTCGAGGGTGATGCGGCGGCCGGGGTCGAAGAGCGGCTCGGCCACCGTGAACCGACCGCGTTTCTCCAGGACCGCGACGAGCGGCTCGCCCGCCGGCGGGCTCACCGGACCTTCGCGGCGAGCACGTCGAGCGCGATCGGCAGCGCCTCGTCGCGGCGCGTCTTGCGGAGGTCGACCGCCGGCACGGTCGGCTCGATTCCCTTGTGGGCGAGGTTCTCGCCCTTGGGCAGGTAGTAGCTCCCGACCGTGAGGTCGAGGACGCCGCCGTTCTGGAGCTCCTCGACGTTCTGGAAGACGCCCTTGCCGAACGTCTTCTGCCCGATGACCGTCGCGCGGCCGCGATCGCGCAGGGCGCCCGTGACGATCTCCGATGAGCTCGCCGAGCCCTTGTCCACGAGCACGACCATGGGCAGGTTGGGCGCGATCGTCTCGCCTTCGGCGTTGAAGACGTGCTTCGGCTGCGTGCGCCCGCTGGTGGAGACGATCGGGCCCTTCTCGATGAACAGGCTGGAGGTCAGCACGGCCTCGGTGAGCAGGCCGCCGGGGTTGCCGCGCAGGTCGAGCACGATGCCGCGGGCGCCCTTCTTGAGCAGCGGCTTCAGCTCCTGCTGGACGGCGCCGTGCGCGCGGGCGTCGAAGGCGGCGAGCCGCACGTAGGCCAGCGGCAGCCCGTCGCGCCTGACCATCTTGCCGTCCGCGAGCGGTATCTGGATCCGCGCTCGGCGCACGCGGATGGTGCGCGGGCTGTCCTTGCCGGGCTCGACCACCGACAGCGTCACGGACGTGCCGGCGGGGCCCTTGATCCGCCCGGTCGCCGCCGAGCTCGGCAGGCCGGCGATCGAGCGCCCGTTGACCGCCGTGATCACGTCGTCGCGCGTGATGCCGGACTTCTGCGCGGGCGAGTCCTCGAAGACCTTCACCACGCGCAGGCCGCGCTTGTCCTCGGCGACCGACATCCCGACGCCCTCGAACTGCGGGTCGAGCGTCTGGCGGAAGAGCTTCGCCTCGTTCGGCGTCAGGTAGTGCGAGAACGGGTCGTCGAGCGCGTCGACGATGCCCTTCAGCGACGCCTGCTCGAGTTTCTTGCGGTTGGCCTTCTTGTAGTAGCCGTCCTCGATCGCCTCGATGATCTCGTCGCGGACCGCGTTGTCGTCGGCGACGAAGACCTTCCGGACGTTGTTCGGGAGCGTGTCCGGATGGCCGCCCAGGTAGAGGCCGCCGGCGAGCGCGACCAGCGCGCACGCGAGCGCCACGATGGTTATCCGGGCGGGTTCCACCAAGCGAGGGTAGCTTCGGGCTACCCGGGCACCCGGTAGCGCAGGAAGAGATGACCGCCCGCCTCGTGGACGGTGCGGAGCTCCATCTCGGCCGGCGGATCGAGCGGCGGGCCCCCGACCACGGTCGGGCCGGACCCGGCGGCGACCTTGGGCGCGACCGACAGGCACAGCTCGTCCACGAGGTGCTCGCGCATCAGCGCGCCGGCGAGCACCGAGCCGCCCTCGCACATCACGCTGTCGAGGCCGTAGCGCTCGCGGAGCGTGCGCATCACCGGGAACAGCGCCAGCAGGCTGGCGCGATCGCGCAGCTCCTCGGGCTCCGCCGGAGCGTCGCCGGGGCGCAGGTACTCCACGCGGGCGCGGACCCCCTCGAGCTCGCGCTCCGACTCGGTGACGATGACCACGCGCGAGTCGGGGTCCTGGAGCAGCGGGACGTCCGCGTCGAGGCTCAGGCGCGCGCTCACGACGATCGCCAGCGGGTCCGGGTCCATGCCGGCGGCGCGGCGGCGCTCGCGGCGCGCCTCGTCGCGGATCAGGCGCCCGTAGCGCTCGGTGGCGACGGTGGTCGCGCCCGCCATCACGGCGTCGACGCTGGCGCGCAGCTCGTGGAAGAGCTCGCGGTCGGCCTCGTTGCCGATCGGCCCGGAGCGCCCGCCGATGGTGATCCGGCCGTCGGCCGTCGCCGCGAAGTTGAGCGCCAGGCAGGGACGGTCCGCGGTCGCGGGCCCCTCCTTGCAGACGCTCGCCGCGGCCTCTGCCACCCTCACGGTGAGCGGGTCCGGATAGAGACGCTGGAGGTCCACGGGCCGCAGCGTATTGCCGTTTCCCGCCCTTCGACCAGGCCAGCCGTGAGTTTCAGCCGTATAGCGCGTTACATGGACAGGGAACCCCTTCTGCGATGACACCGCGTCGCCTCATCGAACCCGCGCGCCTGGCCGGCACCGCGTTGCTCCACACCCAGAGCGATCAGCGTCTGGTCGACCTCACGCGCGCCGGGAACGCGCGCGCCTTCGAGGCGATCGTCACCCGCTATCGCAAGCAGCTCCTGCGCTACTGCTCCGGGATCCTGCCGCCGGAGCGCGCCGAGGACGCGGTGCAGCAGGCGTTCCTCAACGCCTACAAGGCGATCGTCGCCGGCGAGGCGGAGCTCAACCTGCGGCCCTGGCTCTACCGCATCGCCCACAACTCGTCGCTCAACCTGCTGCGCCAGAACGGCTGGAACTACGACGAGATCCCCGAGGACTTCGACGGCGTCATGCAGCCGCCCCAGGCGGTCGAGCAGAGCGAGCGGATCCGCGAGGTCGTCCGGGACGTCAGGGAGCTGCCCGAGCGACAGCGCGACGCGATCGTGCTGCGCGAGCTCGAGGGCCGCTCGTACGAGGAGATCGCGGTCGCGCTCGGCGTGTCGGACGGCGCCGTCCGCCAGCTGCTCAACCGCGCGCGCACGACGCTGCGCGCCGCGGCGACGGCGGTCACCCCGCCGCAGCTCTTCGCTCGCGTGGCCGAGGGCCCGGTCGACGGCACGGCCGCCACGCGGATCGCCGAGATCTCGGTGGCCGGCGCCGGCGGCGC
>DATENL010000005.1:0-65052 GCA_035275105.1 Thermoleophilaceae bacterium
ACCTGCACGACAATCTCCGCCTCGTCTTCCTTCGCCATTTCGGAATCGAAGGACGGCCAGCACTGCCGGAATACCGGGCCTTCGCGCCCGATCTCCTCCCAGATTTCCTGAGAGACATACGGGGCAAACGGCGCGAGCATCAAGGCGAGTTTCTCCGCGACCTCCTGGAGCACACCGCCCGAGATGTTGCCCTCCTCGGCGTACAGCACGTTGACCAGCTCCATGACGCTCTCGATGCACGTGTTGAAGTGCCAGCGCGTCTCGAAATCTTCGGTCACTTTGCGGAGACATTGGTGCAGCTTGCGCAATACTTTTCGGTCCGACGCGCCTTCCGCCGAACCGCTGCCCGCATTCCGTGTCACGAAGCGGTATACGCGCCCGAGGAATCGATAGATCCCTTCCGCGCCTTCGGTCCGCCAGTCGACTTCCTTCTCCGGCGGCCCCGCGAAGAGGATGAACATGCGGGCCGTGTCCGCGCCGAACTTGTCGGCCAGCATGTCGGCGCCCACCACGTTCCCCTTCGACTTCGACATCTTCGCGCCCTCGGCGATCACCATGCCTTGCGTGAACAACCGCGTGGCGGGCTCGCTGTTCCGGATCAGCCCGAGGTCGCGCATCATCTTGGTGAAGAACCGCGAATAAATCAGGTGCAGGATGGCGTGCTCGACGCCGCCGATGTACTGATCGACGGGCATCCACCGGGCGGTGACGGCGGGGTCCCAGGCCGCGGTGTCGTTGTGCGCGTCGGTGTAGCGCAGGAAGTACCAGGAGGAGTCGACGAACGTGTCCATCGTGTCGGTCTCGCGACGGGCCGGGCCGCCGCACCGCGGGCACGTCGTGTTGACCCAGTCCTCCGCCGCGGCCAGCGGCGAGCGGCCCTGCGGCGCGTAGTCCCGGACGTCGGGCAGCGGCACCGGCAGGTCCTCGACGGGCACCGGCACGATCCCGTCGGTCTCGCAGTAGACGATCGGGATCGGGCAGCCCCAGTAGCGCTGGCGGGAGAGCAGCCAGTCGCGCAGGCGGTAGTTGACCGAGCGGTGCCCGCGGCCTTCGGCGTCGAGCCAGTCGATGATCGCGTCCTTGCCCGTCACCGACGGCATGCCGGTGAACTGACCGGAGTTGACCAGCACCTCGTCGTCGCTGTGGGCGACGAACGGCGCGTCCGGGTCGACCTCGCCGGACGCGGGCGCGACCACCTGTCGGATCGGCAGATCGAACGCCTTGGCGAAGTCGAAGTCGCGCTGGTCGTGCGCGGGCACGGCCATGATCGCTCCGGTGCCGTACTCCATCAGCACGTAGTCGGCGACGAACATCGGGATCTCCTCGCCGTTGACCGGGTTGGTGACCGTCCGCCCCAGAGGGACGCCGGTCTTCTCGCGGTCCTCGGCCCCGCGGTCCTCGGCCGACGACGAGATCGCGTGGTTCACGTAGTCGCGCACCTCGGGCGAGTCGCTGAGCTTGAGCACGTCCGGGTGCTCGGGCGCCATCACGAAGAAGGTCGCGCCGAAGAGCGTGTCCGGCCGGGTGGTGAAGACCGGGTAGTCGGTGCCGGCCGACTCGCAGCGGAACACGACCTCGGCGCCCTCCGAGCGCCCGATCCAGTTGCGCTGCATCGTCACGACGTGCTCGGGCCAGCTCACCGTCGCGAGGTCGTCGAGCAGCCGGTCGGCGTAGTCGGTGATCTTGAAGAACCACTGCTCGAGCTGGCGCGCCTCGACGAGCGAGCCGCAGCGCTCGCAGCGGCCGTCGATCACCTGCTCGTTGGCGAGCACGGTCGCGTCCTTGGGGCACCAGTTGACGGCCGCCTCGGCGCGGTACGCCAGCCCGCGCTCGAGCATCCTCAGGAAGATCCACTGCGTCCAGCGGTAGACGCGCGGCTCGTGGGTCCCGAACTCGCGCGTCCAGTCGATCGAGATGCCCCATTCCTTGAACTGGCGGCGGAACTCCGCGATCGAGGCCTCGGTCGAGTCGCGCGGGTGCTGACCGGTCTTGATCGCGTGGTTCTCGGCGGGCAGCCCGAACGCGTCGTAGCCCATTGGGTGGAGCACGCGATGCCCGTTCCGGCGCCGGAAGTGCGCGATCGCGTCCCCGATCGAGTAGCACTTGAGGTGGCCCATGTGGGGCTCTCCGGACGGGTACGGCAGCATCTCGAGGACGTACGACTTCTCGATCTCGGAGGCCGGGTCGTTGGGCACCTCCCACGTGCGCTCGTCCGCCCACAGGCGCTGCCACCTGCTCTCGATCGCGCGCGGGTCGTACCGGTCGGCCATGCGGTCGAACGTTATCGGCGGGGCTTTCCGTCCCCGCACTCTGGGACCATCGGTTTCCGTATGGACGAGGAGTACGAGGGGTTCCAGGAACCCACGGAGGAGTACGAGTACCACGAGCCGCTGTCGGCGGCGGACATCGCGGCCGGTCAGGTGGCCGCGATCGTCACCGCGGCGGAGCACGCGGCGGCCGAGATCGCGGCCGGGGCGGAGCGCGACGCGCGCGAGAAGGAACGCGAGGTCGACCGCCAGCTCACCGAGCACCGCAAGCAGGCCGACGCCGACGCCAAGAAGCTCAGGGAGGACGCCCAGGCCGAGGCCGTCCGGATCGGCGAGATCGCGCGCAAGGAGGCCGACGAGCGGATCGCGACCGCGCAGGCAGCGGCGGACGAGGCGCTCGCCCAGGCGCAGGCGATCGGCGCCGGGCTGCGACAGCTCGCCGCGTCGCTGGAGGGACAGGCCGAGCGGCTCTTGCGCGACGTCCAGGCCGGCCACCGGCGGCTGATGGCCGACCTCCAGGTGGGCGCCGGACACGCGGAGCCGGACCGGCCGGCGCGCGAGCGCGAGCGCGAGCCCCGCAGTGGCGGCGGGGGCCTCGACCTCGAGGTGCCCGAGTGGGCCGAGAAGCGGCCCTAACGTTGGCCGGGTGCCCGGCCTCCAGCGCCTCGACGTAGCCCTCAGCGACGGCGAGGTGGCGCTGCGCGAGTGGCGCGCCGCCGACGTCGAGGCGATCGTCGAGCCGCTCAACGACCCGGCCATCGCGCGCTGGACCCGCGTGCCGAGTCCCTACACGCGCGAGGACGCCGTGGAGTTCCTGGCCCGCGTCGACGCGGGCCGCGCCACCGGCGAGGCCCTCTCGCTGGCGATGGTCGCGCCCGCCACCGGGGCGCTAGTCGGCTCGATCGCCCTGCACGTGGTCTCGTGGGAATACAGGCGGGGGAACATCGGCTACCTCGTGTTCCCCGCGGCGCGCGGCCGCGGGCTCGCGCCGCGCGCGGTTCGCCTCCTGGCGCGCTGGGCGTTCGAGCGAGCCGACCTCGCGCGCGTGGGCATCCTCACCCGCGTCGGCAACGACGCGTCCCAGCGCGTGGCGGAGAAGGCGGGCTTCACGCGCGAGGGCGTGCTGCGCGCCTACATGGACGAGGACATGGTGTCCTGGTCGCTGGTGCCGGCGGACCTGTCCTGACTAGGCGGCCAGCGCCTGGAGCTCGCGCTCCTCGGCGAGGCGCCGGAGCGCGCGGCGTTCGAGCTTCCGGACGCCCTCGGCGGAGAGGTCCATGATCTTGGCGACCTCGCGCAGCGTCATCGGCTCGCGGCCGCCGAGGCCGAAGCGCAGCTCGATCACGCGCCTCGCCGTGTCGTCGAGCCGCTCGAGCGCGCGCCGGATCGACTCCTCCTCGAGCTCGACCGCAACCTCCTCGAGCGGGCTCGGCCCCTCCGCCGCGAGCAGCTCGCCGAGCTCCGCCTCGCCCTCGCCGCCGACGGGCGTCTCGAGCGACACCGGTACACGCTCGGCCGCGCGCAGCTCGTCGAGGTGGGCGGGGTCGATCCCGAGCGCGTTCGCCAGCTCGGCATCGGTCGGGTCGCGGCCCAGCTCGGCGCCGAGCTTCCGCTCCGCCGCGCGCAGGCGGCTCAGCTCCTGGCCGATGTGGACGGGGATCCGGATCGTGCGGGCCTGGTGCTGGAGGCCGCGCTGCATCGCCTGGCGGATCCACCACGTCGCGTAGGTCGAGAACTTGAAGCCGCGCCGGTAGTCGAACTTCTCGACCGCGCGGATCAGGCCAAGGATGCCCTCCTGGATCAGATCGAGGAACGGCAGCCCCGCGCCGCGGTAGCGCTTGGCGTTCGAGACGACGAGCCGCAGGTTCGCCTCGATCATCCGGTCCTTGGCGTCCTGGTCGCCGCGCTCGATCCGCTTCGCGAGGTCGACCTCCTCGGCGGCGGTCAGCAGCGGACGCTGCGAGATGTCGCGGAGGAACAGCTGAAGCGAGTCGCTCGTGGCCTCGGCGACGACCTCGTGCGTGTACGGCGCCTCCGGGTTCTCGGGCCGCGCGCCGTTCTCCTGCAGCTCGATACCGCGGCGGCGCGCCTCGCGGTAGAGCTCCTCGATCCGCTCCTCGTCCACGTCGAGTCCCTCGAAGGCCTCCGCCACCTCCGCGAACTCGAGCGTCCCGGCCTCCTCACCCCTACGAAGGAGATCCTCGAGGGTCCGCTCGATGGCGGCCTGGTCGCTCATACGACCCAGGATACGCCCCTGTTCTAGGTGAGCCGGTCGGCCCTCGAATAAACGTTGAACGACCCCTCCCGGACGAACCCGCAGAGCAGCATCCCGCGGTCGCGGGCGAGCTCCACAGCCAGGCTCGACGGCGCTCCGACGGCCACGATTCCGGCCAGCCCGGCCAGGCTGGCCTTCTGGACGAGCTCGAACGACGCCCGCCCGCTCAGGCAGGCCAGGACCCCGGGGAGCGGGAAGCGGCCGCCCAGCAGGAGCTCGCCGATCGCCTTGTCCATGGCGTTGTGGCGCCCCACGTCCTCGTGCAGCGCGAGCAGGTCGCCGTCGGCGCCGAACAGCCCCGTGGCGTGCAACCCGCCGGTGCGATCGAACGCCCTCTGCATGCGCCGCGCCTCCTCGGGCGCGCGGCGGACCAGCTCGCGGTCGATCGGCGGCCCCGGCTCGGCCGGCGCGGCCTCCTGGCGCACGAACTCGAGGGCGCCCTTGCCGCACACCCCGCACGACGAGCTGAGGTAGAAGCGGCGCTCGGCCGACGGGTCGCGGCGCAGGCCGGCGCGCGTGCGCACGTCGACCACGTTCGCGGCCAGGTCCTCGGCCGGGCCGACCTCGACGATGTCGTCGAGACCGGCGATCAGCGCCTCGCCGGCGAGGAAGCCGGCAGCGAGCGCCTCGTCCTCGCCGGGCGTGCGCATCGTGACGGCGAGCGGCTCGCCGTCGACGCGTATCTCGAGCGGCTCCTCCACGGCCAGCTCGTCGCGCGCCGGCTCGCGCTCGGCTCCGCGCACGCGCTCGATGTCGGCGCGGCTCACGTGGCGGTCGTGGGCGGTGCGCACGCGGACATCGTGGCGCATCGCGGTGCGGCTCGCCGCGCGGGCCGACCGGTAGCATCGCCCGCGGTGGTGAGACGACGTATGGGGGCAGCGATGGTTGCCGGGGCATTGCTGCTGCCGGGCGCCGCCGGCGCCCGCGTGCGCCAGGCGGAGGACATCCTGCCGCCGGGGCAGAGCGGGTTCGTCTCGGTGACCGGGCTCGCGGACGGCACGGGATCGCCGCACCTCCAGGATCAGACGCCGCTCTTCCTGAGGCACCGGTTCAAGGGCCACATGTTCGGCCAGCCGGCGGAGTCGACGGAGTCGCCGCGCAGCGGGGTCACCATCGCGCGCGACCGGTTCGGCGTGCCCAGCGTCCGCGGGAACACGGCCGACGACGTCTGGTTCGGCGCCGGCTACTCCATGGCCCAGGACCGGCTGTTCCAGCTCGAGCTCTTCCGCCGCGCCACCAAGGGCCACCTGGCCGAGATCCTCGGCAAGGGCTACGTGGAGATGGACGTCCAGGTCCGGCGCGACTTCTACAACGCCGCCGAGCGGGCGGCCCAGCTCGCCTCGCTTCCGCCGGCGCTGCGCGCCCGGTTCGTGAGCATGAGGGACGGGATCAACGCGTGGATCGCCGAGACCCGGCTCGATCCCACCAAGCGCCCGGGCGAGTTCGCGGCGGTCGGCGAGCCGACCGGCCCGGCGGACTGGACGCTCGACGATTCGACCGCGATCGGCATCTACCTCGCGCGCACGGTCCCGAGCGACGACGGCGAGGAGCTGAACAACGTGCGCGCGCTGCGTGCCTTCGGCGCGCCGCTGTTCGACAGGCTGCTGCCGATCCGCGCGAAGCACCAGCTTTCGACGGTGCCGAGGTCGGCGGGGAGCTTCCCCGCCCAGCCCGGTCGCACGCGCAAGCAGGAGCGCACCGGCTACGCGCGCTCTCAGAAGTTCACGGCGTCGCTCGCGCTGCCCTCGGCCGCGGCGGCCGGCGGCGGGAGCGCGGCGGCGAAGGAGCGGCGGCTGCCGCTCATCGGCGCGCTCGGCCATCACGGCGGCTCGAACATGTGGGCGCTGCGCGGCGGGGGCGGCACGGCGACGCTCTGGAACGGCCCGCAGCTCGGGTTCCAGATCCCCGAGCTGTTCGTCGAGCTCGAGCTGCACGGGCCGGGCATCGACGTGCGCGGCACCACGGCCCCAGGCGTGCCGGTCATCGGCATCGGCCACAACGGCCACGTCGCCTGGGGACTCACGAGCGGCCTGACCGACGACGACGACCTCTACGCCGAGAAGCTCGCCGGTCCCGAGGCGTACACGTTCAAGGGCAAGCGCGTGAAGATGAACTGCCACACGGAGACGGTCGAGTACAACTCGCCCCCTTCCGACATCCTCGGGATGCATCCCCCCGAGTCGGGGTCCCAGGACGTCCGCCTCTGCCGGACGGTTCACGGCCCCGTGCAGGAGCGCGCGGGCGGCGTCGCGTACGCGCGCCGCTACGCGATCTGGAAGCGCGAGGTCGGGACGCTGCGCGGCCTCTCGGAGGTCAACGCGGCGAGGACGATCGGGGACGTCAACCGGGCGGCGGCCAAGCTCACCTGGAACGAGAACCTGATGGCGGCGGACGACCGCGGGCACATCGGCTACTGGCATCCCGGGCTGCTCCAGATCAAGCCGCGCGGGTGGGACGAGCGCCTGCCCTTCCCCGGGACCGGCAACGCCGAGTGGCGCGGGTTCCTGACGGTCGCGCAGCGCCCGCGCGTGATCGATCCCAAGCAGGGCTACCTCTTCAACTGGAACAACATGCCCTCGACGGGCTGGACGCAGGGAGACGCGCCCGCGCGCGAGCGCCTGCTGGGGCCGCATCACCGCTCCGGCCTGATCCGCAAGGCGGTGAAGCGGGCGAAGCGCCGGGGCGGCGGCTTCGTGCGCACGCGCGCGGTCGACGCCTACACCGGCTACCACGCCCAGCAGCGCGTGCTCCTCGACAAGCGGCTCCGCCACGTGAGCGAGGGCGCCCGCGGCAAGGCGCGGGCGGTGCTGAAGACGATCCTGCGCTGGCAGGGCAACTACGCGCGCACCGACGCCAAGGGCAGGGTCGCCCCGGGCGTGGCAGCCTGGCGCACGTTCATGGCCGAGGCCCAGAAGCGGATGTTCGGGCGCTTCACGGGCGAGGGCGTCGAGTCGGTGCTGGATACGCGCGGCGGCTCGCACCTGCTCGAGTCGACCTGGGGCGAGGTCTATGCGCTGCGACACCTGCCGCGCAGGACGCTGCGCGCCGTCGCCGCGAAGTCGTTCGGGATACTCGTGGGCCGCTTCGGGACGGCGAACAGGGCCCGCTGGCGGGAGCCGCGCCAGATGTACGAGACGAGCTCGCAGGGCGCGGCGAGCATGGGCGATATCCCGTTCTTCGACCGCGGTACCTACGAGCACGTGGTGGAGCTTGGGCCGTAGCGCGGGCGTGACCCGCCGCTCGCTGGTGGGCGGCGCCGCCGCCGGCGCGGCGGCCGCGACGGTGCCGCGAACGGCGGCAGGCGCCAAGAGGCGGCGGCGAAGGAGCATCAGGGCGGACGTGGCCGTCGTCGGCGGCGGCCTGGCCGGGCTGACGACCGCGCGGCGACTCGTACAGAAGGGCGTCAAGGACGTCGTTCTGCTCGAGGCCCGCGACCGGGTCGGCGGGCGAACGTTCACCAAGCACAGGCACGGCACCTGGGTCGACGTGGGCGGCCAGTGGATCAAGACCAAGCAGACGAGCTACGGGCCGGCGCAGTCGCGGATCGTCGCGCTGGCGAAGGAGGTCGGGGTCAAGACCTTCCCGAGCCACTACCCGGGCGGCAAGCAGGACGTGGCCTACGAGAACGGGGTCCGCACGACCTACCCGTGGGAGCCGACCGCGGAGCTACCGCCCAGCCCGAGCCTGCTCGATGCCGCGACGGCGATCGTCAAGCTCGACCAGATGGCGGGCGAGGTCGACCCCGCGGCCCCGTGGAAGGCGGCCAGCGCCGCCGAGTGGGACGGTCAGACGTTCGACACCTGGATCCAGGCGAACGCCACCACGGACTACGGGAGGAAGATCCTCGACCTGGGCGCCGAGGCGATCCTCGCCTGCGAGCCGCGGGACGTGTCGCTGCTCTACCTGCTCTTCTACATCGCGTCGGCCGGCACCCTCGAGAACCTGATCTCCACGCCGCAGGGCTACCAGGAGAGCCGCTTCGTGGGCGGCTCGCAACAGGTGTCGGCGAAGGTCGCCCGCGCGCTGGGAAGCCGCGTGATCCTGCGCTCCCCGGTCACGCAGATCAAGCAGACCGGCAACGACGTCGCGATCGAGTCGGCCCGCGCGATCGTCCACTGCAAGCGCGTGGTTGTCGCGATGGCTCCGGCGCTTCAGGACGCGATCCGCTTCCACCCGCGGCTGCCGCCGCTGCGCGCCCAGCTCGCGCAGCGCTTCCCGATGGGCTCGGTGATCAAGATCCAGCTCTTCTACGACCGCCCGTTCTGGCGCGACGACGACCTGACCGGCTTCACCCTGAGCGACCAGGGGCCGTGCCGGGTCACCTGGGACAACAGCCCGCCGAGCGGGGAGCCCGGGATCCTGCTCACGTTCATCGAGGGCCGCGACGCGCGCCACTGGTCCACCCGCCCCCCGGCCGCCCGCCGCGCAGCCGTGCTCGAGTCGCTGGCGCGCTACTTCGGCCCCGCGACGAAGAAGCCGTTCGACTACGTCGAGCAGGACTGGCTGCGCGAGCGCTGGTCGCGCGGCTGCTACGTCGGGATCATGCCCCCGGGCGTCATGCTCGACTACGGCCACACGCTCCGGCCGCCGGTCGGGCGCATCCACTGGGCCGGTACCGAGGTCGCGACGCAGGGCGCCGGCTACATGGAGGGCGCGGTCCAGTCCGGCGAGCGCGCGGCCGGCGAGGTGCTGGCGCGCCTCTAGCGGCCGTAAGCTGGATCCGATGGGCACGTCCCCCGCCGCCGCGACGCGGCGCTTCGAACCCGCGCGATTCGAGTCCTTCCGGTTCACCGGGCGGCGCTACGAGGACGGCGTCGCAACGCTCGAGTACGCGCTCGACGACGAGGTCGAGTTCGTCGAGCGGATCGGCTTCCCCGGCGCCACGGGGACGCCGAGCGAGCCGCTGCTCGAGCTGCTTCACCTGGTCGCGGGCGTCAGCTACTACAAGACGGCGGCCCCGCCGCTGATCGACGCGCCCGCCTCGCCGCTGCTCGAGGCCCTCTACACCGACGGGCTGGGCGAGTTCGGCCACGTGAACGGGATCGACATGCGCGAGCGCGTGCGGTTCGCGGGCGAGGCGAGCGAGCCGCGCTCGGGCGAGCCGCTCTCGCTGCCGCGGCGGACCGCGGTCCCCGTCGGGGGCGGGAAGGACTCGATTGTCACGCTGGAGGCGCTGAAGCGCCACGGAGAGCCGATCGTGGCGTTCTCCGTCGGCAACCCCGAGCCGATCCGCCGCACGGTCGAGGTCGCCGGCGTCGACCACGTGGTCGCGGAGCGAGAGCTGTCGCCCAACCTCGCCGAGCTGAACGCGGCGGGCGCGCTGAACGGGCACGTGCCGATCACCGCGGTGGTCTCGGCGATCGCCTGCTTCGCGGCGCCGCTCCACGGCTGGGACGCGGTCGCGATGTCGAACGAGGGGTCGGCGTCCGAGCCGACGCTCGTGGCGCGCGGGGTCGAGGTCAACCACCAGTGGAGCAAGGGGCTCGAGTTCGAGCGGCTGATGCGCGACGAGATCGCGTGGCGGGCGCCCGGGCTTGACTGGTTCTCGCTCCTGCGGCCCTGGTCGGAGCTCGCGATCGCGCGTGCGTTCGCGCGGCTCGACGGCTACGACGACGCCTTCACGAGCTGCAACTCGGTCTTCCGCCGCGACCCCGCGAGGCGCGGCCCCGGCTGGTGCGGCGACTGCCCCAAGTGCCGGTTCGTGTTCCTCGTGCTCGCGCCCTGGATGGAGCCGGACCGGCTCGAGCGGATCTTCGGGCGCAACCTGCTCGCCGAGGACCCGGAGGCCTTCGCGGAGCTCGTGGCGCCGAGCAAGCCGCTCGAATGCGTGGGGACCCGGGCCGAGTCGGCCGCCGCCCTCGCGCTGGTCCGCGACGAGGCGACCGAGCGCGACGTCGCCCCCCTCCTCGAGCCGGCCGGCGAAAGCTTCGTTCCCGAGCGCCTTGCCGATGCGGTTCGCTGACCTCGCCGGCCGCCGCGTGGGCGTGTGGGGGGCGGGCCGCGAGGGCCTGGCCGCGCACCGGGCGCTGCGCGAGCAGGAGCCCGAGCGCGAGGTGGTCGTGTACACCGACGCGCCGGTGCCGGAGCAGGAGCGCGAGGCCTTCGGCGGCGGGGCCGCGTTCGCCGACGGTCCCGACGGCTTCGGCCGGCTCGAGGGCTGCGAGGTTGTGATCCGGTCGCCCGGCGTCAGCCGCTACCGGCCCGAGGTGGACCGCCTGCGCTCCACCGGCGTCGAGCTGACGACCGGCACGAACCTCTGGTTCGAGGAGCACTGGCGGGAGCGGGTGGTGGCGGTCACGGGGACGAAGGGCAAGAGCACCACCTCGTCCCTGATCGCTCACGTGCTGAACGAGAGCGGGGTGCGCGCGACGCTGGGCGGCAACGTCGGGCGCGCGCCGCTCGACATCATGCGCGTCGAGCCGGCCCCGGACGTGTGGGTGCTCGAGCTGTCGAGCTTCCAGGCCGCCGACCTCGTGCGCGGCCCGTCGATCGGTGTCCTACTGAACGTCCACCCCGAGCACCTGGACTGGCACGGCACCCCCGAGCGCTACATGGCCGACAAGGCCAACCTGTTCCTGCGCCGGACCGACACGCTGGCCGTGCTCAACCACGCCGACGCGCGCGTGGCGGCGCTGGCCGAGAAGCTCGTCGACGTGCGCTGGTTCGGTGACGAGCGGTCGCTCCACGCGGACGAGCGCGGCGGCATCAGACGGGGCGACGAGCTCCTGTACGAGCCGGGCACGCTGCGGCTGCGCGGCGTTCACAACGCGCTCAACGCGTGCGCAGCGCTGACCGCCGTCGAGGAGCTGGGGCTCGACGCCGCCGCGCTGGGCGACCCGCTGCGATCGTTCGAGCCGCTGCCGCACCGCCTCGAGCCGGTCGGGACGCACGGCGGCGTCACCTTCGTGAACGACTCGATCTCCACCACCCCGGCGGCCGCCACGGCGGCCCTGCACGCGCTCGCCGAGGCGCCGATCGCGCTGATCGCGGGCGGCTACGAGCGCGGCCAGGACTACAGCGGGCTCGTGGCGGCGATCGGCGACTCCACGGTGCAGCTCGTGGTCGGCCTGCCGGACACGGGCCGGCGGATCGTGGCCGAGATCGAGGCGCTGGGCGGCGACGGGCCGGCGACGGCGCTGGCCTCCGACGTGGACGAGGCCGTCGCGCTCGCGGCGGCCGGCCTCTCTGGCGGCGGCACGGTGCTCCTCTCCCCCGCGGCCCCCAGCTACGTGCAGTTCCGCAACTTCGAGGAGCGCGGCCAGGCGTTCGCGCGCGCGGCCGCGCGGGTGGCGGCGTGAGCGAGTGCGTCCTCGACGGCCGGGTCACGCCGCTCGGGAAGGCGACCGTGCCCGTGACCGACGAGGGGCTCCTGCGCGGAGACGGGGCGTTCGAGGTGGTCCGCCTCTACGCGGGCCGGCCGTTCGCGCTCGACGACCACCTGCGGCGCATGGCGCGGTCCTGCGAGACGCTGATGCTCGAGTCGGACCTGTCGGCGATGCGCGAGGACGCGCTCACGGCGTGCGAGCTGGCCGACGGCCGCGACCTGCTCCTGCGTCTGGTCGTGACCCGGGGCGGCCACAGGATCGCGCTGCTCGAGCCGATGCCCGCGCACTGCGAGTCGCTGCGCCTGGCCGTCGAGCAGCACCTGCCGACGCCGCTGTTGCGCGCGGCGAAGTCGCTGTCGTACGCGGCGAACATGCTCGCGGCGCGGCGCGCGGCCGAGCGCGGGTTCGACGACGCCCTGCTGGTCATGCCCGACCAGCGTGTCCTGGAGGTCACGCGGTCCTCGTTCTTCTGGGTCGAGGGCGGAGTCGTCTACACGCCGCCGCTCGAGGAGGACACGATCCTCGACTCGATCACGCGCCGGCGCGTGCTCGAGGAGAACGAGGTGACCGAGCGGAGGGTCGAGCTGGGCGCGCTCGGCGTCGCCGACGAGGCGTTCAGCGCCGGGACGTCGTTCGAGGTGCTGCCGGTCACGGAGATCGAGGGCGTCGGGTCGTTCGAGGCCGGGCCGGTCACGCGCGCGGTGTGCGAGCGGGTCCGCGAGCGCGTGGAACGGGAGCTGGCGGAGGCGTGAGCGACCGCCCGAACGTCTTCGATCCGCGCTTCGACGCCGAGCAGGACCGCGCGCCGTTCACCTGGCGCCGGGCACGCGTCGGCCGGCAGGCGGGCGCCGAGAAGCTGGGCGCGTCGCTGTTCGAGCTGCCGTCCGGGGCGTCGAGCTTCCCGCTGCACGTGCACCACGCGAACGAGGAGATGATCGTCGTGCTCGCCGGCCGGCCCACGCTCCGCTCGCTGGCGGGCGAACGCGAGCTCGCGCCCGGCGAGGTCGTCGCCTGCCCTACCGGCGAGCGCGGAGCGCACCGGCTGGACAACCGGGCTGACGAGCCCGCCCGCGTGCTGATCGTGAGCACGATGATCGCGCCCGAGGTGAACACGTACCCCGACAGCGGCAAGGTCTGGGCCCGCGACTTCCCGCCGGGTGGCGAGCCGCCCGATCCGGACGCGGCGCTCGACGTCCTGGCGCGCCCGGACCCCGACCTCGACTACCTGGACGGCGAGCGATGACGGGTTAGACCCTTCTATTGCGCTCGCGCCACACCTGGGGCATGCTGGAGGTGGTTCCAGGAAAGGATTCCGGCTCCATGATCTTGCTTCGCTCCCTCTGTTACCTCGCCGTCGCCCTCGCCGTCGCCCTGGTCGTGGCCGTCTCGGCCAACGCCGCGTCGCGCGACCTCGACCGGAGCTTCGGCGACGACGGGATCGCCCTCACGGCGGTGGGTGAATCGGATGCGTACGCCACCGACATGGCCCTGCAGCCGAACGGCAAGATCGTCGTCGGAGGCATCGGGAACTCCCCGCTCAAGGGCGACGACGACGTCGAGCACCCGGATCAGAGAGGCGCGGCGATCGCCCGCTTCAACCCGGACGGCACGCTCGACAGGAGCTTTGGCGGCGACGGGATCGTTCTCGACCACTACAGCCTCGAGGGCAGCAGCATCGACGCGGTCGCGGTGCAGCCCGACGGCAAAATAGTGGTCGCCGGCGGCGGCAACTGCTGCGTCTCCACCCTGTACGTCGCCCGCTACATGCCCGATGGGGCCCGTGACCTCGGGTTCGGCGACGACGGTCTCCTGCGGCTGGGCATTCGCCTCGACAGCACGACGGCCAGGGGCATCGCCCTTCAGCCCGACGGCAGGATCCTCATCGGCGGCTTCACCAATTCCGAGGACATCGAGCCGTTCGTCGTTCGGTTGACGACGGACGGCGAGCGGGATCCGACCTACGGCACCAATGGGGTCGCACGTCTGACGCTGGGCAACCCGCAGATCCCGTCGGCCGATGTGGGCGGGCTCGTCCTCCAGGACGGCAAGGCCGTCATCTCCGGCAGCTCCTCCGGCGACGGTCACGTGGACCTCTTCGTCGCGCGCCTCGACGAGTTCGGAGCGCTGGACCAGACGTTCGGCGACGGAGGCGTCGTCTACGACCGGGCGGGCAACGACGACCAGTACGTCGCCCGAGACTTGGGGCTCTGGAGCGACAAGCTGATCGTCACGGGCTTTCGCGGCGAGACCTGGGAGGAGCCGCGCAACTACCTGTTGGGACGGTTCGACGGCCTCGACGGCGCTCGCGACACGAGCTTCAACCCCGGCGGGACCGACCCCGGGTACGTGTTCGCGGGCGCGGGTGACGGCCCACCGCGAGGCGACTCGCTCGCGATCGACCCGGTCACGGGTGCGATCACGGTCGCCGGCACCGCGGAGCAGGACGGCATCCGCAAGCTGATGGTCGTCCGCTACCTGAGCGACGGGTCGCGCGACGACACCGGTTTCCGCTCGGCGAACGGCAACGTCGGTCCGCGACTGCTCTCGCTTGGAGACGGCAGCCTTAGCCTGAACGGAGCCGATCCCGCCGTCGCCCTCGACGCCGAGGGTGGGATCGTCGTCGCCACGACCGCGCTCGACGCGGGTCGGAACAAGTTCGCCCTCGTGCGCCTGGGCGACACGCGGCCGGAGCCGAACGCCCGCCCTGTCGCCCGGATCCGCGGGCAGCACGTCGTGCCGCGCAACCGGTGGGTCCGCTTCGGGGGCCTGCGCTCGTTCGACCGCGACGGCCGGATTGTGGAGTACGCCTGGCGGACGGACAACGGGCCGTTCCGTCCGCTCGGTCCGGTCTTCTGGCACCGCTTCGGCCGCCTCGGCGTCCATGTCGTCACCCTGCGGGTGACCGATGACGGCG
Organism: Thermoleophilaceae bacterium; assembly: GCA_035275105.1. Classification (GTDB taxonomy): domain Bacteria; phylum Actinomycetota; class Thermoleophilia; order Solirubrobacterales; family Thermoleophilaceae; genus AC-37. The sequence goes on from DATENL010000005.1 coordinate 14,782, forward strand.
GCGCGGTTTCATACGCGACCTTCCGGGTCAACGTGAGGAGGGCCTCCCGCTCATGACACGCTCGTTCCGATACTTCGCCGCCGCGCTCGGCCTCGCGCTGGTCGTCGCGGTGGCCGCGACGGCCGCCCCGCGCGACCTCGACCGCAGCTTCGGCGGGGACGGCGTGGTCGTGACGGCGATCGGGGAGGCCAACGCGCGGGCGAGCGCGCTTGCCCTGCAGCCGGACGGCAGGATCGTCGTGGCCGGAAGCGGGCAGGTCCCGCCCGGCGGCAACAGCGGCAACGCGCTCGCAGTGGTGCGATACCTGCCCGGCGGTCGTGTGGACCCGAGCTTCGGCGGCGGCGACGGCGTGGTCGAGCGCTTCACCGAGGACGGCACGGGCGCGGGCGCGGTCGCGATCCAGCCCGACGGCAAGATCCTCGTGGCCGGCTCGGCGAGCTTCTTCACCGCAACGATCCACGTCACGCGCTATCTCGCGAACGGCGTACGCGACGAGAGCTTCGGCGACGACGGCGTGGCGATCCTGCCCGGAATCTGCTGCGACGGCGCGGAGGCCACCGGATTGGCAATCCAGCCGGACGGCAAGATCGTGGTCGCAGGCTGGATTACCAACACGCCCTCCATGGACTCGTTCGTGGCGCGTCTCACCTCCGCCGGGCAGCCGGACGAGAGCTACGACGGGGACGGGGTCGCCCGGCTCGAGCTCGGCGACGCCGAGTTCAAGCAGTCGCGCGCGTTCGGGCTCGTGCTCCAGGGCGACAGGGCCGTCATCGCGGGCGAGATCCTCACGGGCGAGGGGGAGCGCAACGTGATGCTGGCGCGACTCGACGGCACCGGCGCGCTGGACGGCACGTTCGGCGACGGCGGGGTCGTGCAGGATCGCGCAGGCAACGACGACGACTACCGGGCGCGCGACGTCGCGCTGCGCAACGGGAAGCTGGTCGTGACGGGCTTCCGCGGAGCCAGGAACGTCGGACCACGCAACTACCTCATCGCGCGCTTCGAGGCCGAGGACGGCGCGCTCGACACGACGTTCAACTCCGAGGGCTCCGACCCGGGGCACGTGTTCGCGAGCGCCGGGGACGGCGTGCCGGTGGCCGTGGGTGTGGCGGTCGACGCCGCCGGCCGGGTGACGGTCGCCGGCAGCGCCATGGAGGACGGCAAGCGCAAGATGCTGGTCGCGCGCTACCTGCGCAGCGGCGTGCGCGACGACGCCGGATTCCGGTCGAGCGACGGCCACGTCGGCGCGCGCCTGATCGACGCCGGCGACAGCGGCAACTCCGAGGCGAACGACGTGGTCCTCGACCCGAACGGCAAGATCGTGGTCGCGGGCTGGGCGCTCGACGCGGGCCGCTCCGACTTCGCGCTCGCCCGTCTCGGCGACACGCCGGCGAGGCCCAACATCCGCCCGGTGGCCCGGATCCGCGGCCACCACGACGTGCCCCGCAAGCGCTGGGTCCGCTTCCACGGAATGCGCTCGTCCGACGCCGACGGCCGGATCGTGGAGTACGCCTGGCGTACCGGCGACCGCCCCTACCGCGTACTGGGCCCGGTCTTCTGGCACCGCTTCGGCCGGCCCGGTACGCACGTCGTGAGCCTGCGCGTGCGCGACGACCGGGGCGCCGTCGACTTCGCGACGTTCCGGGTGAGCGTGCGGACGCGGTCGGCTACTACGCCGTAGCCAGCGCGGGCTCGGCGCCCTCGCCGAGGCCCTGGAGGTAGCGGTCGCAGGAGCGCGCCGCCTGGCGACCCTCGGCGATCGCCCAGACGATCAGCGACTGGCCGCGGCGGGAGTCGCCGCAGGCGAAGACGCCCGGGACGGTGGTCGCGTAGTCGTCGTCGACGATGTTGCCGCGGCCGTCGAGCTCGACGCCGAGCTGCTCGACGAAGCCGGGCTGCTGCGGGCCGAGGAAGCCCATCGCGAGCAGCACCAGGCCGGCCGGGATCGTGCGCTCCGAGCCGTCGACCTTCTCGAACCCCGGCGGCCCGCCCACCTCGTGGTAGTGCAGCTCCTTGACGCGTCCGTCCTCGCCGGTCAGGTGCGTGGTCATCACGCTGTAGACACGATCCCCGCCCTCCTCGTGCGCTCCCGAGGTGCGCAGGACCAGCGGCCACTGGGGCCACGGCGTCCTGTCGTCGGGCCGCTCGGGCGGTGGCTCCGGCAGCAGCTCGAACTGGGTGACCGACGCCGGGCGCTCGCGGTGCGAGTTGCCGAGGCAGTCCGCGCCGGTGTCGCCGCCGCCGATGATCACGACGTGCTTGCCGGCGGCGCTGATCGGCCTGGGCGCCGGGTCGTCGCCGGCCACGAAGCGGTTGCGCTGCTCGAGGTACTCCATCGCGAAGTGAACGCCGTCGAGCTCGCGCCCGGGCACCGGCAGGTCGCGCGGTACGGTCGAGCCGATCGCCACGACCACCGCGTCGTACTGCTCGCGCAGCTCGTCGGCCGTCACGTCGACGCCCACGTCCACACCGGTCCGCATCTCGACGCCCTCGGCCTCGAGGATGTCCACCCGCCGCTGCACGACGCCCTTGTCGAGCTTGAAGTCCGGCACGCCGTAGCGCAGCAGCCCGCCGATCCGGTCGTTGCGCTCGAACAGCGTGACCGTGTGCCCGGCCTTGTTGAGCTGCGCCGCCGCGGCCAGCCCCGCGGGGCCCGACCCGACGACGGCGACGGTGCGCCCGGTGCGAAACGCCGGCGGCTCGGGCTTGATCCAGCCCTCCTCGAACGCCCTGTCCACGATCGCCTGCTCGATCTGCTTGATCGTGACGGCGTCGTCGTTGATGTCGAGCACGCACGCGGCCTCGCACGGCGCCGGGCAGATCCGGCCCGTGAACTCCGGGAAGTTGTTGGTGGCGTGCAGCGCGTCGATCGCCTCGCGCCAGCGGTCGCGGTAGACGAGGTCGTTCCAGTCCGGGATCAGGTTGCCGAGCGGGCAGCCGGAGTGGCAGAACGGGATCCCGCAGTCCATGCAGCGGGCGCCCTGCTCGCGCAGCTCCGCCTGCGGGAGCAGCAGCACGTACTCCTTGAAGTCCTCGACCCGCTCGGGGATCGGGCGCTTCGCCGGGTCGTGACGGTGGATCTTGAGGAAGCCGCCGAGCTCACCCATTGTGCGGGAGCACCTCCTCGCTGGCCTCCTCCTCGATCTGCGCCTTCTCGGCCGGCTCGCGCCCGTCGGCGGCCTTCCCCGCGCGCTCGGCCGCGACCGCGGCGTCCTCGCGCTGCCCGGCCTCGCCCGTCTCGCGCGTCTCGAAGCCGTTGCCCGCGGGCGGGTACTCCGCGCCCTGGCCGGCGCGCACCGGACCCGCTCCGTCGCCGTCGCCGTGCTCGGCGATCACGGACGGCTCGCCGGCGTCGATCGACGCCTGCTCCGCGCGCTCGCGCAGCACGCGCTTGTAGTCCATCGGCATGACCTTCACCCAGGCTCCGCGCAGAGCGTCCCAGTCGGCCAGGACCCGCGCGGCCACCTCCGACTCGGTCCGCTCGCGGTGCTCCTCGACGAGCGCCCGGAGCTCGGCGAGGTCGTCCTCGGACGGCTCCTCGAGCTCGACCATCTCCGTGTTGCACTTCGCGGCGAACTCGTCGGCGGTGTCGAGGATGTACGCGATCCCGCCGCTCATGCCGGCCGCGAAGTTGCGCCCGGTCGGCCCCAGCACGACCACGCGCCCGCCGGTCATGTACTCGCAGCCGTGGTCGCCGACGCCCTCGACGACGGCGCTCACGCCCGAGTTCCGCACCCCGAATCGCTCGCCCGCGAGCCCGCGGAAGAAGGCGCGGCCCGCGGTGGCCCCGTAGAGGACCGTGTTGCCGATCAGCACCATCTCCTCGGCCTTGAACGGGCTCCCCTCGGGCGGCCTGACCGCCAGCACGCCGCCGGACATGCCCTTGCCGGTGTAGTCGTTGGCGTCGCCGTGGAGCGTGATCGTCACGCCCGGCGCGAGCCAGCCGCCGAAGCTCTGGCCGCCGGAGCCCTCCATGCGGACGTCGATCGTGCCCTCGGGTAGCCCCTCGGAGCCGAAACGGCGCGCGATCTCGCCCGAGATCAGCCCGCCCACGCAGCGGTGCTTGTTCTCGACCCGCAGATCGAGCTGCACGGGCTCGCGCCGCTCGAGCGCGGCCGCGGCGAGCTCGATGACCTCGTGGTCGCGGTGGTCGTCGAGCACGGGGTCCTGGGCCCGCACGCGCCTCCGCGCCACGTCGGGCGGCGCGTCGGGCGGGGCGAGCAGCCCCGACAGGTCGACGCCGCGGGCCTTCCAGTGGTCGATCGCGGCGTCGGTGCGCAGGAGGTCGGTGCGGCCGATCAGGTCCTCGAACCTGCGGACGCCGAGCTGCGCCATGTACGCGCGCACCTCCTCGGCCACGAAGTGGAAGAAGTTGATGACGTGCTCGGGCTCGCCCTTGAAGCGCTTGCGCAGCTCCGGGTCCTGCGTCGCGATCCCGACCGGGCACGTGTTCAGGTGGCACGCGCGCATGTAGATGCAGCCCATCGAGATCAGCGGGGCGGTCGAGAAGCCGAACTCCTCGGCGCCCAGCAGCGCGCCGATCATCACGTCGCGGCCGGTCTTCATCTGACCGTCGGTCTGCACGACGATCCGGTCGCGCAGCTTGTTCATCACGAGCGTCTGCTGCGTCTCGGCCAGGCCGATCTCCCACGGCACGCCGGCCGAGTGGATCGACGAGACCGGCGACGCGCCGGTGCCGCCGTCGTGGCCGGCGATGACCACGTGGTCGGAGTTCGCCTTCGCGACGCCCGCGGCGACCGTGCCGACCCCGACCTCGGCCACGAGCTTGACGCTGATCCGCGCCGCCGGGTTCGCGCAGCGCAGGTCGAAGATCAGCTGCTTGAGGTCCTCGATCGAGTAGATGTCGTGGTGCGGCGGCGGCGAGATCAGGCCGACGCCTGGCGTGGAGTGCCGGATCTGCGCGATGTACTCGTCGACCTTGTGGCCCGGGAGCTGGCCGCCCTCGCCGGGCTTGGCGCCCTGAGCGATCTTGATCTGGAGCTCGTCCGCGTTGACGAGGTAGTGCGCCGTCACGCCGAAGCGCCCCGAGGCCACCTGCTTGATCGCCGAGCGGCGGCTGTCGCCGTTTTCGTCAGGGGTGTAGCGGCGCGGGTCCTCGCCGCCCTCGCCGGTGTTCGACTTGCCGCCGAGGCGGTTCATGGCGATCGCCAGCGTCTCGTGCGCCTCGGCCGAGAGCGAGCCGAGCGACATCGCGCCGGTGGCGAAGCGCTTGACGATCTCGGTCCACGGCTCGACCTCCTCGATCGGGATCGAGCCGCCCTCCGGTGGGTTGAGCTGGAGCAGTCCGCGCAGCGTGGCCTTGCGCGCGTTCTCCTCGTTGATCGTCCTCGTGAACTCGGCGTACGTCTCGTCGCCGCCGTGGCGGACCGCGTGCTGGATCTTGGCGACGGTGTCCGGGTTCCACTGGTGCATCTCGCCGTCGCGGCGCCACATGTGCACGCCGCCCACCGGCAGTCGCGTGCCGGAGCGCGGGAACGCGCGCTGGTGCCGGTCGAGCGCCTCGCGCGCCAGGACGTCGATCCCGATGCCTCCGATCCGCGAGGTCGTGTGCGCGAAGTACTGGTCGATCAGCTCGCGCTCGAGCCCGACCGCCTCGAAGATCTGCGCGCCGCTGTAGCTGCGCACGGTCGAGATGCCCATCTTCGAGATGGTCTTGAGGATCCCCTTGCCCATCGACTTGACGAAGTTGGCGTCGGCCACGGCCGCCGACTCCACGCCGGCGAGCATGCCGCCGTCGAACATCTCGTGGAGCGTCTCGAAGGCGAGGTACGGGTTGATCGCCGAGGCGCCGTAGCCGAGCAGGCAGCAGATGTGGTGGACCTCGCGCGGCTCGCCCGACTCGACGACGAGGCCTGCCTGGAGCCGCGTGCCCTCGCGCACGAGGTGGTGGTGCACTCCCGAGACCGCCAGCAGGGCGGGGATCGGCACGCGGTCGGCGCCGGCCGCGCGGTCGGACAGGATCAGGATGTTGTCGCCGCGCCCGAGCGCCTCGGAGCTCTCGCGGCAGAGGCGCTCCATCGCGCGAGCGAGGCCGTCGGCCCCCTCCTCGACCGGCCAGGTGGCGTCGAGCGTCTCCGCCGTGAAGACGTCGTGGTCGACCTGGCGCAGCTTCTCGAGCTCGCCGTTCGAGAGGATCGGCTGCCCGATGATCAGCTGGTGGGCGTGCTCGGGCGTCTCGGTGAAGAGGTTGGACTGGCGCCCGACAGCGGTCTCGAGGCTCATCACCACGCGCTCGCGGATCGGGTCGATGGCCGGGTTGGTGACCTGGGCGAACAGCTGCTTGAAGTAGGCGTAGAGCGGCGGGCTCTTGTCCGAGAGGACCGCGAGCGCGAAGTCGTTGCCCATCGAGCCGATCGGCTCCTCGGCGGACTTGCCCCCCATGCGGGCGAGCGTGATGCGCAGGTCCTCCTGCGTGTAGCCGAACATGAGCTGGCGCGTGCGAACCGGATCGGCCGGCACCTGCTCGGGCGCGACGTCGGGCATGTCGTCGAGGTGCACGGTGCAGTCGCGGTACCAGTCGCCGTAGGGCTGGCGCGACGCGATCTCGTGCTTGAGCTCCGCGTCCTCGATCACGCGGCCGCCCTCGACGTCGACGAAGAACAGCTTGCCCGGATGGAGGCGGCCCTTGCGAAGCACCTTCGACGGCTCGGCCTCGAGCACGCCGGTCTCCGACGCGAGCACGACGAAGTCGTCGTCGGTGATCTGCCAGCGGCCGGGGCGCAGCCCGTTGCGGTCGAGCGTCGCGCCGATCACGTGGCCGTCGCACGAGGCGATGCCGGCGGGGCCGTCCCACGGCTCCATGAGGCACGAGTGGTACGCGTAGAAGTCGCGCACGTTCGGCGCCATCGCCGTGTGGTTCTCCCACGCCTCCGGGATCATCATCATCAACGCGTGCGGCAGCGAGCGGCCGCCCAGGAGCAGCATCTCGAGCACGTTGTCGAAGATCGCCGAGTCGCTCCCCTTCTCGTTGGCGACCGGCAGCAGCTTGGCGAGGTCGTCGCCGAAGTGCTCCGACAGGAGCTGCGACTCGCGCGCGCGCATCCAGTTGACGTTGCCGCGCAGCGTGTTGATCTCGCCGTTGTGGCAGATCAGCCGGTACGGGTGGGCGAGCTCCCAGCTCGGGAACGTGTTGGTGGAGAAGCGCGAGTGGACCAGGGCCATCGCCGTGGCCATCCGCTCGTCGCGCAGGTCGGGGTAGTAGCGCGGGAGCTGGGGCGACGTGAGCATGCCCTTGTAGACGAGCGTCCGCGCGGAGAACGAGGGAATCGCCACGTCCGTGCCGCAGCGGGCCTCGATCAGCCGCCGGATGACGTAGAGCCTGCGCTCGAACGCGAGCTCCTCGTGCGCGTCGCCGAGCGTCGAGCCGACGAAGACCTGGCGGATCCTCGGCTCGACCGCGGCCGAGCTGGCGCCCGGCACGGAGTGGTCGACCGGTACGTCGCGCCAGCCGAGGAGCGTCTGGCCCTCCTCCTCGATCGTCTGCTCGACGATGCCATCGACCTCACGGCGGCGGTCGTCCTCGCGCGGGAGGAACATGAACCCGACGCCGTAGCGGCCGCGCTCGGGCAGCTCGAGGCCGGAGGCCTCGCGCAGGAAGTCGTCCGGGACCTGGAGCAGGATGCCCGCGCCGTCCCCCGTGTCGAGCTCGGCGCCGCTCGCGCCGCGGTGCTCGAGGTGGTCGAGCACCCAGAGGGCCTTTGCGACCGTCTCGTGCGAGCGCGTGTTCGTGAGATCGGCAACTGCGCCGATGCCACACGCATCGTGCTCGAAAGTCGGGTCGTAGAGGCCCGCGGCCCCAGGGCGGCTGAGTCGGTGCATGATTGAAGAGGAGGTCGGGCCGCGGCGGGACGGCCGAGTTTGGTCGGGAAATGTTAGCGGTGATTGGGGCGGATTCGCCACTCGGGCGGACGCTTTTTGGGCCCTTTGTACGGCGAAAGGCCCCGCCGGGGCGGGGCCTTTCGGAGGGAGCCGGGGGGCTCCGAGTCGCGCGAGGGGGAGGTTGAGCTAGAAGTCGTCGCCCGCGGGATCGTCGCCGGCGTCGTCGCCGGGCTCGAAGTCGTCGCCGTCGCCGGGCTCGTCGACCTCGTCGTCGCCGTCGTCGCCGTGCTCCTCGCCGGGCTCGTCGATCTCGTCGTCGCCGTCGTCGCCGTGCTCCTCGCCGGGCTCGTCGACCTCGTCGCCGGGATCGTCCGCGTCGTCGCCCCCGCCGTGCTCGCCGCCGTGCTCCCGGCAGTCCTCGGAGTCGGCTGGATCGGTGCCGTCGCCGAGCTCGTCGCGGTCCTCGATCCCGTCGCCGTCGGTGTCGGGGTCGCGCGGATCGGTGCGGTGCTTGAACTCGCCGCGGTTGCGCAGCCCGTCGTGGTCCTGGTCGCGCTTCGCCTGGTTGACCTTCAGCGACAGCCCGTGCTTTCGCTCCCACCGGTCCGGGAGCCCGTCGCGGTTCTTGTCGCGCTTCTTCTTGGCGGAATGGGAGCGGTGCTTGTGGCCGTGCTTCGCCTTCGCCTCGGCTATGCCGGGCGCGGCGACGGCGACCACCAGGGTCAGGGCAGCGAGGATGGTCTTGGCTCGGGTCATGCCCCGGCGGTCGGCCGGCGGGCGCCGATCGTGCCCCCGGCTCGACGCGTGTACGAGATCGAACCGCCGAGGGCGCGCCTGCGTAGGGCCTCACATGAACCGAACCCTCCCAGTCTTCGCCTGCGCGCTGCTCGCGCTCGCCCTGCTCGCCACGCCTGTCGCCGCGGCCGGCAAGCACGTCACGATCAAGGGCAACTACCTCGACGGCTACAAGTTCAAGCCGAAGAGCGTCACGATCGAGAAGGGCAAGACCGTCCACTGGTCATGGGACAGCGACACCCCTCACAACGTGACGTTCGAGAAGCTGAACGGCAGGCACTCGAAGACGAAGTCGAAGGTCGACGACTTCAAGGTCACCTTCAAGAACAAGGGCACGTTCAAGTACGAGTGCACCATCCACGACTTCCACGGGACGGTCGTCGTGAAGCCGCCCAGCTAGAGCGCGGTCAGGCGAGCGCCGGCGCCTCGGGCAGGCGCTCGAGCGCGGCCTCCATGTCCGCCTCGGAGAACTCGACGTCCTCGAGCGTGCCCGACAGGTAGGCGTCGTACGCGGACATGTCGAAGTGGCCGTGGCCGCAGAGTCCGAACAGGATCACCCGCGGCTCGCCCGCCTCCTTGGCGGCCTCGGCCTCGGCGATCGCCGCCCGGATCGCGTGCGCCGGCTCGGGCGCCGGGAGGAGCCCCTCGGTGCGCGCGAAGCGGACCGCCGCCTCGAACGTCTCGTTCTGCCGGTAGGCGACGGCGTCGATCAGACCCGCCTTCACGAGGCCACAGAGCAGCGGCGAGTCGCCGTGGTAGCGGAGCCCGCCCGCGTGCACCGGCGGCGGCACGAAGTCGTGGCCGAGCGTGTACATCGGCAGCAGCGGGGTCATGCCCGACGTGTCGCCGAAGTCGTAGCGGTAGACGCCGCGGGTGAGGGTCGGGCAGGCGGCCGGCTCGACCGCCAGGAAGCGCGTGTCGGCCTCGCCGCGCAGCCGGCGGCGCATGAACGGGAACGCGAGACCGGCGAAGTTCGAGCCGCCGCCGACGCAGCCGATGACCACGTCGGGCTCCTCGCCCGCCAGGCCCATCTGGGCGATCGCCTCCTGGCCGATCACGGTCTGGTGCATGCAGACGTGGTTGAGCACGGAGCCCAGCGCGTAGTTGGTGCCCTCGTCGGCGACGGCGATCTCGACCGCCTCGGAGATCGCTATCCCGAGCGAGCCGGACGCGTGCTCGGCGTTGGCGCGACCCGACTCGGTGCGGTCGCTCGGTGAGCGGTGGACCGTCGCGCCCCACGCCTCCATCATCGAGCGCCGGTACGGCTTCTGGTCGTAGCTCGCGCCGACCATGAACACCTCGCACTCGAGGTCGAAGAGGCTGCACGCCAGCGCGAGCGCCGAGCCCCACTGACCGGCGCCGGTCTCGGTCACGATGCGGTCGATCCCCGCCTCCCTGTTGGCGAAAGCCTGCGGGACGGCGCTGTTCGGCTTGTGCGAGCCGGCCGGGGAGCCGCCCTCGTACTTGTAGTAGATGTGCGCCGGGGTGTCGAGCAGGCGCTCGAGCCGGTGCGCGCGGAACAGCGGCGAGGGTCGCCAGCGCTTGTATACGTCGCGGACCTGGTCGGGGATCTCCACCTCGGGCTCCGGAGAGACCTCCTGCTCGATCAGCGACATGGGAAATATCGGCGTCAGGTCGGGCGGACCGGCGGGCTCCTGGGTGGCGGGGTTGAGCGGCGGGCTCGGATCGCCCGGGAGGTCGGGCATGAGGTTGACCCAGTGGGTCGGGATCTCCGACTCGGGCAGCGTGTACTTGACGGCCTCGTCGCTCACTGGTCTCTCCTCTCCGGGGGCGCCGCGATTCTAAGTGCACCGCCGCGGCCGACCGAGCGCTCCCGTATACCTCACACATGCGCAACGGCTTTCGAGCGCTGGCGGTCGCGATGCTCGCTGGCGCGGCGCTCCTGGCGCCGGCCGCTCAGACCGCCACACGGGACACGATCCCGCCGCGGCGCTACCTCTCTCCGAACGGTCAGGACGTGGACGAGTTCCTGGTCGCCGGGAACGACCGCGGCGATCAGGCCGCCCTGTGGCGAGCGCACGACGGGCGCTTGCGGGTTCGCAGCCGCCGGCACGGGCGGCCGTTTGGCCGCGCCCGCACCCTCACGCGGAAGGGTGCGACCGCGTTCTCGAGCGCGGTGGACGTCGGTCCGGACGGGACCGAGATGGCGGCATGGGTCAGGAGCCGCCGCGGGGGCATCGTGCTCGAGGCGGCGGCACGGCGCCGAGGCGGGTCGTTCACGCAGCCGAAGGTGCTCGACAGGCGCCCGAGGTTCCTCGAAGAGGTCCGTGTGGCGGTCGGCAGCGACGGCGGTGCCGTCGTGGTGTGGACGGAGGAGCTGGGCCGGTCGCGGGAGGCCCTTCGCGCGGCGGTGCGCAGCCCGCGCGGGACCTGGTCGCGTCCCGAATCCGTTACGACAAGTCGCAGCGTGAAGCTGTCGCTCAACGTGGCGGTCGACCGCGACGGGAACGCGACGCTCGCCTGGGAGGGCGGTGGCGTCGTGCGGAGAGCGATCCGGCCAGCGGGGGGCCGCTTCGGCCGCCCGCGCGCGGTGTCGATCGGCCGGCGGCTGGCGGTCGATCCGGTGCTGGCCGAGAACGCGCGCGGCGACGCCGTGGTGCTCTGGAGACAGACCGTCGACGACGAGCACGAGCGCGTCGCGTACGCCTTCCGGCGCGCCGGCCGCGACTTCGGGCCGTCGCACCCGCTGACCCCCCAGCTCGTCTTCAGCCAGATAGGCGGCGCGGGAGTCGATCCCGAGGGGAACGTCGTCGCGCTCTGGAGCCGGTTCCCGTCCGGGAAGGAGGCTCGCTGCTTCTGTCTGAACGTGATGGCGGCGCGACGAACCGTAGGCGGTGAGTTCGAACACCCGCGCCGGCTGGCGAACGACGCGGCCGGGTTCGCGACCCCGAGCACGTCGGCGGACAGGAACGGCGACGTATTTGCCGCCTGGCCGGTCGACACCGAGCGGAACGAGAACTTCGTCACGCAGGCGCAGGGGAGGCTGGTGTCGGCGGATGGCAGGCTCGGCCCGAAGCGGCGCTTCTCGCGCAGGCAGCACATGTACGGCGATCCGGAGGCGCTGCTTGCGCGCGGCGGGCGGGCGCTCGTCGCGTGGATCGCGCGATCGAACCGCCACGACCGGCTCGCCGCTGCGCGCGGGCGGGTCGAGTCGCCCCGGATCGAGCCGTGATGCGGCGCGTGTCGCTCGGAGTCGTCGTCGCTCTCGCGCTCGGCGCCGTGGCCGCCGCCGCGCCGCCGGATCCCCCGCCCCCCACGTACGTCTCGCCGCCGGGGCACAGCGTCGCCACGTTCACCGTCGCCGCGGGCGGCGGTGGGCGACGCGTCCTCACGTGGGCGGCGCCGGACTCGCGTCAGGTGATGCGGATCTGGGTGGTGGACCGGGCACCGGGCGGCGCGTTCGGGACACCCGCCGCGCTGTCGCATCCCAGTCGGAGCGCCTGGCTGCCCCGGACCGCGGTGATGCAGGACGGCACCGAGCTCGTCGGCTGGACGGAGTCGGAGCCCAACTCGCCCTGGAGCCGGGTGATGGTGGCCACGCGTAGACCGGGCGCGGCACGCTTCAGCCGGAGGCGCCTCGCGCGCGTCCGGGAGCCGTCGTGGCTCAGCCTCACGACGGGCCCCGGCGGGGCCGCCGCGGCGAGTTGGGTGCAGGACACGAAGGATCACATCGGGCGGGCTGCGGTCGCGCTCCGGACGCCCGGCGGCTGGCGGAAGCCGGAGGTCGTGACGGACTCGAAGCGCACGGTCAGCAACGCGCGGGTGGCGCTCGACGGAGATGGGAACGCGACGGTCGTGTGGGATAGGCGCCCGCCGCCCTGGAAGGCTGTCGTCGAGCGGCTTCACGCGGCGCGCGAGCGCGGGCAGGCGGAGGTGCGGGCGGCCTTCCGCCCGCGCGGCGGGCGCTTCGGGAGGGCGGAGGTGGTGTCGAACCCGCATCACCAGGCCACCGACGCCTTCCTGGCGGGGAATGCCCGCGGCGACGCCGTCGTGGTCTGGCGCACGCTGCCGAGCCAGCGGAAGAGCGTCTTCCGCCTCTCGTGGGCGTACCGGCGCGGGCACGGCCACTTCGGGAAGCCGCACTCGGCGACCAGGCTGGCGAGCCTGTCGTTCCCGGCCGCCGCGATCGGACCGGAGGGCGCCGTGACGATCGCGTGGGGCGGCCCCGGCGCGCAGGCGGGCTGCGACCGTGTCTTCATCGCGCGACGGTCGCCCGGCGGGCGGCTCACGCGGCCGGCCGCGCTGTCGGGATGCCAGAGCTTCGGCCCCGAGGTCACGGCCGACCGCGCCGGGAACGCGCTCGTGCTGTGGACTCCCGATTCGCTCGCCCGCCCAGACTTCAAGACGCGTGTGGAGGGCCGCTTCGTGGGCGCGGACGGCTCGATCGGGCCCGCTCGCCGGTTCTCGGCCCTCGGCAACGGGATGGAGGCCGAGGAGAGGGGCGCCCTGGCGGGGGATGGGACGGCACTCGTCGCGTGGCACCGGTACGCGGCCGGACATCACCGGCTCGAGGCGCTCGACACCACCGTGCCGTAGCGCGCGGACGCCGGTCCCGCAATAGAAAGGCCCCGCCTGAGCGGGGCCTTCCCGTAGCTGGCCGGTAAGCCGGATTCTGTCGTGGGCAGCCATCCATCTGTCTCGCGCGTGCGCGCGAGGCGGGCTCTCGCCCTGCGGCCGACCTGGGACTCGGCGGGCAGCGTCGTAGTCCCCGCTTGGCCTTGCACCGGGTGGGGTTTGCCTGGCCGGCGCGTCACCGCGCCGCCGGTGCGCTCTTACCGCACCATTTCACCCTTGCCGGCGAGAGGTTCAGCTGCGACCCCTCGCTTAGGCGGTGTGTTTCTGTGGCACTTTCCCGCGGGTTTCCCCGGGTTGGCGTTACCAACCACCCCGCCCTGCGGTGTCCGGACTTTCCTCGAGGACCGGTTTTCTCCCCGGCCTCCCGCGGCTGCCTGGCCAGCCCCTAAAGGGTAGGTCCGCACGCGTCGCAAATCCACCGAGCGGGGCGCGGTCTTGCGAAGATGCGCTGCCCGCTCGTGCCCGACTCGATCGTCATCGACTCCCGCTTCAACGGCCCGCCCGACAGCGCGAACGGCGGGTACACGTGCGGCCTCCTCGCAGCCGCGATAGACGGGCCCGCGGAGGTGACGCTGCGGGCCCCGCCGCCGCTCCGGCGGGAGCTGCGGGTGGAGGCTGGCGCCGGGCGGGACCAGGGTGCGGAGCCCGGCTCCGACGACGGGGTCCGCCTGCTCGACGGAGACCGCCTGGTGGCCGAGGCGACGGCGGTCGACCCGGACTGGTCGGTGCCTCCGCCGGTCCCGCTCGACGACGCCCGCGCGGCCATCGCGGGGTCGCACTTCCTCCAGCTCCCGCGGCCGTTCGAGACCTGCTTCGTCTGCGGGCCGAGCCGCGAGGCGCACGACGGCCTGGAGATCTACCCCGGGCCGGTCGACGGGCGGGATGCGCTGCACGCGGGCACGTGGATCCCCGACGCGTCGGACGCCGGCGACGACGGGCGCGTGCTCGACGAGATCGTCTGGGCGAGCCTCGACTGCCCGACGTCGTCGCCGGTGGCCAACCGCCCTGGGCCCGACGGCACGCTGCGGCCGATCGTGCTCGCGCGGCTGGCGGTCGACGCACGCGCACCGATCGCGCCCGGTGTCGAGTACGTGGTCACCGCGTGGCCGATCGCGGTGGACGGCCGCAAGCGCCACTCCGGCGCGGCGCTGTTCACGCGCGACGGCGACCTGCTCGCCTCGTCCCGGGCACTCTGGATCGAGCTGCGGGCGGACTAAGCCATCGACTCGTCACTTAAGTGCGCCATAGCGACCTTAAGTGACCACTCGCTGCAGGGCCCTGTCGCCCGTCCGATGCTCGGACCGGCCCCGCGACGACCCGCAGCCGGGCCGGACGACGCCTGTCAGCTCAGCGACGACCCGCAGCCGCTGCAGTGTGCAACCGAGCCGGCGCGCTCCATGCGGCCGCCGCAGACGGGGCATCCCGCGGCTCCGGCGGCGTGCAGGCCCTCCCAGACGCTGTCGACCAATCGGCCGAGCGTGAGCCCACCGCCGTCGGAGTTACGCGGTTCGATGCGCTCCTCGCGGAGCGCGAAGTCTCGTTCAAGGGGAAGGGTGGGCGTTCCGGCGAGCAACGTCGTCACGTGACCCTCCTACAGACGCCGACCACGCGGCCGAGCACCTGCGCCTCGCGCGTTCGGATCGGCTCGAGAGCGGAGTTCTCCGGCTGGAGGCGGATGTGGTCGCGCTCCTTGAAAAAGCGCTTCACCGTGGCCTCCTCGCCGACGAGCGCGACAACGATCTCGCCGTTGCGCGCGGTGGTCTGCGGCCGCACCACCACGTGGTCGCCGTCGAGGATGCCGGCGTCCTTCATCGAGTCACCGGCGATGCGCAGCACGTACTCGCCGTCCTCGCCGCCGGCGATCGGCGGCACCTCGACGTACTCCTCGATGTTCTCCTCCGCCAGCACCGGCGCACCGGCTGCGACCCGACCGACGACGGGCAGCCCGCTGGGCGCCACGGCCTTGCGAGCGGTCTCGCGGAGGAGCTCCAGCGCGCGCGGCTTCGACGGATCGCGCTTGAGCACGCCGAGCTTCTCGAGGTTGTGGAGATGGGCGTGCACCGTGGACGGCGAGCCCAGCCCGATGGCCTTGCCGATGTCGCGCACCGTGGGCGGGTAGCCGTGCTTAGCCGAATAGCGCTTGATGAAGTCGAAGATCTCCTGCTGGCGCTTTGTGAGCTTCAGGTCCACGGCGGGCAAGCCTCCAGGTGCTGGATTCCGAACATGTGTTCGTAGAGTAGCGGGCTGGCGGACGGAATGAGACGGGCCCGGCGGAAGCGCGCTACACGCCTATAATCGGCCGCGTCACGCGCCTGTGGCGGAATTGGTAGACGCGCAAGGTTGAGGGCCTTGTGGACCGTATGGTCCGTGGGAGTTCGAGTCTCCCTGGGCGCACTCTCATCGTCGTTGGGTTTCCGGCCTCTATAACCGGGTCAACCACTGCGCGTGCGGAGGCCCGATCGGAGCTCGGACGCGAGCTCGCTGAGCCGCCGGCCTCCTCCAGGGCGAGCTGGCGAAGATCCGCCCGGAGGACCTGCCGGCGGACGGCTGATCGGTACCTAGGGGCCGGCCGATGAACTGGGGGCCTCGCCCGGGAAGTCACGGGCGCGAGCGCTGGGGGACCGGCGGAGACTGTGCTCGGAGGAGGAGGACGAGGACGGGTCGTCCAGGCGTGGCTCCTAACCCGCCGCCATCGACGCACCGCCCCGCTGCCCGCGTGACCGTCGCGTACCCTGCCGAGGAATGAGCGGCTTCGTCTCACGCGGCTTCGAACGTCGGCGCAGGCCGCCGGACGAGCTCGCCGAGCGGCTGCCGCCGGGTCAGTACCTCGAGTCCGGCTATCCGGTGCTCACAGCTGGCCCCACGCCCGCGATCGACACGGGCGCCTGGACCTTCAGGATCGACGGCATGGTCGCCCGCGAGCGCGAGTGGACCTGGGACGAATTCCGCGACCTGCCATTCGAGACCGTCCCCTGCGACATCCACTGCGTGACCAAGTGGTCGAAGCTCGGCACGAACTTCGGCGGCGTCTCCGTGGACGCGCTTCTGGGCGGCGTCGAGCCGCGCGGCGAGTTCGTGATGCAGTACTCGTACGAGGGCTACACCACCAACCTCCCACTCGCGGACCTCACGGGCGGCCGGGCCTGGGTGGTCACCGAGCACGAGGGCGAGCCGCTGCCGCGCGAGCACGGGGGGCCGGCGCGCATGCTGATACCGCATCTCTACTTCTGGAAGAGCGCCAAGTGGATCGTCGGGCTCCGGATCATGGACCACGACGAGCCCGGCTTCTGGGAGCAGAACGGCTACCACAACTACGGCGACCCCTGGAAGGAGCAGCGCTACTGGACCGACTAGGCCGGCTGCCCGCGGTCGAGCAACGTGCGCCCGGCGCCTGGCAGATCGGGACCGTGACGGTTATCAGGCGAGAGACGCCTCGGGTCAAATCGTTCCTGATCGAGCTTCCAATGTGGATGCCGCACCTGCCGGGGCAGCACTACGACGTCCGGCTGACCGCGCCCGACGGCTACCGCACCCAGCGCTCGTACTCGATCGCCTCGTCGCCGCTCGACGAGGGAAGCATCGAGCTGACGATCGACCGCCTCGCCGACGGCGAGGTGTCGCCGTACTTCCACGACGTCGTACTCGAGGGCGACCAGGTCGAGGTCCGCGGCCCGTTCACGTCCTACTTCGTCTGGCGCGGCGAGGCCCCGGTCCTTTTGGTCGGCGGCGGCTCCGGCGTCGTCCCGCTGATGGCGATGATCCGCCACAGACGGCGGACGATGCCCGAGCTGCCTATGCGGCTCGTGTACTCCGTGAGAAGCGGCGCGGACGTGATCTACGCGGATGAGCTCGGCGACGACGCGGTGCTGACGTTCACACGCGAGCCACCTGCTGGGTGGGCCGGCCACACCGGACGCGTCGACGCATCCTTGATCGACGCGGCCGGCGCGCAGCCCGAAGGCGTCGCGTTCGTCTGCGGCTCCAACGGCTTCGTCGAGAGAGCGGGCCAGCTGCTGCTCGAGCGCGGCTTCGAGCCGCGGCAGATCCGTACCGAGCGGTTCGGACCTACTGGCTGAGCAGGCTGGGGCGACCAGGGGCCGCGCCCGGGGAGTCATGGCGGGAGCGCCGGGCGGACTGGCGGAGACTAAGCTCCATGGCGGTGCCGGCGACAGCGCTCGAGATCAGGCCGATCGAGCCCGGGGACAAGGCCGCGCTCACAACGGCCGTCGACGAGAGCAGCCGCGAATCGATCTACCGCCGGTTCCTGAACCCGCACGGACGCCTGACCGCGGCCGAGCTTCGCTACCTGACCGAGGTGGACCACCGTGACCACGAGGCGTTGGTGGCGATCCTCCCGGGCACCGGCGAGAGCGTGGGCGTGGCCCGCTACGTCCGGGATCACGAGCGACCCGGCAGCGCCGAGATCGCGGTCGCGGTCCGCGAGCGGTGGCAGGGGCGCGGCGTCGGCAAGGCGCTGCTGCGCGGTCTCGCCGATCGCGCGCGGGAGGAGGGGATCGGTGAGTTCACCGGGCTGATGCTCTCCGACAACCTGCCCATGCGGCGCCTGTTGGCGGTTCTGGGCACCCCCCGGCGTGTCGGGTCCGAAGCGGGCGCGCTCGAGCTCGCGGTCGCGCTCGGCGCCGGCAGCGGCGAACGATGACCCCGGCGGGCGCAGCCGACAGCTCCTGACGTGGAACGTGTCTCGGCCCCGCTATTTCGGCGACGCCACATCCCGAAGGGCCTCGCCCAGCCTGGCTCGCCCGGATCTAGCTGGTCGACGTAGGCCCGAATTCCCTCGCGGTGGGCGGCGTCGAGCACGGCGACCAGCTCTCGGCCGTCCTCGCTCAACGAGTACTGCCGTCGCTCCTCGCGCACGAAGCCACGACGGCGCAGGCGGCCCATAGCCGGATACGCGGCTTCGACCGGGAGGCCACTGATGCGAGCGAGATCCCTGGTTTGGCTGGCGCCTTCCGCGGCGGCAAGGGCCAGCAGCAGACGCAGGTCCTCGAAGGACAGCCCGAGCTCCTCGGCCCGCGCGGTGAGCTGCGCCCGACCCCTCAGGTCCGCGCGACGCAGCCGTATCGCAAGCGCCTCGACAAGCGATTCTGTCGCGCTTGGCAATGGAGAGCTGGTCATCGGGGGAGTATCCGCTGCCTTCGGTACGCGGCACACCGGAGATGCACGACCAGGCTGCGGACTCGAAGCGTCCGGTCCTTCGGCGTTAGCGTCCGGCCGCAAATCGGACAGCGCTCAACCACCGCGCGTGTCGATTGCTCGATCGCCCTCATCGGAGCTCGTCGTCCGGCTGGCCGTCCCCGCCGGACAGGGGTATCACGTGAATCGCTGCCATCGGACGCGAGGGCGGAGCCTCGAGGGCGTGGTGCAGCGCCAGCCGGAGGGGAAACAGGATCGCCACCGCGATCGTGAGCGCGAGCTCCGTTCGCCCGGTCGCCGCTGGCGCTGCGACCAACCTGTTCGTCCGTGGTCCTTCGGTTCGATCAACAAGAGGAGCCGACATGCGGTCTTCCCTGTTTTTGGGGGGTGTTGCCGAGGCTGCAGTCGCCGCCACCGTTTTCCCAGACGCGGCGCGCATCGCCCTATACCTCTCGGGCATCGGAACGCCGGCTGTGCGAGCGCACGTTCAGGCCGAGTGAGCGTCGACAGAGACCTAGAGCGTTCGATCCGTGCTGTGCTGGCGCTCCGGGAGCGTCTCGCCCGAAAGCAACTCGTCTCTGACGTGCGGTCCCAGAGGCCGGTCGCGGTGCGGCATCGGTGGGCTCGCCTGCCCGCTCGCCAGGACGCGACCCGTTCCCCTAGCCGCCCCGAACCGGCTGAGTAGGGTCGCCGGATGGACCAGTGGCAGTGGATCTTGTTGGGCCTGGGCTGCAGCCTCGCCGTCTACGCTTCGTTCGTCGTCGCGCTGATAATCGCCGGACGTCGCAGCGACGCTCGTGCCCTCGCCGGGTTCATACCGGACTGCATCGCGCTCTTCCGAGAGCTGGTTCGCGATCCCCGCGTCTCGAGAGGCCGAAAATTCATGCTCTGGGCACTCGTCGCCTACCTTGCGATGCCCGTTGACCTCGTTCCCGACTTCATCCCCGTCGCGGGCCAGCTTGACGACGCGATCATCGTCGCCCTGGTGCTTCGTTCGGTTCTACGGGCAGGTGGACCCGATTTGGTCAGAGAACACTGGCGAGGCCCCGCGCGCTCGCTCGATCTGATCCTCCGTCTCAGCTATGGACGGCAGGACCGGCCGTAGAAGGCCGAGGCGCTGTCGCGCGCGCGGCTCCGTTCGCAGGGGAGCCGGTCAACGCCTCGTCCATGTATTCCGGCAGCCGCTTGACCTGGAAGGACACGACGATTCGCATGACGCCGATCGCGACCGCCCAGATGCCACCAACCGTGATCAGCGCGGCCAGTGTCGCGCCCGGGGTGGCGAGCGCCAGCACGCCGAGTGGGACTTCGAGCAGCCCAGTGATGAGCATCAGCCACCAGTCAGGCAACACGTAGCGCACCGCAAACGCGCCGCCGATCGTGAGCGTGCCCACCACGATCAGCCAAGAGCCGAGGAAGATCGCGATCGCGACGATGCCCGGTGTGGGCCAGACGATGATCGCGATCCCTGCTGCAGCCGAGAGCAGTCCGGCCACCACGTTCGCGCGGCCGGCACGGGCATCGATGCCGGAGGTGAGCGCCGACGAGATGCCTTCGAAGATGAACAAGGCTCCGATGAACGTGGCGAGGCTACTCACGCTCCAATCGATGCTGAAGATGAGCACGCCCGCTACAACGAGCAACAGTCCGTTGACCAAGAGCAACCACCAATTACGAGCAACGCGTACCGCGACGTCCTTGGTGAGCCTTTGGCCGAGCGACACGGTTCCCGGGGTGGCAAACGTATTGGGCATTTGGTCTCCTTCCAGACGAGCCCTGACTGTGGATACCGGCAGGCTGCGATCTGTAGGCGGCCCGCGCTAGACGATCTGCGCCTGTCGCTATCGACGCCGTGTATGAACTCGAGCTGCTTGAGCGATACGCGTCGGGTCTGACCACCCCCCGCGCTTCATATGGCGAGGACGGGATGCCCCACCGCAGAGTGGAGCGCCGAACGTCCCGACACATCCAAACCTAAGGAGTCTCGAATGGCCATCGCAGAACGCACCGTCGTCCTCGAAGCCGCCGCGCAGAAGCTCGTAGCCACTACCGCAAACCCACCGTTCCTTTTCCAGCTTCCGCCCGCCGACGGCCGGAAGGCCCTCGACGAGCTCCAGGTCGGCGACGTCGCCAAGCCCGATGTCGACGACCGGTGGATCACCGTCGCCGGGGGGCCGACCGGCGAGGTCAAGGTCCGGATCGTCAAGCCACGCGGCGCGAGCGGACCGCTCCCGGTCGCGCTGTACATCCACGGCGCGGGATGGGTTTTCGGCGACGCGCACACTCACGACCGGCTGGTCCGCGAGCTCGCCGTCGGCGCCGGCGTCGCCGTCGTCTTTCCCGAGTACGACCGCTCGCCCGAGGTGCGCTATCCGGTCGCCATCGAGCAGAACTATGCCGTCGCGCAGTGGGTAGCCAGCTCCGGGTCCGACATGGGGCTCGACGCTGGCCGGCTTGCTGTCGCAGGCGACTCCGTCGGCGGGAACATGACGGCTGCGCTGACGCTGATGGCCAAGGAGCGTGGCGGCCCGCGACTCGCGGCGCAGGTCCTCTTCTACCCGGTCACCGACGCCGCCTTCGACACTGGGTCCTACGGGGAGTTCGCCGAGGGCTACTACCTGCGCCGCGACGGCATGCAGTGGTTCTGGGACCAGTACACCACCGACGAGGCGCAGCGCGGCGAGATCACGGCCTCGCCGCTTCGTGCCACCACGGAGCAGCTGGCGGGGCTCCCCAAGGCGCTGGTCATCACGGCCGAGGCCGACGTGCTACGCGACGAGGGCGAGGCCTACTCACGCAAGCTCCGGGAGGCCGGCGTCGAGGTGAGCGCGACCCGCTACGAGGGCATCGTCCACGACTTCGTGATGCTCGATGCCCTGCGCGGGACCAACGCCGCGGGCGCTGCGATCAGCCAGGCAGTCGAGTACCTCCGCGCGGCACTCGTATGAGCGGCGTCAAGCCGCGGAATGCGGGCCGCCTCCCAGCTCGCGTAGCCGGCGCAGCGCTTCGCGCTCGAGCTGACGGCTCCGCTCCTCGCCGACTCCGAGCGATCGCCCGATCTCGGCATGGCTCTGCACTCCTTTGCCGTGGAGGCCGTAGCGGCGTATCAGGACCGTCCGGTGACGCTTCGGAAGCGTCCTGAGCATGGACCACACCTGCCGAAGAGTTTCCAGCTCGTCGACGCTACGCCACGGGTCGACGGCATCCGGGTCGGCAACGAGCTCCCAGAGGAATGCCCCGTCTTCTCCGACCGGCTCGTCGAGTGAGACCGTTACCCGCGGCGCTCCGTCCAGCTGCGCCGCGCGTCTGGGGATCCGAATCGCGCGCGCCTGACCAAGCGCGTCGATCAGCGCGTGACGGATCCATGGAACGGCGTAGGTCGAGAACCTCACCCCCCGACGACGGTCGAACCTCTCGACCGCATGGACGAGGCCGACGGTGCCGTCCTGCACCAGGTCCTCGAAGGAGACGCCCCGGCCCGTGTATCCGCGCGCGATCATGTAGACGAGTCCCAGGTTGGACTCGATCAACGCGTCCTTGGCCGTGAGGTCGCCGCGTTCAATCCGCCGACTCAGGTCGCGCTCCTCGGCGGCTGTGAGACGGGGGCGGCGGATGTCCGCGTCCATCGGGGGCGCTGCTCTCATGCGGCGACGCGCCGGCCCGCGGGGGCGGGTGCGGCGATCGTCGCTGCCACCTCGATGAAGCGCCGCAGCGCGGGCGCCGGCGTCTCGTCGCGCCAGATCAAGGCGAAGTCCACGCTGCGTTGTGGCTCGAGCGGGCGCGCGACCAGCCCACCGGCGCCTGTGCTCGCGCAAGTCGTCAGCGCGAGGGCCTCCCCCGATGCGACGCCTGAGAAGAGGGCGGGCCCCGGTCGGCCACTGCACAGCTCGGGCTTGACCTCGAGCTCGGTGAGCGTCTCGGCAACGGCTCGGTCATAGGCCGCACCATCGCGGTGTCCGCTGATCAGAATCCGCTCACCTTCGAGCTCGTCGGCCGAAAGGGCGCCGGTCGCTCCGGCAAGCCGATGCGTTCCACCGGCGAGCACCAGCCACCGCTCGCGCCCCAGGTGGCTGCGGAAGAGGCCCGTCGAGTCGAACATGGACGGCGCGACCACGGCATGCAGACGCCCGTCGCGCAGGTCGCGCAGCAAAGTGCCCCCGTGTGACTCGACCACCGTGAGCTCGATCTTCCGGCGATCCGGCCTGAACTCGTCGAGAAGCTCCGACAGCGCGCCCCAGCCCGCTTCGGTGGCGATCCCCAGCGAGAGGGTGCCAACGAGCCCGGCCTCGAGGTCGCGCCCCGTGGAGAAGGCCTCATCCGCCGCGGCGATCGCGGACCGGGCCCGCTCGAGGAATAGCTCGCCCGCGTCGGTGAGATGGACACCACGCGCGTGACGCTCGAAGAGCTTGACCCGAAGCTCGGCTTCGAGGCGTCGAATCTGCGTCGACAGACCAGGCTGAGCCACCCAGAGCCGCTCGGCAGCGCGCGTGAAGCTTCCCTCTTCCGCGATCGATACGAAGTAGCGGAGGTGACGCAGCTCCATGACGATCACGCGGCCTCGGCGCCGTGCAGGAGCGCGAGTTCGCCGGCGGCACTCTCCTCGGCGCGGAGCGCGATCGCGTAGGCGGCGAAGGCGCCGGCCTTTGACCCGCAGTCGGCGCCGAGAAATGCGCGCCAACGCTCGGACACCAGTCGTTCGGCGCTCCGCCATCTTTCGAGCGCCTGCGCGTACAGCTGGACCCGAGCCTGCTCCTCGTTGCGGCGAATTAGGATCGTCATCACGCACCTCCACCGGCTCGAACTTGACGGCGACGACGGTACGTGCGCGGCAGCGGCTTCGCATCACCAAGATGAACAGTCTTTACACGGGGATTGGTAGCCACGGGTGGTGACGCTATGTCCCCGTCGCGCCGCTTTCTATAGGGTGGTCTTCAGAGCAGCCGTGGGGCTAGCCCAAGCGCGGCAGTAGGGGTGATGCATGAGCAACACCGCGCGTATCCGCATCGTCGTCGGCGAAGATCAGCCGCTTGTCCGAGAGGGCATCGTGCACGTCCTCAAGGAAGCCGGGCTCGAGGTGGTTGGGGTGGCGGGCGACGCCGAGGACCTGGTGCGCAAGGCCGGCGCCCACCATCCCGACGTCGTAATCGCGGACATCCAGATGCCGCCCGACCTGACCGACGATGGTCTGCGGGCCGTACGGCAAATCCGCTCAAGGCAGCCCGACGTGGGGGTCGTGGTGCTCTCCCAGTTCCTCGAAGACCGCTACGCCCTTGAGCTGGTCGGCGAGAGCGCGCAAGGCGTCGGCTATCTGCTCAAGGAGCGTGTGGGTGATGTGGCGCTGTTCATCGATGCCGTCCGCCGAGTGGCGCGCGGTGGCTCGGCGCTCGATCCGGAGGTCGTCCAACGCATGGTCGGGCGAAGACGCGGCGGGCCCCTCGACGAGCTGACCCCCGGCGACATGGAAGTGCTGAAGCTGATGGCCGAGGGGCGCTCGAACCAGGGCATCGCTGACGCTTTGGTCGTTACGGTCGCAGCGGTCGAGCGGCATGTGACCTCGATCTTCAGCAGGCTCGGCCTCGAGCAGACACCGGAGAACCACAGGCGCGTCCTCGCCGTCCTGCAGTACCTTCGATGCTGAGGGAATGACGGACTCGAGCGCATCCGAGCCGACCGGCTGGAACGTCGAGGCGCAGCCGTTCCTCAAGTCGATACTCGAGGGCGTGGCCCAGCCCGTCTGGGTCGTCGATCACGACGGCTTCATCCGCTTCGCCAATCCCGCTGCCCTGGCTGCGCTCGGCTACGAACACCTGTCCGAACTCAAGGGCAAGCCCAGCCACGAGACCATCCACTACGAATACCCGGACGGCTCGCACTTCCCGGTCGAGAAGTGCCCGATGCTGGTTCCGCTCACCACCGGGGAGACCATCCACAGTGACGAGGACTGGTTCTTCCGTCGCGACGGTACGAAGTTCCCGGTCAGCTACTGGTCGGCGGCGATTGACATGCCGCGGGGACGTGGCGCTGTCGTCGCGTTCACGGACATCGAGGAGCGACGGCAGGTCGAGCAGGCGCTGCGCGAACGCGACGCGGTCCTCGCGAGCATCGAGCAACCGGTCTACGTGGTCGACGACGAGGGTGTCATTCAATACGCGAACTCGGCCGCGGTGAGGGCGCTGGGCTACGACGACGCGTCCGAGCTGATCGGGAACGAAGGCCATTGGCTCGTCCACTACAAGCGTCCCGACGGCTCCCGCTACCCGATCGAGGAGTGCCCGCTCGCCCGCGCCCGCGAGACGGGCGAGGCGCTGCGCGTCGACGAGGACTGGTGGGTCCGCCAGGACGGGTCGATGATCCGGATCGCGTACTCCGCGGTCCCGATTCAAACCCGGGCCGGCTTCGGGCTCGCGCTCGCGTTCACCGATGTCACCGAGCGCAAGCGCGCGGAGGAGGCCCTTCGCTCGAGCGAGGAGCACTTGAGGGAGATTCTCAAGGGCGCCCACGAGGCTTTCGTATCGATGGATTCGACCGGGCGAATCAGAGCGTGGAATCCCGCGGCGGAGGAGGCGTTCGGCTGGACCGAGCCCGACGCGATCGGGCGCACCCTGGCCGACACGATCATCCCCGCGCGCTATCGGGCGGAACACCGGCGCGGCCTCGCGCGCTTTCTCGCCACGGGTCAAGGTCCTTTTCTCAGCAGTCGAATCGAGATCGAGGCACTCCACCGCGATGGCCATGAATTTCCGGTCGAGCTCTCGATCAGCCCGGTCCAGGCCGGCAACGGTCATGTGTTCAACGCTTTCCTGCACGACGTCAGCGAGCGGCGCGCCGCAGAGCTGAATGCTCGTGATCGTGAAGTTGCGGACGCTCGCACCGCAGAAGTCCGTGCGGCTCAGCGGCGAATGATCGAGGCCGCGGACGCCGCCCGCCGGGAGGTCGCACGCGACCTCCACGACGGTGCTCAGCAGCAGTTCGTGAACGTCGTGATCAATCTCCAGCGGGCGCAGCAGAAATGGACGTCCGAGCCGGACGCCGCGAGGGAGCTGCTCGATACGGCCACCCAACACGCGAAGTACGGCATTAACGAGCTTCGCGAGCTTGCCGCCGGCATCCATCCCTCCCTCCTGACCACGCGCGGACTACTCGCCGCAATAGAGGCCCTGGCCGACGGGATGTCGATTCCGGTCGAGCCGCTGGAGGTTCCCGAGGAACGCTTCCCGCCCGCGATCGAGGCCAGCGTCTATTTCCTCGTCTCCGAGGCGCTGACGAACACCGTCAAGCACGCGCGGGCCACGCGCGCCGGCGTTCGCATCACGGCGGCCGGTCAAGTCACGGTGGAGGTGAGCGACGACGGCGTCGGCGGTGCCGAGGCGCAACCGGCCGGCCAAGGTCTCGTGGGCCTGGCGGACCGGGTCGCGGCACTCGACGGAACTTTCACCATCCGGAGTGAGCCATCCTCCGGGACGACGCTCCGCGCACAGATACCGCTGCCGCAGTCCGCCCTCAGCCCTTGAGGTAGCGGTCGAGGCCGACTGAAGTCAGGTCGACCTTCGGCACGAAGCCGGCGGCGACAGATCCCGCGACGAGGCGACCCGAAGCTGCGCTTGCGTCGGCGGAGGTCAGCAGGACCCGCGGCGCACCCGCGGCGGACAGGCGCTCGGCAAGCGCCAGCCCATCGCCATCCGGCAGGTTCACGTCGACGAGCACGGCGGCGGGCTGCAGCTCCTCGGCGAGCGCCAGCCCCTCCGCGGCGCTGCCGGCCTCGCCGACCACGCGATAGCCGCGATCAGTGAGCAGCTCGGCGGCCACCTGACGGAACCGTGCGTCGTCATCGACGATGAGCACGGTGCACGCCACCAGATGAGTCTGCCCGGCAAGGGGCGCCGCTGACAATCAGGCTAACCCCACATCGCGGGCCTCGAGTAGGGAGGCCCCAGGGGCAAGCTCGGCCTCTACCGGTGCCGGCGCCGGAGGAACCTAAGCGTCAGCAACACCTTCATTGCTCGCCTCATTGCACGACCTCCTCGGTCGATTGTGGGTGGACCCGAAGCTGGGGACACGAGATGTCCTGAGCCAAGACGTCGGACGGACCGCGGCGATACGGAAAACGTCTTGCGGCCCTCGAGCGCGCGGCTCCCGTGGTCCCGCACGAATGCGCTGCCGGCAAGCGGGCACGCTGAGGACCTCACCGTGTCAGCCATGTGTCACGCACCCGTATGATGCAGGCCCTCTCAGCTATCGGGAAACCGTGTTGCTGGGCCACATGGTTACCCGACGGATCGGCCGCGAGATCTGGCGCCGCTAGCCGACAAGCCGCCGGCAAGACTCTCCGACGAGCAGCTCGCCGAGCTGCTCGTCGCTCTCGAAGGGGAGCGACAGCGTGGAGCTCTAACCGCATCAAGCGCGGGCTGAGCTTGAGCGGTGAGCAACAGGCGAAGACCAGCCAGGCGCTCGAGTACTTCTCGAAGCCGAGCCGCTAGAAGCCGCGTCTCTGGCTGCAACGCGCAACCGGTATGGGGGCTGAGATCCGAACGGCCCAGGTTCCCGTTGTCTGGAACAGCCGAGTGAAAGGAAGGCCATGGACAACGTGATCGCGGTGAGCTTCACCGAAGACGCGAATGCATACGAGGCCCTGACGAAGCTGAGGGAGCTCAACGACCAGGGACGCATCGACCTCGCCGGAGGCGCAGTCGTCACTCGAGAGGCCGACGGCCAGGTCGTCATCAAGGACGAGGTGGGAGACATCGGATATGTCGGAACGGCCACCGGTGGCACGGTCGGCGTGATCATCGGCATCCTCGGGGGTCCACTCGGCGTGCTGCTCGGCGGCGCCACAGGTGTCCTCGTCGGCTCCCTCTTCGACCTCGCCGACACCGAGGACGCGGAGTCCGTTCTCGAACAGATCTCGCGCTCCGTGCGAACGGATCACACCTCGCTCATCGCCGAGGTGTCGGAAGGGAGCCCCGACGTCGTGAATGCCGCGATGGACTCGGTCGGCGGCTCGGTGATCCGCCGGTCCGTGTACGACGTCGAGGGCGAGATCGCCTACGCGGAGGAGGCGCAGCGCGCCGCGAAGCAGGAGGCCCGCAAGCAAATGCGCGAGCAGCGCCGGGAGGAGAGGAAGGAGAACTTCCACGAGAAGGTCGCGGAGCTGAAGTCGAAGCTCCACATCGACGAACCGGTCGAGGCCGGGGGCAGCTAGTCGATCCAGGTGGCGCGGAGGCCTCGCTTCAGTGGGCCTTCGCGCCCTCGACTTCCAACGAACAAAGGACAATGCGATGGCACCTCGCACGACACACATCCTCGGCATCATCGGTGCGGTTGTTGTCTTCGTGGCAACGGCCATCACCTGGTACACGCACGACATCTCGGTTGCGGCGCAAGCTGGACGGGTGGCTTACGAGTCGAGCACGCCTTACACCTTGTGGGACATCACGACGCTCGGCCCGGTGCTGCTCGTCATCGCAGCCGCAGCGGCCGCGGTCCTCGTGTTCGCTTCCCCGAGCGCAGCGAGGGCCGCCGGCGCCGTAGCCGGGTTCCTCGGCCTGGCGATCGGGGCCTACTGCATCGTGCGCATGTTCGAGTTTCCCGACCTCGGAACGACCGGTGGAGTCAGCGGCCTCCTTCCGTTCTCCGGTCCGCGGGGAGTCTCGATCGAGGCACAGGCCTCGACCGACCTCAGCGCGGGACCGTTCGTCGGCCTGCTCGGCGGCGGACTGCTGGCGGCAGCCGGGCTCGGCGTGACGAACGAGGCGCCCGAGACCTCGCAAGCGGGCCGCCGGCCTCGCGCGAGCGCCGCGGGGGCGCCGTCCTAAGAATCGAGAACCGGGAAACTGCCTAGAGGCAGAGCATCGTGACGGGTCGGGTACACCAGCGGCTCGTCACGGTGCTCATCGTCCTTGCCTCAGTGGTCGGGACCGTTGGGGTGTTCGCAGTCTGGCTCGACCGCCAGGCGCTGAACACCGACGAGTGGACCGCCACCAGCGGCAAGCTGCTCGAGGACCCGGAGGTCCGCGGCGCGGTGGCGACGTACGAAGCCGACCTGCTGTACGCAAACGTCGACGTTGCGCGCGAGCTCGGCCGCCTTCTCCCGGAGAAGCGCCGTGCGCTCGCCGGGCCCGCCGCCGCGGGACTTCGCCTCGTGATTCAGCAGGCGGCGCAGAGGGCCCTCGGCACTCCCATCGCGCTTGAAGCCTGGCGACGGGCAAACCTATTCGCTCATCGACAACTCCTGGCGGTGATCGACGGTCGCGACGGCCCGGTCCTGACGAGCAATGGGACGGTGACCCTGGACTTGAAGGACCTCGTGCAGCAAGTGGGCGGATGGACGCACACCGGAATCTCGCTCTCCGCCGACTCGGCTCAGGTGAAGATCCTCCATTCCGACCGGCTCGAAACCGCCCAGAAGGTCGCTCGAGGCATCCGAGCGGTCGCCCTGTTCCTGGTCCTGTTGGGCGTCGGGCTCTATGTGGCCGCGCTCGCTCTCGCGCGAGGATGGCGGCGGGTGGCTCTCCGGAACATCGGCCTCGGCGTGATCTCAGCCGGCCTCCTTGCCCTGATCGCGCGCGGAGTAATCGGCGGCCATGTCGTCGACCGGCTCTCTCAGAACGACGCGGTTCGTCCAGCGGCAAGCGCGGTCTGGAGCATCGGGACGTCGCTCCTATCGCAGACGGCGATCTTCCTGGTGATCGACGGCCTCCTGCTGGTCGCGGCAGCGGCGATCGCCGGCCCAACCCCGATTGCTCTGAGCCTCCGTCGGCTCGCAGCGCCCTACCTACGCGACCGTCCGGTCGCGACCTATGCGTGCGTGGCGATCGTGTTCGGCCTGCTCGTCTCGTGGGGGCCGACCCTCGCCCTTCGCGAGCCGATCAGCCTGGTGGCCATCGCCGCGCTGATGGTCGTCGGAACCGAGTCGCTACGACGCCAGGTGGCCCGTGAGTTCCCGGCCGATCGCACCGCCGCGGTCGACGCCGGAACGCGGTGGCGGCAAGCCCGCCGGCGAATCGGCGACGGTCTTGCTCGCATGAAAGCGGCGTTCTCGCACCCTCGCTCGAACGCGGGCGCAAGCGGTAACGGTCACGGAGCGATCTCGGCTTCCGAACTCGCCGTGATCGGGCAGCTCGCGGACCTACGCGACCGCGGCGCCCTCACGGAGGAGGAGTTCGCTCAGGAGAAGGGACATGTCCTGAGCGCTCTCGGCGTGCGCCGTCCCGCCTGAGCCCCGGGCCGACTTGGCTATCCGCGCAACGTATGGCTATCCGGGACCTGGCGTCTGGGGTCGCTGCGCCGCCAACCGCATCCTCGGCCAACCACGACCGCAAGGAGGGCTCGCATGACTACCCCACGCATCTCTCCGCCGAGTCTCACCCGGCGGTCCGTCAGATCGTTCAACACCTACGCGGACGCCGAGCGCGCGGTCGACTACCTCGCCGACGAGGGTTTTCCCGTCGAGCATGTGACGATCGTGGGTACCGGCCTGCGCTACGTCGAGCAGGTCGTCCGGCGCGTGACGAATGGGCGCGCCGCGCTTGCCGGTCTCGGGTACGGGGGCATGCTCGGCCTGTTCTGGGGCCTCCTGTTCGGGCTGTTCTTCACCGTCGACAGCGGCAGCTTCCTCGGTGTCCTCGGCTACAGCGTTCTCGTCGGACTCGTGTTCGGCGCGGTGTTCGGCCTGATCGGCCACCTCGCTACGGGCGGTCGGCGCGACTTCGCATCGGTCAATCAGACGGTTGCCGACCGCTATGAGGTCGAGGTCGAAGAGAGCTACGCCGCCTCTGCCGAGAAGATGCTGTCGCGCGTGACCGCCGCGCCCCAGGCTGCCTGAGCGAACCAACGCTAGGCCGAGGCCGGCTCCACCTCGGACTCCGGGAGCGCGGCAGCGAGCTCCCGGCGTGAGCTGATGCCCAGCTTGGAGAACACCTTGCGGAGGTGGTAGGCAACTGTGTGCCGGCTGAGAAAGAGCCGGGCTCCAATGTCGACGTTCGACAGGCCGTCGCGGGCGAGCAGCGCGACCTGCCGCTCCTGTGCGGTCAGATCGTCGCGGGCTTCGACCGTGCGCTTGCGTACCGTCCCACCCGTGGCCACCAGCTCGCGGCGGGTGCGCTCGGCGAACGCCTCCATCCCGATCGACAAGAACTGCTCGTGCGCGACGCGGAGCTGCTCCCGCGCGTCGACCCGGCGACTCTCCCGGCGCAGCCACTCGCCGTAGAGGAGCCGGGCTCGCGCGAGGTCGGGCCTCATCCGCGTGCGGGCCAGCCGCTCGATTGCCTCTCGATACAGCCGCTCCGCCTCGTCTTCCTCGGCCAGCAGCGCCCGGCAGCGCGCGGCGACGCCGAGTGCCCAGTCCGTTCCAGACGCCCGTGCCGACTCGGCAAGTGGCTCGATCGCCCCGCGGGCGCCTTCCCGCGCGCCGGTCCGCGCGGCTGCCTCGACGAGCTCGGGCAGCGAAAGCATGGATGGCCACAGATAGGTTGGAGTCATCGTCGCGTCTCTGGCGGCCGACAAGGCGTCCTCGAAGCGGGCGAGTCCGTTGTAGTGGATCGCGGCGGGCCAATGTGCCAACGCGCTCCCCGCCCCCTTCGCACGCGCTCTCGCCTGGAGCCTGTCCGCGGCCGCCGTCGCCGCCTCGCTGCCGCGCAGTGCCGCCAGGAGGCCAGTGGCGGCGCGGATCGGAGGGCGACCGGTGGCGGCCGTCACGCTGTCGATCTCGGCGGCGACCGACGCGGCTCCCACGAGGTCGCCCATCAGGGCCGTGGGGACGGCAAGCGTCGAGAGGTGAAATGGCAGCCGGTCGAGCGCGCCGACTTCGCGGGCGAGCTCGATCTGCTGGGCCGCGACGGCTTGAAGCCAATTCGCATCCCACAGCGCGGTCACTGCCGGCGTCGCCCCCCAGGTCGATCGCACCACATCGACCGCGGCGGTTTCCGCTGTCAAGGCGGTCGCCGCCCGCCGCAAGTCCTCGAAAGCGTGGGCCGGCCCCTCGATCGCGAGTGTCGCCAGACCGGCGAGCAGCCGCGCGAGTGGATCCGGCGTCGCAGGCAGAGGCAGCGTCCGAATGTGGCGGCTGATGTCGGCCAGTGTGTCGCTGTCGGAGGGATGCGCCCGAAGTGCGGCTGCACCCCACGCGAGCATGTAGGTCTCGCGCGCGAGGTCCACGTCAAGTGGCTGCATCCGTGTCGCTCCCTGCAGCAACAGCTTGGGCGCGTCAGGATCAGCCGAACCGAACGCGACTTGGCCGCGCAGCACATCCGCGTTGGCCCGCCCGAATTCATCCAGTGGCCCGGCCTCAGCCGCGACCAGGAGACGCGAAGCCGTCTCGAACGCCCCGGCGTGGGTGCTCGCCCCGACCGCCGCAAGTGCGCGGTCCGCTCGTGCCCCGGGGTCGAGGCTCAGGGCGACGGCACGCTGGAGGAAGGCTGCCGCCGCGGCGAACCCGCCGCGTGCCCTCGCCCGCTCAGCCGATCGCACCAGCTCAGTGGCGACCTCCTCATCGGGACCAGCCGCCGCCGTGGCCAGATGCCACGCTCGGCGGTCGGGCTCGGCCTCCCTGTCGGTCACCTCCGCCAACGCCAGGTGCACCGCACGGCAATCCTCCGCGGACGACGAGGTGTAGACGGCCGAGCGCACCAGCGGGTGGCGGAATATCACCCGCTCCCCGACCGCGACCAAGCCCTCGCGCTCCGCAGGATCGACCGCCTCCGGCTCGATCCCGAGCCGGCCTGCAGCCCGCCAGAGCAGTACCGGGTCGCCAACCGGCTCCGCGGCGGCCACGAGCAGCAACCGGAGCGTCTCATCGGACAGCGCCTCCAGCCGGCGAACGAAGCTCCGTTCGATTCGCGTGGTCAGTCCGCGCGTCTCGGGCAGCCGGAACCCGCCCGCAAGCTCCGTCGGCGTCAAGCCTCGCGGCAACTCGAGCAGTGCCAGCGGGTTCCCCCGCGACTCAGCGACTATCCGGTCCCGGACACGCGCGTCCAGCCCGAACCGCAGCGCCGACTCCAACAGCGCCCGGGCATCGCCGTTGACCAAACCGTGGAGCTCGAGCTCGGACAGGTGCTCGAGCTCGTCGTTCGATTGGCGCGTCGCGAACACGATGCCGATCGGCTCTGCAAGTAGCCGGCGGGCAACGAAGGCCAGCGTCAGCGCCGACGCCTGATCGAGCCACTGAGCGTCGTCGACGACGCACAGCAGCGGACGCTCCTCGGCGGCCTCCGAAAGCAGGCTCAACCCCCCCAAGCCGACCAGAAAGCGATCCGGAGGCGGCCCCCCGCTCAGCCCGAACACGGTCTCCAGCGCCTGACGCTGGGGAGCCGGCAATCTCTCGAGCTGCTCGAGCACCGGCGCGCACAGCTGGTGCAGGCTGGCGTAGGCCAGCTCCATCTCCGACTCGACTCCCACCGCCCGAAGGACGATCAAGTCCGACGTCGACGCGATCAGATACTCGAGCAGCGCCGTCTTCCCGATTCCGGGCTCTCCCCGTAGCACCAACGACCGGCTCTCGCCCCGGCGAACATCCTCGACCAACGCGTCCAGCCGAGCGCACTCCTCTGCCCGCCCACGCGGGCTCGCCAGCGGGCCCGGTGCGGCAGACCCCATCTCCATCGGAAGCCCAACCCTATACGCGCGGGCAATCCGATACGCGTGGGTTATGTCGCGGCGGCCAACCGGGTCTAGGGGACGCTCCCCGGCGGTCGCAGGTTCGCCCACTCACTAACGGAGGAGCGGACATGGCGACAGGAGTCCCCACGACCGAAACGGCGAAGAGCCCCCTTATCGACATCCCGGAGAAGGGCCTGCGGCAGATCGGGCGCTGGGGACTCCTGATCGCCATCGGCAGCTTCCTGTTCGGATTCGACACGGGCGTCATCTCGGGGGCACTCCTGTTCATCAAGGAGGACCTGCACCTGAACGACTTCGAGCAGGGCAGTGTCGTGAGCGTGCTGCTGCTCGGCGCAATCGCCGGCGCCCTCCTGGTGGGAGGCGCCTCAGAGCGCATCGGGCGCAAGAAGACGCTCGGTCTCGTCGCGCTGATCTTCGCCGTCGGCATTGTCATCGCGGGGGCGGCGCAGAGCTACGCGGTGATGCTCCTCGGCAGGGTGATCATGGGCCTGGGCGTCGGCGGCGTCTCCGCACTCGTCCCCTCCTACCTGTCCGAGATCTCGCCCGCGCAGATCCGTGGCCGGATGCTGACCCTCAACCAGCTGCTGATCACGGTCGGCCTGCTCGTGGCCTACCTGGTCGACTGGGCGTTTGCCGGGTCCGAGAACTGGCGCGCGATGTTCGCGGTCGGGCTCATCCCCTCACTGGCGCTCGTGCTGGGGTCGCTGCGGCTGCCGGAGTCGCCCGCGTGGCTACTGAACCGAGGCAGGGAGGCGGAGGTGAGGTCGCTGGTCAACTCGGTGGCAAGCGATGAGACGGCCGACCGGGTGATCGAGCTGCACAACCGCGAGGAGGAGCAGCGGCAGCGCACCGCCGGCAAGGACGAGCGATCGGGATGGCGGGTCCTGTCCTCCCCGCGCCTGCGCGCGGCGATGGTGGTGGGACTGACGCTTGCGGCGCTTCAGCAGTTCGCCGGGATCAACACGGTCATCTACTACGCGCCGACGATCATGCAGGACACCGGTCTCTCGTCGTCCAACTCGATTCTCTACTCGGTCTTCATCGGCGTCATCAACCTCGGCATGACGATCGTCTCGCTGCGGCTGGTGGACCGCCTCGGACGCCGCCCCCTGCTGATCGCCTCGCTGGTCGGGATGTTCGGCTCGCTGCTGGTGCTCGGGCTGGCGTTCGTGGCCGAGTGGAGCTCGGTGGTCATCCTGCTGTTCATCCTGCTCTACATCGTCGCCTTCGCCGTGGGCATGGGGCCGGTCTTCTGGGTCCTGCTCGGCGAGATCTTCCCGTCGCAGAATCGCGCCGCGGGTGTCAGCGCCGGCTCGACGATGAACTGGACGGCCAACTTCGCCGTGTCGCTCGCCTTCCTGCCTCTCCTGGGCGCGATCGGCACCGGCCAGACGTTCTGGATCTTCGCGGTCGTCTGCGCCTTCGGCATCTGGTTCGTCGGACGCTACGTGCCCGAGACGAAGGACCGGGAGTTCCCGGAGGTCGACGCCGAGCTCCAGGCCCGCTTCAGGGGCGAGGCGCCGGCGCACTCGGCAATGCCCCGCGCGGGCGCACGCGCGTGACCGTGGCGCCACACAACCAACCCACCAATGGAGGAACTCTCATGGCAACCGATTCCGACCAAACACTGCTGATCCTGGGCGCCGGTGGGGACCTGTCGTCGCGCCTACTGCTTCCCGGGCTGGCGGCTCTGCTGGCCGGCGGGAGCGCCGAGGGCGTCTCGCTGGTGGGGAGCGACCGCCAGGACTGGGACGACGAGAGCTGGCGCGCCCGCGTGGCGGACGCGTTCGCGACCGCCGGCGTGAGCGGCGCCAGTGTCGACGCCGTCGCGCGCTCGACGCGCTACGTGCGGGCGGACGTGACCGCCGAGAGCGACTGGGGCCGGCTGCTCGATGCGTGCAAGGGCCGGGTCGTGATCTACTTCGCGCTGCCGCCTGCCGTTACCGAGCGCGCCTGCAAGGCCCTCACCCATGTGGAGCTCCCGCGCGGGACGCGACTCGCGTTCGAGAAGCCGTTCGGCACCAACGCCGCCGGCGCCGAGGCGCTCAATGAGCTGGTCGCCCAGCTGGTTCCCGAGGAGCAGGTGCACCGCGTCGATCACTTCCTTGGCACGTCGACGGTGCTCGGCATCGCCGGAGTGCGCTTCGCCAACCGCATCGTCGAGCCGCTCATGAACGCCGAGCACGTCGAGAGCGTCGACATCGTCTTCGACGAGACGCTCGGCCTCGAGGGGCGCGCCGGCTTCTACGACGCCGCGGGCGCGCTCGTGGACATGATCCAGAGCCACCTGCTCGAGGTGCTCTCGATAGTGGCGATGGAGCCTCCCAGCACGCTGAGCGCTCAGGACGTCCGCGACGGCAAGGCCGCGGTGCTGCGCGCGACCAGGGTTTGGGGCGACGATCCGGCCGCAAACAGCTACCGCGCCCGCTACACCGAGGGCGACGTCGACGGACGGCACTACCCGTCCTACATCGACGAGGACGGTATCCCCGCCGACAGCCGGACCGAGACGCTGGCCGAGGTCGTGCTGGCGGTAGACACCTGGCGCTGGGCGGGCGTGCCGTTCCGGTTGCGCTCGGGCAAGGCGGTCGGCAACCCGCGCCAGGAGATCGTGGTCACCTTCAAGCAGCCGGGGCGCATCCCGGCCGGCTTCGGTGGCGGTGAGCGGCCCGACCGGTTGCACATCGGCATCGCGCTCGACGCCGGGCGGGTGAGTGTCGACCTCAACGTCAACGGCCCCGGCGACCCGAGGGTGATCGACCCGGCCACGCTCGAGACCCGCCTCGGGCCCGGCGAGCTGCACGAATACGGCGAGGTGCTCAAGAGCATCTTCGAGGCGGACCCGATCCTGTCGGTGCGCGGCGACATGGCCGTCGACTGCTGGCGCATCGTCGACCGAGTGCTGGACGCCTGGCGAGAGGACGCGGTCCCGCTGCAGGAGTACCCCGCCGGCAGCGCCGGACCCGCCGGTTGGCCTCTCTCCGGCGAGTCACCGATCCTCACCGCCGTGGCCGCGTGATCTCGCCGGCGGAAACCCGGTCGATGACGGTTCTGCCGTCGGGAGAGCAGTTCGAGATCAGTTCCGGCGGCCACCGGGCGACGATCGTCGAGGTCGGCGGAGGCCTGCGGGAATACGAGGTCGACGGCCGCCCGGTGATCGAGCCCTATTCCGCCGACCGGATGCGTGACGGTGCCCACGGAGCGCCGCTCATACCGTGGCCCAACCGGCTCGCCGACGGCCACTACTCGTTCGACGGCGAGGGGTATCAGGTACCGCTCACCGAGCCGGAGAAGCGCAACGCCATCCACGGCTTCCTGCTCTGGCGATCGTGGGAGGCGTTGGAGGGCGACGCGGATCGAGTCGTCATGTCCACCCGGCTCTACGCACAGGACGGCTACCCGTTCACTCTTGACGTGCGGGTCGAATACCGGCTCGGCTCCGACGGGCTAGTCGTGACCACGACGGTCGAGAACGTGGGCGACCGGGACTGCCCCTATGGGCACGGTCAGCACCCGTATCTGTCGCCAGGGCGCGGCCCGATCGACGACTGCATGCTGCAACTGGCCGGCCGCACCCGGATTCGCACCGATGCCGAGCGCCAGCTGCCCACGGGGAGAGAGCCTGTGGACGGGACGGCGTACGACTTCCTGGAGCCGCGGCGGCTCGGGGCCACGCAGATCGATTTCGCCTTCACCGACCTGGTCCGTGATCAGGAGGGCCGGGCGTGGACCCGGCTGTGGGGCCCCGACGGGGCGTGCGCCGAGCTTTGGGTCGACGAGAACTATCGGTTCGTCGAGACGTACACCGGCGACACCCTCGCACCCGGCCGGGCACGTCACGGACTCGGGACCGAGCCCATGACCTGCCCGCCCAACGGGTTCGTCAGCGGCGACGGATTGATCCGGCTCCGGCCAGGGGAGTCGGCCACAACGAGGTGGGGGGCCCGCCTCTCATGAGCGCCGTCCTGAACGGCCAACCCGCCGCCGTCCGGCACCGGGTGGCGATCATCGGCGCGGGGTTCGGGGGGCTGTTCGCCGCGAGGGCGCTGCGCCGATCCCCGGTGGAGGTGACGGTCATCGACCGCACGAACCATCACCTCTTCCAGGCGCTCCTCTACCAGGTCGCGACCGGCGTGCTCTCCGAGGGAGACATCGCACCTCCGATCCGCGAGATCCTCCGCAGGCAGCGCAACGCCCGGGTGCTGCTGGGGGAGGTCGTGGACATCGATCTCGCGGCCCGCGAGCTGATGCTCGACACGATCGGTGAGCGCAAACGCGTTGCCTACGACAGCCTGATCGTGGCCGCCGGGGCGGGGCAGTCGTACTTCGGCCATGACGAGTTCGCCGCCGAGGCTCCGGGGATGAAGACGATCGACGACGCGCTCGAGCTGCGCGGGCGGATCCTAGGTGCCTTCGAGCTCGCCGAGCTCGAGTCCGACGCCGAGCGACGCGAGGCCCTGTCGACCTTTGTCGTGGTGGGCGCCGGTCCCACGGGCGTGGAGCTCGCCGGACAGATCGCCGAGCTCTCGGGGCGGGCCCTGAAGGAGAACTACCGAACCTTCGATCCCGGGACCGCGCGCGTCATCGTCCTCGACGCCGGCGACGCCGTCCTGGCCGCGTTCCCGGAGCAGCTCCAGCGGCGCGCGCGGCACGACCTCGAGCAGCTCGGGGTCGAGGTGCGGCTCGGGAGCATGGTCACCGGCGTCGACGCCGACGGTCTCGACGTGAAGCTCGAGGACGGTTCGACCGATCGCATAGAAGCGCGAACGAAGATCTGGGCAGCGGGGGTGGAGGCCTCGCCGCTCGGGGCGATGCTCGCCGAGCAGAGCAACGCAAGCGTCGACCGCGCCGGTCGTGTGTCGGTGCAGCCCGACTGCAGCCTGCCCGGCCATCCCGAGGTGTTCGTGATCGGGGACATGATGAGCCTCGATCACCTGCCGGGCCTTGCCCAGGTCGCGATTCAGTCGGGGGTTCACGCTTCGGGCACGATCGCCCGCCGCCTCGCGGGCGACACCGCCCAGCGCCCTTTTCATTACCGCGACCTCGGGACGATGGCGACGATCGGTCGGTTCCGCGCTGTCGCGTCCATCGGCCGCTTTCGTGTCACCGGACTCCTCGCCTGGCTGATGTGGATGGTCGTGCACCTGGCCAAACTGACCGGGTTCGAGAATCGCGTCGCGGCGCTCGCGAACTGGAACGTCGCGTTTCTTGGACGCGGGCGCCCGCAGCGGACGATCACCGAGCAGGAGGTCTTCGCGCGGACTCGCGCGATGAAACGCGCGTGAATGAGCGACATCGGGCCCGCAGTCGGACGCGCGTGGTCCGGGGCCGTCGAACGGGCTCGCACGGACGGGTTCCTGCTGCTGCAGCAGGCGGCAGCGGCAACGGCCGCCTGGGTCGTCGCCACCCACGTCGTCACCCACCATCACCCGTTCTTCGCCCCCGTGGCTGCTGTCGTGGCACTCAACGCCCCGCTGGGCGAGCGCGGCGGCAACACGCTGCGACTTCTGCAGGGCGTGGTCATCGGGATCGTCGCCGGAGAGGTCGCTCTCGGCATTCTCGGCGCCACCTCGGGATCCCTGTTCCTGGCGACCCTGGCGGGCATGGCGACATCGCGGGCGTTAGGAGGCACGCCACTGGTACTGGCCCAGGCCGCAACCGCCGCGATCCTGACCGTCGCCGCCGGTGATGAGCAGATCGGACCCGACCGCCTGATCGACGCGCTGATCGGCGGCGGCGTGGCCCTCCTCTTCACCCAAGTCCTGTTCACCCCCGAGCCGGTGCGGCTGCTGCGGCGCGCGGAGAGTCGCGTGCTGACCGACATCGCCGGCGCCTTCGACCTGACGGCCCGGGCGCTGAGCGAAGAGGACCGGGACCTGGCCAATCGGGCCGTCGACGGCCTCCGCGATCTTCGCGAGCGGCTGGTGGAGCTGGGGCGAGCCAAGACCGCGAGCAAGCGCGTACCGCGCCGCTCGGCCGCCTGGCGCTCGCAGCGGGACCCCGTCGTCAAGGAGACCGAGGAGGCCGATCAACTCGACCTGCTGGCCGCCAGCAGCTTGATGCTGGTTCGAAACGCGACCAAGGCCGCAGGAGACGAGCGTGAGGTCCTGGCTCCGGCGATCCGCGAGCTCGCCGCCGAGGCTCGCGAGTTGGCCCAGAATCCCGGCGATCGGGGGGTGCGACAACGCGCGGCGGATGGCGTGCTGAACACCACCCGGCAGCTGCAATCCGCCCACCGCGTCCAAGGGGCAGCCCCCGACTCCGCGCTGGCGGCCGCGGCGATTGCGATGCGCAGCGCCGCCGGCGACATCATGGTCTTCGCGGGCGTCGACTCCGACGAAGCGGAGCGGGCGCTTCACCACCATGACGCCAACCTCGACGTGCCAAGCCCGGCGCCCACACCGCGTACGCCCTTCAAGCGCCCACGCCCGCCGTGGAGGCGAATCGGGCAGAAAAGCGGGGCATGACGGTCGCGATGCGCGATCCAATCCGCAAGAGGTATCGCGCGATCCCTGTCGCTTCTGGGAAGCCGGCCGTCGCGACCGCAGTCTTCCGCAACACCGTTAAGCAAGGAGGACCGCATGTCGTCATTGTCGGATAGCTTCAGGAAGCTCGCGGATCAGGTCGATCAGGCCGAGGCCAACGTCAAGGCCGCGTCCTCACAGGGCAAGGCCGAGCTACAGGCCAACGTCGCCGAGGCGCGCAGGCGCGCCGACGAACAGTCGGCCCAGCTTCGCTCGAAGGCTGAGGACGCCTCAAACCGGGCGAGCGACGGCTGGCAGCAGGTCCAGGACGAGTGGGATGCGCACGTCCAGCGCCTCCGCCAGCGGATCGACCAGAAGAAGGCCGAGTTCGACCGCAACGAGGCGGAGCACCAGGCTGAGATGGCCGAAACTGACGCCGTGGAGGCGATCGACTTCGCGGCCGCCGCGATCGAGGAGGCCGAGTACGCCGTGCTCGATGCCACGCTCGCCCGCGCCGACGCCGACGCCCTCATGGCTACCGCTTAGCCCATCGCCGACACCCTGGAACCGGGTTAGCCGAGGTGTCGCCCGTGTCAACGAACGACGACGCGGCCGGGCCTCGCCCGGCCGCGGGTCGACTCCGCCGCTGGGTCCTCCCGGCCAAGCTTCCCAAGCCGATCAATCCGGCGCTCGTCAAGCATGCCGAAGACAGCGCTGCCCACGCACAGAGCCGGATCGCGGACAAGATCACCGCGTTCGCTGGCTCGATGGCGTTCGTCTACCTCCACGTCCTGTGGTTCGGCTGCTGGATCGGCTTCGGAGTCGAGGAATACCCCTTCGGCCTGCTGACCATGATCGTTTCCCTCGAGGCGATCTTCCTCTCGACCTTCGTGATGATCAGTCAGAACCGCGCCGACGCCAAGCGACAGATCCTCGCCGACCAGCAGTGGAAGACGGTGCAGGAGGAGGAGCGCCAAAACACGGAGTTGCTCGAGCTCTCTCAGCAGATCCTCGAGCTGACGAAGGAGATTCGCGGGTTGGCCGGCACCTCGCCGAGGATCGACACTCCGATTGATCCGCGCGGGTAGCCGTCGACAGAGCCCCTCCGATTGCGACCGGCTGTTGAGGCCGACCGGTGGCAACACATTGGCAACATCCACCTCGTCGCAAATCGTTCCGATCGTCCGCCGCGTTTCCCGAAGCCCCTGCAGGACGGACAGTCTGGACACCACGGACACCACGAAACGCCCAGCCAGCAAGGTTGAGGGCCTTCCCCGGGCTACTCCGAGAGCCCGACGGCTTCGAGAGCGTCGGCTTCAGATTCGAAGGCGCTCCACCAGATCTGTCTCTTGTCTCGCCATTTGGCGACATGCCAGAGCTGCCTGTCGAACGCTGCGCCGCTCGCCCCCCCTTGACCGCGAAGACGGCCGTGGGTCAAGGTCACGTCGCCGAGATCGCGGATCTCACGAGGCTCAACGCGGAACTCAGGGAGGGCGGTGAAGGCTTCTTCCCACCAGGTTCGAACGCCGTCATGCCCGCGATACGGGCCGAGTCCTTCAAGGGCGCGCTCATACGGAGTGAACTCCACCTCGGGGTCCATCAGTCCCAAGAAGGCATCTAGGTCGCGCCCGTTGAAGCTGTCAAACGAGCGCTGGATCAGCTCGACGTTCTCCACGGACATCGTCCAAGCGAGTATCGCGCAGGAGGTCTGCGCTTTCCATACTCGAACCCCGAGATTCGGCAGGCGATCTAGTGTCTCCTTAGGGGCACTAGCAAGCAACCATTCGGAGTATCTCGGCGCCGCTCGCTGAGCCGCCGGCTCAAGTCGCAGGTTCCGTATCTCGCGCCCCCGGGACGCTACGTTGACCGCGATCCACCGAGGGGCGATGAATTCATGCAAGCCGGTAGGTCTCTACCGATATGACCGATCGAAAAGTAGTTCTCAAGATGGTGATGTCCCTCGACGGTTTCGTCACCAGCCCCGACGGGACTCACGAATGGATGTTCGAGTGGTTTGGCGAGGACTCGGGCGATTGGAACCGCCGCGCCCTCGACGCGGCCGGCGTTCACGCGATGGGGCGCCGCAGCTACGAGATCATGGGGCCGCACTGGGTCGCGTCCGAGGGACCGATCGCAACCGCGATGAACGAGAAGCCAAAGGCTGTCTTCTCGCGCACTCTGAAGAAGGCGGAGTGGGGACCGGCCGAGATCTTCGGCGGGGATCTGGGCGCAGCGATCGCAGCGCTAAAGGCTCGGGACGACGAAGGGACGGTGTTGGTCCACGGCGGCCCAGACTTCGCCAAGTCGCTGACTCGCCTGAGCCTTGTCGACGAGTATCAGCTGACCACGGTCCCAATTGCCATCGGCGCGGGCCGCAGCCCATTCGCCGAGCTGGGGGAGCACCTGAAGCTCGACGTCGTCGATGAACAGCGCTTCAAGAGCGGAGCCCTCGCACAGATCTTGGTGCCAAGGCAATGAGCGACCGGATCGCGGGTTGATCCCCGCGTGAGCCTGCGAGCGGCCGGCATCGAGTCGTTCGGGGGAGACGTGGCGCTTCTCGAGCTGGGGGAGCCGCCGCCGCTGGAGGCCGGCGAAGTGCTGATCCAGGTGAAGGCTGCCGGAGTGGCGAACTGGGACGAGATAGTCCGCACCGGCGCCTGGGACGTGGGACGCGTCCCGCCCTTGGCCCTCGGCGTTGCGGCGGCAGGGGAGGTCGTCGGGGTCGGCCCTTCGGTCGAGTGGCCCGCCACCGGCGCGGGGGTGACGACGCATCCGCTGCCGCTGCGCTACCAGGGCTGCTGGGCCGACCGGCTGGTGGCGCCCGCACACCTCGTCGCCGAGAAGCCCGATAACGCCTCTTGGGCAGAGGCAGGAGCGTTCCCTGTTCCGGCCCTGACGGCTGAGCAGGTGGTGTCCGAGGCTCTCGACGTTCGGCCCGGTGAGACGATCCTCGTCAACGGCGCCGGAGGCGTCACAGGTGGCATGATCGTCGAGCTCGCCGCGCACAGCGGCGCCACCGTCATCGCAACCGCGAGCACAAGCAGCGCAGAGCGGGTGATGGCGCTCGGCGCGCACCTGGTTCTCGATTATCGGGATCCGGAGTGGACCAGCCATGCAATGGACGCCGCTGGGTCATCCGGCATTCGGGCTGCGGCGAACGCCGCGCCCGGCGGAGAGGTGGATGCCTTGCGCGCCCTCGTCAACGGCGGTCGTCTGGCAACCATCACCGGGGCGCCCCCACCCAAGGAACGGGGCATCAGCATCGCCGACGTCATCGTCCGTCCCGACGGCCACCAGCTACGTCTGCTCGCCGCCTCTCTCGCGGAGAACAAGCTCCACGTCGACATCGCTGCTTCCTACTCGCTCGCCCAAGCCGAGGAAGCACTCGCACGGGCCCTCGAGGGGACCGGCGGTGCCGCCGTCGTGGTTGAACCGTGAGAGCATCGCCTCAGGGCAAGTGCCGACGGAGATCATCGATCGCCTAACGAACTGCAGGATTCGACCGTGGGGTGACGTCGGGGCCAGTCGCGATGCCGGAGTAGATTCTCGCCGGATGCCCGAGCGCGCCAACGCGGGGCTGATCCGCGACATGTTCTCGACCGCGGAGCGCGCGGCCGAGACCGGGAGCCTCGACGAGTGGCTGAGCTTCTTCTCGGAGAACATCGTCTGGGAGGCGGCGGAGGATGCCCCGGACGCCGGCATCTACCGAGGGCAGGAGGCCATTCGCGGCTACCTCCAAGACTGGCTCGACACGGTCGACGGATTCCGACAGGAACCGCGCGAG
Source organism: Thermoleophilaceae bacterium (assembly GCA_035275105.1). GTDB lineage: Bacteria > Actinomycetota > Thermoleophilia > Solirubrobacterales > Thermoleophilaceae > AC-37. The sequence continues at coordinate 58,027 of DATENL010000005.1, forward strand.
CTGACCGAGGTCGGCGACCGCGTGGTGGCGGACATCCGCTTCGAAGCGCGCATAAAGGGAACGCAGAACGAGATGGCGCTCGACTACTCCCAGGTGTCGCTGATAGAGGGCGGCAAGATCACCCACGTCAAGGAATTTCTCGAACACGCCGACGCCGCGGCCTATGCCGCGGCGTCCGAGCGTGGCGGCTCATAGGACATCGTCAAGGCAGGTGCCGATGCAACTACTCGATCGTTTGCCGGACGGCCGGGCGCTACTGCCTCGTCCACCGCGTCAACGGGGCGCACAAGATCGTCGAGACGGGCTACACGAACAACGCCTCCTCGCCGCTCATCCGGCTGCGCTGGCCGGACGGGACTGACCAGAAGCCCGCGGTCAAGGTGCTGCGGAGGGGCCCGGGCGCGGCTCGCTGCCCGGGCTGAGCTCACCGCCAGCCCCTTCGGCCCGGCGTCCTGGTTGCGCCTTGACCGCCGCGACTCGCGGCCTACCTCCACCAACCAGCGACCGCAGGAGGAGGAGTTGACCATGGGCGTCGAAGCAGCGGCACGGACGGGCAAGGAGCTCAGCCAAGACGAGTGGGCGGCCTATTTCGAGCAGCTCGACAAGCGCATCGAGGCCGGCACCTTGCTCGAGGCGACGATCGAGGTGGTCGCCGACCCCACGGTCGGGACCGAGGCGGAGAAGCTGCCGCTCAACAGCATCACCTACGAGGACGGCGACGACCAGATCGCCATCGGGGTCGGAGGCCGTGGCGAGCGCTACCCCTCCGTCCTCTGGCACTTCGTCGACCGGCCCCGCCGGGTGATAGTCAACGAGGACGACGAGCGGATCGGCATCGCCATCGAGTCGGAGGACGAGACGCTCACAGTGCTCCGGCTCTACAAGACCGGCTGATCCAGCCCTCCACCGGAGCGGCTCTCGGCGGGGGTGGGCTCCGCGGCCAGCGCGTCAAGCGGCGCTCTGACACCGCGGGGCAGCACGAGCAGCGGGCAGCGGGCCTCCGCGGCCAGGCGGCGTGACACGCTGCCCAGCAGCACCCCCCCCACCGGGCCGTAGCCGCGCGAGCCGCACACCAGCAGATCGAGGTGCTCAGAGAGGCTGACGAGGGTCTCCGCCGGATCCCCGACGAATGCCTCGACCTCGACGGGCACGTCCCCGTCGAGCTGCGCCACCGCCTGGCGCAGCCACTTCTCGGCCCGCAGCTTGTGCTCGCCCTCGACGTCCTCGAGGTCCCTACCGAACTGGCCGGCCTTGTACGACGGCTCGATCTCCGCGTACATCCCGGCACTGACGGTTATGACGGTGACCACCCTCAGCGTCGCCCCGGCCCGGCGGGCCAGGGCATGGGCGGCCCGGAGCGCCTCGCGCCCCTCCTCGCTGTCGGCGCACGCCACGCCGATCGTGCGAAGACCCTCTCCGCCGGACCAGCCTCTTGGCACGACCGACACCGGGCAGGGCGCGCCGTGCAGCAGCCGCATCGCCGTCCACCCGGCGAGCACACGCTCGTGCGGCGAGCGCCTCGAGGAGCCGACCACGAGCCGCGCCGCCTCCTCGCCGGCGGCCGCCTCGAGCAGCGCGCGCGCCGCGCTCGTGCTCTTCAGCGTGCGGCAGTCGGCCGGCACGGGCAGGCCCGCCGCGCGCAGCTCGGCCTCGATCGCCTCGATGGCCCGAGTGCAGTCGGCGAGCAGGTCCTCGTCCACCTGTCCGTTCGCCCGGTGGTGCGCCTCTACGGCAGCCACGAGGAGCGGAACACGGGTCAGCCGCGCCACTGCGACGCCGAAGCTGACGGGGCCACGATCGGCCGTCCTGGGGTCGTAGCCGACCAGGATCGGGTTGCTCAATGCCACTTCCTGACAGTCGCTGTACGAGCACAGGTAGGGCGCGCCGGATCCCGTTCAAGCCCTGCTCTTGTCGCGATCGGCCGAAGGCCTACTGGACAACCGGTGGGCTACGACGACGGCATCGAGGTCGTCCGCCTCTTCATCGAGGCCCTGAACGCGCGCGACGACGAAGCTCTCCGGGCCCTCGTCAGCGAGGACGTCGAGCTGCGCAAGCCGAAGAGCGATCAGGTGCTCAGGGGCGAGGGCGCACTCCAGGCTCTGGTCACGGCCGCCGCCGACCTCGGCATCGTTCTCGCCCGCGCGGGCCGCGAGACGGCCGACGCCGAGGGCCACCGGGTGTCCGTTCCGGTGGTCGAGATCACCGCGTCCGGCGACCGCCTCGAGGCGACGGCCGAGTTCGAGCTCCGCGACGGCAAGATCGTGTCCTTCGGAGTCGCGCCCGACCAGGTTCGCGGCGCCTGACTGACCGGTCCGGCCCAGGCCCAGGCCGCACCGGGCTCAGGGCTCTACGTGGGGCCCCTTGACGTCCGCCGGCGTGGGCGCCCGAAAGTCAGGCTTGACGTGCTCCGTGTGGAACTCCCCGTCCAGCTCGTGGACGTGGATGACCGGCTCGCCGAACTGCCTGGCGAAGTTGCGGGCCTCGGCGCGTGCCTCCGCCAGCGTGGCGTGCTCCGAGAGCGGCACTGAATCGCCCTCGTAGCGGACGATCCAGCGGTGGCGCGAGAGCGGGAGGATTTCCAGGTGGTGACAGGTCATGGGCGCATGCGCCTAGCGCAGTGCTCCCCGCTCGAGCGGGTCGGTCGGGACCTCGCCCGGCCGCAGCATCAGCTTCTCGAATATGTCGGCCCGCTCGAGCGGCTCGGCCTCGGTGTCGAAGTCGATGCCGAGCTCCTCGGACGCCCGCTCGGCCGCACCGATCAGGACCAGCTCGGCGCCCTCGTGGTCGAGGAAGGTCGGCGGATTGACGGGGATGAAGCGGCGACCGTCAAAGCGCTCTCGCAGCTCCCTCGGGAAGTCGGCTCGCTGCGTTTCGCCCAGCCCCGCGCCCTCCGGCGCGGGCGCGTCGGGGTTGCGGACCGCGATCACGTAGCTGCCCTCGGGTAGCACCGCGAACATGCGCTGGGCTTCCCCCGGCTCCTGCGGCAGCTCCAGCCTGTAGGCGAGGTGCGTGTGTCCGCCATGATCCACGACGGCGTAGCGACCCTCGCCGACCGGCCGGCCGGTCGGCGTCAGCTCTTCCCGCAGCGCGCCGGGGTCGTCGACCACGTCGGCGACGAACGCCCACTCGCGCTCATGGGCGCCTGGGTCGGGCAACCGCTTGCGACCCACGATCAACCGCCGCCGACGCGACGAGCCCTCGGGCGCCAGGATGATGAAGAAGCGCTGGACGTCGTCCAGGTCCCTCACCTCCGAAACGCCCACACGCGGCCGGTAGAAGAAGAGGATGTCGCCGCGCTCGAGGATCTCGCTCATGCGGACTTCGGTAGGACCCCTGTCGCACACGTCAAGGCGCGGCGCTGTCCTGAAGACCACGGTCCGCCCGCTTGAAACGGCCGCGTCCCGCCCTATTCACAGGCCTACCCGACGGGAGGAGGCCACGCGATGAACCCCGAGGCGGCAACGCGAAACGAGGAAGGCCTCGCGATCGCGTCGTTCCGGACCTACGCCGAGGCCGAGGCCGCGGTGGACCGGCTTTCCGACAGCGGCTTCCCGGTCGACCGAGTGGCGATCGTAGGACGCGGGCTCAGGCTGGTCGAGCGCGTGACCGGGCGCCTCGGATACGGGGAAGCGACCCTCCGCGGCGCGGCGGCGGGCGCCTTCGCGGGCGCGCTGATCGGCTGGCTGTTCGCCGTCTTCGACTGGCTCGATCCGCTGGTGCCCTCCGGCTGGCTCATCGTCGACGGCTTTCTGGTCGGCTCCCTCGCCGGCGCGAGTATCGGGCTCCTCATGCACGCCCTGACCGGCGGGCGGCGCGACTTCACCTCGATCCCGTCGGTCGAGGCCGACCGCTACGACCTGGTGGTCGACGAGCCGTTCGCGGACGAGGCGGCCGCGCTGCTGAACCACGACCCAGCGACGGCTTGACCGTCTGGCGATCAGACTCGCGATGAGCGGCGTCCAGCTGAGGGCGGAGCCGCAGATCCCCAAGGAGGAGGCGGAGGCCGCCCGCGAACGGGTCGATTCTGTGCTCCGCGTCATCGACGAGCCGCCACCGGGCACCGTCCGGCTGACGCTCCGCCGCGGTGAGGGTTCCGCCCCCCGGTGGCAGTACGTGGCCGACGCCGACGTGCGCGTGAACGGCCGGGTGCTGGCCGCCCACGCAACCGGCCCGAGCGCGGTCGAGGCGGCCGACAGGGTGGCCGCGCGCCTGCGCCGCCAGCTGCGGCGGGTCGTGGGCACAGAGGTGGCCCAGCGCAACGAGCCCGCGAACATCCGGACGGCGCTCGAGTCGCTGCTGGCCGAGGGGAGCCACCGCCCCGAAGCCGGGCTCAAGCCGCCGGAGGCGCGCGAGATCGTCCACCGGATCGCGTACCCGGACGAGCCCAGCAGCACGCTCGCGGCCGTCGCGGACCTGATCGACCACGACCACGAGTTTCTGATCTTCCGCCACGCGCGAACCGGGGAGGACGCGGTCGTGTATCGCCGCGCCGACGGCGAGATCGGGCTGCTCCATCCTCCCGGCAGCGAGCTCGCGGACGAGAACGACCTGGTGATCCCCGAGCCCAGCCGCTACACCGAGCCGATCTCGCTCGCTCGCGCGCGCGAGGAGATGGACGTGCTGAACCACCGCTTCCTCTACTTCATCGACGAGGCCGACGGGCGGGGCCGCGTGATCTACCTGCGCCACGATGGCGACTACGGGCTGGTCGAACCGGAATGAGCATCGGCCCCCGGGCTGCCGGTAGGTCACAGGCCCAGAAGCAGCGCGAGCGCGTCGTCGACGGCCCGGAGCTCGGACGCGTCGAGGCGCCCAGCCGACGGTCCCAGCCTCTCCGGAGCCACCACCGTCGTCTGCTCGACGAGCACCCGCGTCGAGGTCCCATCGACCGTGATCGGGGGCCGAAAGCTCGCCGGTCGAGCGCTCGTGGAGGTCGGAGCGACAAGCGTTGTGCTGAGATCGAGGAACTCGTCCGCCTGCACTACCACGGCGTAGCGCGCCCCGCGCTGTTCTCGGCCTCGCGCACCACGTCCGCCCGGCAGCCGGAAGATTTCGCCACGGACCATTCAGTCGGCGACTCGCGGCGCAAGCTCGGCCAGCTGCTCGCGGACGAGGCGCATTTCGTCCCGGTCGGCCTCGTCGGCCGCAAGACGCCGCACCTCTGCGTGAATCGCCGACCGCGCACGCCGTCGCCCTGCCGCCTCACGGAGGGCCGTCCTGACGGCCTCGGAATCCGTCATTCCCGCAGCGCGGACGATGTCGAGCGCCGCGGCGGACGAAGCGTCGAGCCGGACGTGTAGCGCTCTCGCCACGCCGAAGAATGTAGCACGTTTTGTGCTACGCCTTAGCCATCCCATGGCCACACATAGCCTGAGCCGAGGCCCCGGAAGCGGCCATCCCGATCGCCCTCGATCACTTTGAGGAGCGCGCCGAGATCGCTGGACTCGACAGCGTCGTCATACGAGCACCAGCCCGCTGGCCTCTCGCCATGGTGGAGCGACCATTCCTTCCTCTCGAGGTCGTAGCGCAACTGTGCCACCGGAGACCCTGCGCCGGCCGAGCTACCGCGTTCGCGGCGCACGTGCCACGGCGGCGCGGATTCACCGATGGTGATGCAGAGGATTCCGTGGCAGTCGACCTCGACGACCTCAGGATCTCCCGCCTCTGTTTGTCGCGCGCACCAGCGCGCGACCTCGTCGAGCACATCATGAGCATCCATGCTCGTCTAAGCCCGTCCCCGCGATTCTTCGCCCCCCCGGTGGCGCCGTTATCTCGCCGCCGTAACCACGCAGAGATCCGGACGGTGAGGCTACGCCAGATGCAGGGACTCGTCGGCTTCCGGCTCGAGGTAGAAGATCTCGCTCGCCAGGTCCTGCGAGGTGTCGATCCCGCTCACGAACGCCTCCACCTTGCGACCGGTGATCTCCTCGACCGCGTGCCGGAACTCCGGCTCGACCGCGTGCTGGAAGTACATCCGCGTCTCCCGCAGCCGCTCGTGCTCGTCGAGCTCGACCAGCCTCCGCTCCGCCGGCGTGAGCGTCTCGCGCAGGGTGCAGATCAGGATGTCCGGCCCCGCGAAGTTGGTTCGCGCCTTCGTCGGCCCGCGGCCGAACGTCTCCTTGTAGATCCTGACCATCGCGTTCGAGACGGCCATCTGCACCGGCTGCGCCTCACTGCTGCGCGCCCGCCCCTCTGCGGGCCCTTGCCGCTCCGTCATCGACACCATCCCTGCCCCTCTCGGTGAAAGGCCGCGCCCGGAGGAAGAGGAACTTGAAAACCAGCGGAGCGACTGCGTCAGCCCGGGAGTCTAGTCAGCCGCCGGCCCCGCGCTTCGCGATCTCGGCGTTCAGCTCGTCGAGCTCCTTGCCCTCGAGCGCGGCCTGCACGCGGTCTCGCGCCTCGGCCGCACGGTCGCGCGACCTGCGCTCCGCCTGGCCGCGCTTCTGCGTCTCGGCGTTGCGCTTGGCGATCGCGGCGCGCTGCTCCTGCCAGGCGGCCGCGCCCCGCTGTCCCTCGGTCTCCTCGGCCATGTGGTGCTCCTCGCCGGCTTCTCGTAATGGGCTGCCACGAGGGATGCGAGAAGCCTTGAGCACCCGCGGTGGAGCATCAAGGGTAGTCGCGGGCGGCGACGGCCGTCGCATGACCCTGCGGCTCGTACTCGATGCGGCGCGCACCGGCCACGGCGGCCGCACGCCCGCACTCGCGCTCCACGACGTGGAGCGCCAGGTCGATCGCCGAGGTCACGCCGGCGGCGGTCAGCACGTCGCCGTCGTCGACGACGCGCGCGTCGGCGCGCACCACGGCGCCCGCCTCACGGAGCTCCTCGAGCGCCGTGTGGTGGGTGACCGCCGGGCGGCCGCGGAGCAGCCCGCCCGCGGCGAGGATCATCCCGCCTCGACGACGCCAAGCGAACCGTCCACGTCACCCAGCAGCAGATCGCCGAGACGACCAAGCGGCAGCAAGAGGAAGAGGCCAAGATCGCCGCGCTGCAGGGCCAGCTGCGGGAGATCGCCCTCGCCGCCTACG
>DATENL010000006.1:0-21451 GCA_035275105.1 Thermoleophilaceae bacterium
GCCTCGTCGGCGTCGAGCGCCTCCACGGCCTCGTCGCGCGTCGGGCGGATCGTGAAGATCTGGTCCAGGCCGGTGATCTCGAACGTCTTGGCGATGTTCGGGTCGGTGTTGACGATCGTCAGCACGCCGTCGCGCGAGCGCAGGCGCTTCACCGCCCCGATCAGCACGCCGAGCGCGGTCGAGTCCAGGAACGACGTGTTCGTGAGGTCGACCACGATGCGAGTGTGGCCGGACTCGAGCGCCTCGCCGAGCGCGGACTTCAGCTCGGGGGCGGTGAACAGGTCGATCTCGCCGGAGACCGCCACGACGTGGCGCGTATCGTCGATCGACTCGGTTGTGAGTGAGAATTCCGGTGGCATGCGACCCCTAGCTTGACGTATCGGGCGGCGGCACGTCGTCGCCCGCGAGCGCGGCGGCGCCCTCGCGGCGGCCTTCCCCCCGTTCGAAGAAGTCCCAGACCTCGACGACGTTGCCCTCGAGGTCCTCGACGTAGAGCGACCGGTCGCCGCCGTCGTGCTCGACCGGGCCGCGGTACTCGTGGCCGTGCTCCTCGAGCCGCGCGACGAGCGCGTCGAGGCCGCCCGGGCCGGCCGAGAACGCGAAGTGCACGTGGCGCCCGCCCTCGTCGCCGAACTCCTTCGGGCCCGGCGCCCACAGCCCCAGGCGCGCGTCCGGCCCGGCGGCCAGCCAGACCCGGTCGTCCTCGCGCGAGAGCGGCTCGAGGCCGAGCGCCTTGACGTAGAAGCGCTCGAGGCGGCGCATGTCGCGCGCCTCCAGTGTGAGCTCGGCGAAGCCGTTGAGACCCATCGGCACCAGTACGCCGGCGCCGCGCGAATAGGATCATCGCCGTGGCGCCAGCCCCCGACCTGAGCGGCAGGATCGCACTCCTCACCGGCGCCACCGGCGGGATCGGCAACGCGATCGCCCGCGCGCTCCACCGCCAGGGCGCCGCCGTCAAGCTCAGCGGCCGGCGCGCCGAGGTGCTCGAGGAGCTCGCGTCGGAGCTGGGCGACCGCGCCGAGGTGCTGCCCGCCGACCTTTCGAACCCGACCGACGTGGACGCGCTGGCCGACCGGGCCGGTGCGGTCGACGTGCTCGTCAACAACGCCGCCCTCCCCGGAAGCGGCCCCCTGACCGACTACAGCCCCGAAGAGGTGGACCGCGCCCTGGCCGTCAACCTGCACGCGCCGATCCGACTCACCCACGCCCTCCTGCCGGGGATGCTCGAGCGCGGCAGCGGGAACCTCGTCTACATCGCGTCGATCTCGGGCAAGGTGCCCGCCGGGGGCGCCTCCATCTACTCGGCGACCAAGTTCGGCCTGCGCGGCTTCGCGTTCTCGCTCCACGAGGAGCTGCGCGGCAAGGGGATCGGCGTCACGACCGTGTTCCCGGGCTTCATACGCGACGCGGGTATGTTCGCGGACACCGAGCTGAAGCTCCCGCCCGGCGCCGGCACGCGAACGCCGGAGCAGGTGGCCGACGGCGTGCTCACGGGGATTGCGACGAACCGCGCCGAGCTCGACGTCGCCGCGCTCCCCCAGCGGCTCGGCGGCCGGCTGTTCGGGCCGCTGCCCCGACTGGTGGCATGGAGCGTGCGCGCCACCGGCGGCGAGCGCCTGGCCGAGCGGATGTCCGAGGCGCAGCGCGTGAAGCGCTAGCCCGCGACGCCGAGCGCCTCGCGCACGATGCGCGACTGCTCGGCCCGGTGCGCGGCGGCGTAGCCCTCGCCGGGGCTCGCGCGGAGCTGGCGGCCGACGTACTCGTAGCCGACCCCGTCCGGCAGGATCCACGAGAGCCGCTGCTCCATCACGTTGCGGGCGCCCATGTTCTTCGGCTCCTCCTGAGCCCAGACGACAGTCTGCAGCGCCGGGTAGCTCTGCATCAGCGCGCGCAGCTCGTTCTCGGCGAACGGGTATAGCAGCTCCACCCGGCCGATCGCCACGTGGTCGAGCTGTTCGCGCGACTCGTGCGCCGCGAGCTCGTAGTAGAGCTTGCCCGAGCACAGCACGAGGCGGGTCACGTCCTCGCGCGCGCCCGGCAGCGTCGGGTCGTCGAGCACCGGGTGGAAGTGCCCGCCCGTCAGGTCCTCGAGCGCGGAGGCGGCGGCCGGCAGCCTGAGCAGGCTCTTCGGGGTCATGATCACCAGCGGCCGGCGCTTGGCGATCAGCGCCTGGCGGCGAAGCAGGTGGAAGTACTGGGCGGGCGTGGAGCAGTTGGCGACGCGGATGTTGCCCTCGGCGCCGAGCTGGAGGAAGCGCTCGAGGCGGCCGCTCGAGTGCTCGGGCCCGGACCCCTCGTAGCCGTGTGGCAACAGCAGCGTCAGCCGCGTCGACTGGCCCCACTTCGCGAGCCCGGAGACGAGGAACTGGTCGACGATCACCTGCGCGCTGTTCACGAAGTCGCCGAACTGCGCCTCCCACATCACGAGCGCCTCGGGCGCCTGCGCGCTGTAGCCGTACTCGAACCCCAGCGCCGCGTTCTCGGACAGCGGGCTGTTGTGGAGCTCGAACGGCACCTCGGCCTTCGGCAGGTTCTGGATCGGCGTCCAGCGCTCCCCGGTCTCGGAGTCGTGCACCACGAGGTGGCGCTGGCTGAACGTGCCGCGCTCGGTGTCCTGGCCGGTGAGCCGGATCGGAACGCCCTGCGCCAGGAGGCTCGCCCACGCGAGCTGCTCGGCGTGCGCCCAGTCGATCCCGCCCTCCTCGAGCGCCTTGCGGCGCTTCTCGAACTGCGGCCCCAGCTTGCGGTGCACGTTGAAGCCGTCGGGCACGCGCAGCAGCTGCTCGTTGAGCGAGCGGATCAGCTCGGGCGAGACGTTCGTGCGCGGCTCGGCGCTGGCGCTTCGGTCGAGCTCGTGCTCGCCGGTGTCCGGGCCCGCCTCCATGGCCGCCTTGAGCTCCGCGTGCTCGTCGGCGAGCCGCCGCTGGACGTCGGCGGCGATCCGGTCGGCCTCCTCCTGCGAGATGAGGCCCTGCTGGGTCAGGTGCTCGGCGTAGAGCTGGCGCACCGGCGGGTGCGACTTGATCCGCTCGTACATGACCGGCTGGGTGTACGCCGGCTCGTCCTGCTCGTTGTGGCCGAAGCGGCGGTAGCCGATCAGGTCGATCAGGACGTCGCGGCCGAAGCGGTTGCGGAACGCCATCCCGAGCCGGACGGCGGCGATGCAGCCCTCCACGTCGTCGGCGTTGACGTGGATGATCGGAACGTCGAACCCCTTCGCGAGGTCCGAGGCGTAGCGGGTCGACCGGGCCTCGTCGGGATCGGTCGTGAACCCGAGCTGGTTGTTCGTGATGATGTGGATCGAGCCGCCGGTCTGATAGCCGGGGAGCGCCTGGAGGTTGAGGGTCTCGGCCACGATCCCCTGGGCCGGGAACGCGGCGTCGCCGTGGATCAGCACCGGCAGGACGAGCGAAGTGTCGATCGTCAGCTCGCGGCCGTCGCGGCTCGACTGGTCAGCCCGCGTGCGCCCCTCGACGACCGGGTCGATGTACTCGAGGTGGCTCGGGTTCGGCGACAGCGTGACGCGGACGTTCTTGTCCGACTGCGTGCGGTAGCGGCCGGTCGCGCCGTAGTGGTACTTCACGTCGCCGGTGCCGCCCGACGGCATGGCGGTGTCGGCCTCGAGGTTCTGCTCGCCCTCGAACTCGACGAAGATGTTCTGGTAGCCGCGCCCGACCGTGTGCGCGATCACGTTGAGACGGCCGCGGTGCGCCATGCCGATGACGACCTCGCGCGCGCCCGCCTCGGCGGCCAGCTCGATCGTCTCGTCGAGCATCGGCACGAGCGCGTCGAGGCCCTCGATCGAGAACTGCTTGCGCCCGAGGAACGCCTTGTGGAGGTAGGTCTCGAGCGCCTCGACCTGGGTGAGGCGCTCGAGCAGGCGGCGGCGGAGCTCGACGTCCGGCGGCCAGCGGTGGTCGCCCGACTCGACGACCTGACGCAGCCAGACGCGCTGCTTGTGGTCGGAGATGTGCTCGATCTCGTAGGCGATCGTGCCGCAGTAGGTGTCCTGGAGGTGGGGGAGGGCGTCGGCGAACGTGTCGCCCGGCACCGCGACGCGCAGCACCGATGCCGGGATCGCCCGCATCAGCTCGGGCGTGAGGTTGACGGTGGCGGGGTCGAGCGCGGGGTCGCCGACCGGTTCCGAGCCCAGCGGGTCGAGGCGCGCCGCGAGATGCCCGTGCATGCGGTGCGCCTTGACGACCGAGGTGGCGGCCTGGACCGCCTGAAGCAGGGCCTCGTCGGCCGCGCCGGTGATGTCGGGCTTGACGACCGACGGCGCCGGCTCGTGAGCGGTGACCGGCCCGGCGCCGTCCTCGGCGGCCTTCGCCTCAGCGGGCGCGCGCGGGGCGTCGCCCAGGCCGAGCGCCGTGAACACGTGGTCGTAGAAGTCGTCCTCGCCCTGGAGCAGCTGGTCGAGCCGGCGCAGGAAGGCGCCCGACTCGGCGCCCTGGATCACCCGGTGGTCGTAGGTGCTGGTCATCGTCATGACCTTCGAGACGCCTAGGTCGCGGACCTTGACCGGGTCGGCGCCGCGCAGGCCCGGCGGCAGCCCGATCGCGCCGGTCGCGATGATCGTGCCCTGCCCGGGCATCAGGCGCGGGACCGACGCGATGGTCCCGATGCCACCGGGGTTCGTGAGGGTGATGCTGGCGCCGGTGTAGGCGTCGGCCGGGAGCTTGTTGTCGCGCGCGCCCGCGACGAGCTCGTCGTAGCGCTCCACGAACGCGGGCAGGTCGAGCGCGTCAGCGTCCTTCAGGACCGGTACGACGAGCGATCGGGAGCCGTCCTTCCGCTCGACGTCGACCGCCAGCCCGAGGCTCACGCCCGCGGGGGCGATCCGGTGCGGCTTGCCGTCGCGCTCCTCGAACGAGTGCGTCATGACCGGCATGTCGCGCGCGGCCTGGACGATCGCCCACGCGATCAGGTGCGTGAACGACAGCTTGCGGCCGGCCTCCTTCAGCGCGGTGCGGCGCGCGTACAGGGTGTCGACCTCGATGGTGCGGAAGCTCGTGGCGGTCGGGATGGCGCGGCTCTCCTCCATGAAGCGCGCGAGCGTGGCCGCCGGTCCCCGGATCGGGGTGGCGGTCGCCTCGCCGCCCGGGGTGGCCGGGGCGGGCGGCCGGGCCGGAGCGGGCTTCGCGGGAGCCGAGCCACCGTTGGCGATTGCAGCCTCCACGTCGGCCTTGGTCACGCGGCCGCGCGGGCCGCTGCCCTCGATGCTCTCGAGGTCCAGGCCGTTGGCCTCCGCCATGCGCGCCGCGACCGGGGTCGCGTTCCCGTCGCCGTTCCCGACCGAGGTCGGGCGCGGTTCGACCTGCTCCTCCTTCGCCGCCGGCTCGCCCGCGGGCGTCCGGGACTCGCCGGGCGCGATCCGGCAGACGACGGTGCCGGTGGCGACCGTCTCGTCGGGCTCCACGAGTATCTCCGTGACGGTCCCGGCGACGGGCGACGGCAGCTCGGCGTCCACCTTGTCGGTGGAGATCTCGACGAGGCCCTGGTTGACCTCGACCGGGTCGCCCACCTTCACGAGCCACTCGAGGACGGTTCCCTCGCTCACCGATTCGCCCATGGCGGGCACGGCGACGTCGACGGTCGCCGCCGCGGGTGGGGGCGCGTCCCCGCCGGAGGGCCGCTCGGCCGCCTCCTCCTTCGCCGCCAGGTGCTCCTCCTCCGCTGCGGCGCCGTGGGTCGCCTCCTCGACGGCGGACTCGTCGGAGGCGAACTCGGGAGTCCGGGCCGCGGCCTCGGGCGCGCCGCCGTTCCCGCCCGCGGGGGGCGCCCCGTTCACCTGGATCTCGCCGAGCACGGCGCCGGTCGGCACCGTCTCGTCGGGCCCGACCAGGATCTTCGTGAGGACGCCGCTCGCCGGCGCGGGCACCTCGGCGTCGACCTTGTCGGTCGAGACCTCCACGATCCCCTCGTCGGCCTCGACTGGGTCGCCGACCTGCTTGAGCCACTCCAGGATCGTGCCTTCGGTCACCGACTCGCCCATCTCGGGCATCGTGATCTGGACGGTCGTCCCAGTGGCCATCGGTGCTGTCACCAACCATAGCCCTTCGGCCCCGGCGGGGACGCTCCTCCCGCCGCGTGAGAAGCTGCTCCGGTGGCGGTGGTCGAGAAACGGCGTCTGAAGCATTGGGGGTGGGGCTTCGAGGACCAGCAGCCACCGCCCGCGGAGCTCCGCGAGGCGGCCGCCGGGATTCGCGCTCATCTGGGCTTCGAGCCCGCCGAGGTGGACCTGCCGGTGCCGCTCGACCAGGTCGAGCTGCCGGTGCCCCGGATCGACCCGCCGGCCGCGCTCGGCGAGATCTGCTCGTCGTCGGACCACGAGCGCGCGAGCCATGCGATGGGCAAGGGCTACCGCGACGTCGTGCGCGCGTTCCGCGGCCACATCCCGTGCCCCCCCGACGTGGTCGCCCGGCCGCGCGACGAGGCCGAGCTCGAGGCGGTGCTCGAGTGGTGCTTGGACGCCCGGGCCGCCGCGATCCCGTTCGGCGGCGGCACGAGCGTGGTCGGCGGGGTCGAGCCGCGGATCGGGGGCGCGTACCAGGGGGCGGTATCGATCGACCTGCACGCGCTCGACCGCGTGCTCGAGGTCGACCCGGTCTCGCGCGCGGCCCGGATCCAGGCGGGCGCGCCCGGGCCGGTGCTGGAGGAGCAGCTCCGCCCCCACGGCCTCACCATGCGCCACTACCCACAGTCGTTCGAGTTCTCGACCCTCGGCGGCTGGATCGCCACGCGCGCGGGCGGGCACTTCGCCACGCGCCTCACGCACGTGGACGACCTGGTCGAGTCGGTGCGTGCGATCACGCCGACGGGCGTGTGGGAGAGCCGGCGACTGCCGGGATCGGGCGCGGGCCCGAGCCCCGACCGGCTGCTGATCGGGTCCGAGGGAATCCTCGGCGTGATCACCGAGGCGTGGGTCAGGCTCCAGGCGCGGCCGTCCTTCCGGACCTCGGCGAGCGTCCGCTTCGAGTCGTTCGAGACGGGCGCGGCCGCGGTGCGCGCGATCTCCCAGTCGGGGCTCGAGCCGGCCAACTGCCGCCTGCTCGAGGGGCGCGAGGCGATGGTCACCGGGGCGGCGACCGAGGACCGCGCGCTGCTCGTGCTGGGCTTCGAGTCGGCCGACCACAGCCTCGAGGCGTGGATGAACCGGGCGCTTGACATCTGCAGGGAGCACGGCGGCGAGTGGGACGCCGTTCGCGAGCGGGGCGAGGGCTCCTCGGGTGGCGACGACGCCGCCGGCCAGTGGCGCGCGGCCTTCCTGGCCGCCCCGTACGTCCGCGACACGATGATCGCCGCGGGAGTGTTCTCCGAGACGTTCGAGACCGCGATCACCTGGGACCGCCTGGACGGCTTCGTGGCCGAGGTGCGCGAGCGGGCGGAGTCGGCCCTGCGCGAGATCTCCGGCGGCGGCACGGTCACCTGCCGCTTCACGCACGTCTACCCGGACGGCGCGGCGCCGTACTTCACGATGCTGGCGCCGGCGGTCCGCGGCGGCGAGCTCGAGCAGTGGGACGCGGTCAAGTCGGCCGCGTCCGACGCCGTCATGGCCGCCGGGGGCACGATCACGCACCACCACGCCGTCGGCCGCGACCACCGCCCGTGGTACGACCGGCAGCGCCCGGAGCCGTTCGCCCGCGCGCTGCGGCAGGTCAAGCGCGAGCTCGACCCGGCCGGGATCCTCAACCCGGGCGTCCTGATCGATCCGTGAGCGAGGCCGCGCGCAAGCGCGCGGTGCCGCGCGCCGACCGCGTGGTGCCGGGCGTCTGGCGGCTGCGCCTGCCGCTGCCGTGGCCGGGCGTGCCGCACGGCAACGCCTGGGCGCTCGCGGCCGGGAGCGGGATCGTGCTGGTGGACACCGGCATCGGCGGCCCGGGCGCGATCCGCAACCTCGAGCTCGCCCTGTCGCAGGCCGGGCTGCGCCTCGAGCACGTGCGCCTCCTGGTCTGCACGCACGCGCACTCCGACCACTACGGGCTCGCCGGGCCGATCCTCGACGAGGCGGGCTGCGAGCTCTGGATGCACCCGAACCACGGCCACATGACCAAGCGCGCCGCGGACCCGGAGCAGGCGCTCATGCGGCGGCTCGAGGTGGCGCGGCAGAGCGGCGTACCCGAGGAGGCGCTGCGCCGCTACGAGGAGCGGGTGCGCGAGGACGGAGGGAACATCGGCGTCGACCGGATCGTCCTGCCCGACCGCGACCTCCTCCCGGGCGTCGAGATCGAGACCGACCTCGGCACGTGGCAGGTCTACGAGACCCCGGGCCACGCGCCGTCGCACGTCACCCTCCACCAGCCCGAGCGCGCGATCCTGATCTCAGGCGACCACCTGCTCGGGCGCGTGTCGCTCTACTACGACTACGGCTACACGCCCGACCCGGCGGGCGAGTTCCTGTCGAGCCTCGACGTGATCGACGCGCTCCCCGCCCGCCTGTGCCTCTCGGGCCACGGCCGCCCCTTCATCGACGTCAAGGCGCACATCGAGGCGAACCGGCGCGAGGTCGCCGAGCGCATGGGGCGAGTCCGCGGTGCGGTCGAGGAGGGCCCGAAGACGGCGTTCGAGATCGTGCCGGCGCTGATGCAGACCGACGAGCTCACGCCGATGGTCGTGAACTGGGGCCTGTCGGAGGCGCTCTGCTACCTGCGCTACATGGAGCTGCGCGACCAGGTGAGGCGCCTCGACGGCGAGGAGCCCGAGCGCTGGGAGGCGGTCTGACCCGCGCTAGGAGAAGAACGGGAGCTTGGCGGTCAGCTTGAACGTCCCGGTGCCGCTGTATCGATACACGGCGATGTCGAGCTGCCGGTAGCCGCAGTAGTTGTCGCGGTAGCGCTCGTTGCGGCCGTTCGCCGTCGACGAGTCGAGCTTGGTCTTCCCGTTCGGGGCGTAGATGTAGATGTCGGCATCCAGCGTGCCGCCACCGGCCACGCGCACGTCGACCGTCCCGTCGTTCTGGATCGGCACGACGAACTCGCGCCAGCGCGAGCCGCCCTTCTTGAACTGGCCGCTGCGCTCGATCGTCCGGCCGCCGCGGTAGGGGTTCACGACGTCGCGGCGGGCGAGCCCCAGCGCGCGCTGGTCGGGCCGGAAGATCGGCGCGATGATCGGCCAGGCTCCCGGCGCGTACGCGTTCAGTACGCGGAACGTCTCGGCCCACGCCTCGCCGGGGTTGCGCGCGTAGTTCACGCCCTCGGCACCGGGGAACGCCCTGCCCTGGCCCTCCAGCCAGCAGACCTCCTCGTAGGTCGCCCAGTACTCGGGTCCCCAGTCGCCCGCGGGGCCCACGTCGTTGCGTCGGTACTCGGCCACGTGGTGCCCGTACTCGTGCACGGCGGCCTCCTCGGCCGACGACCCGTCCCCGAGCGGGTCGACGGTGAAGACGAGCGTGTGGTCGGAGGGGAAGTAGCAGGCGTCGGAGCCCTGCCCACAGAGGTTGTGCATCTCGCCGAGCGGAGCGATGTAGACGGTCACGCGCGAGAGCTCGAGGCGGTGCGTGAGGCTGGCGAAGAATTCGGCCCAGGCCTGGTTCACCTCGTCGTCGGGCTCGTAGGCATCCGACAGGAACACGCGCACGGACTGGCCGCCCGCGACCGGATACGCACCGCCGTAGCGGGCTGCGTGCAGCGTCGCCTTCCGGACGCTGCGGGGAGGCCGGCCCTCGCGCACCGAGTCGCGAAATCCCGTGTCGAGCGTCCCGAGCCGCGAGCGGTCGGGCGGACGGGGCGCCGGTTTCGCCGCGGCCGCCGAGGCGCCGACCAGCAGGGCGAGCAGTACGAGTAGGAATGAGAGGCGCCGCGGGCGGCGCAGCGACGACGGCAAGGGTCCCCCGGTGGCGGGTCGCTGCCGACCCTAACCGGAACGGGCGCGTTTGGCCAGCGTTCTAGACCGGCTCGAGCGGGCTGTCCCAGGGCCGCGCCGCGCGCAGCGCCGCGAGGATCGCGCGCGTGGCCGGGGAGCGGTTGAGCGTGTAGAAGTGGATGCCCGGCGCGCCGCGGGCGAGCAGGTCGACGCACTGCGCGGTGGCGTACGCGACGCCGAGGTCCTTCACGGCGTCCGGGTACTGCGATCGCACGGCGAGCTCGTGCTCGAACCGGTCCGGGATGCTCGCACCGCACATCTCGGTGAAGCGCTTGATCTGGGCGAAGTTGGTGACCGGGATGATCCCGGGGATGATCGGGACGTCGATGCCGGCGGCGCGCGCCTCGCGCTCGAAGTCGAAGTACGTCTGGTTGTCGAAGAAGAGCTGCGTGATGAGGAACGTGGCGCCGGCGTCGACCTTCTTCTTGGTGAAGACGAGGTCGTGCTCGAGGTCCGGGGCCTCGGGGTGCACCTCCGGGAAGCACGCGCCGCCGACGCAGAAGTCGGGCGCGACCAGCTCGACCAGCTCGGGCGAGCTGTGCAGGCCCTCGGGGTGCGGCCGCCACTCGGTCTCCCCGCGCGGCGGGTCGCCGCGGAGCGCGAGCACGTTCTCGATCCCGGCGGCGCCGATCTCGTCGAGGATCTCGCGCAGCCGGCTCACGGGCTCGCCGACGCACGAGAGGTGCGCCATCGCCTCGATGCCGAGCTCCTGCTTGATCCACTTCGTGACCTCCACGGTGCGGTCGCGCGTCGAGCCGCCCGCGCCGTAGGTGACCGATACGTAGGCCGGCTCGTCCTTGGCGAGGTCGTCGAGCGCGCCCTTGAGCTGGGTCATGCCCTGCTTGTCCTTCGGTGGGAAGAACTCGAACGAGAAGACCGGGCGCCGCTCGTCGAGGATCTCGTCGATTCGCATCGGGGAGAGGCTACGAAGCGGTGGCGGGCTTCCCTGCCGCGAACCACGCTGGACTTGGCGCATC
This sequence comes from Thermoleophilaceae bacterium, assembly GCA_035275105.1. Lineage (GTDB taxonomy): Bacteria > Actinomycetota > Thermoleophilia > Solirubrobacterales > Thermoleophilaceae > AC-37. The sequence continues at coordinate 10,839 of DATENL010000006.1, forward strand.
GGCGCGGTTAGGGTCGCGCTCGGTGAGGCGTCTTTGGCTCTGCACCGCGGTACTCCTGCCCGCTCTAATGCTCGCCGGGTGCGGTGGCGGCGGCAACGGCCCGGGCGGGAACCCGCCGCCTCCGCCGCCCCCCAACGACCCGCCGGCGCCCGCGCCGGCCGGCTGCGGCGAGTTCTGTGACCAGGCGGGGCCCGTCGGCGGCGACGAAGCGAGGAGCACCACCGAGGTCCTCGACTGCGCGCACGAGGACTACGGGTGCGTCGAGCAGCTCACCACCAGCGCGGACGTGGAGGACGGCGTCGTGTCTGTCGACCTGCGCTGCGACGCCCCCGACCCGTGCGAGGGCGCGCTGGTCATCTACTCGGGCGTGTTCGCGCGACTCGGCGGGGCGGACTTCTCGATGGGCCCCGGCGCGACCGCGGCCGTCCACGTCGGCCTCGTGGACGACTGGCAGGAGTTGGTCGCCAAGGGCAGCAGCGGCGCCCCCTCAGCGGCCACGTTCATCTGGCTGATCGGTCCCGGAGACGAAGCGCTGATCGACGGCGGCAAGCCACTGACGTTGACGCCGGCTCCCTGACACCCTGATGCGTCGGGTCCTGAAGAGGGCGTCGCGGCCGCGCACCCTCCGAGATGCGCTCCTCGTCGCCGTGGCGGCGGCGGCCGCCGCCCTCGCGCTGCTCGCCTACGGGTCGAGCGCCTTCGCCGGTCTCGAGCGCCTGACGATCAACACCCGGTTCCACGTACGCGGTCCGACGGGCCCGGCGCACGGGATCGTGATCGTCGCGCTCGACCAGCGGAGCCTCCAGGCGCTCGACGTCCGGCCACCCGTCCCGCGCGGCATCTGGGCGCAGGTCATCGACCGCGTGCGAGCCGGGAAGCCGCGCCTGCTCGCGCTCGACGTGCAGTTCGTCGGCAGGACCGACCCGAGCGAGGATCGAGCTCTGCTCGAGGCGATTTCGCGAGCCCGGCCGCTGGTCCAGGCGGTTCCCGACACGGGGGCCGGCGCCGCGGCCCTTCCGGCGGGCGCGCGAGCGCGCACGGGTGCCTTCCCCGCGAGCGTCGGCGTCGACCCGGACCCGGACAACATCCTCAGGCGGATGCTCTACCGGCAGGTGGCGCTCAAGACGCTGCCCGTGCGGGCGGCGGAGGTGCTGCGGGGAAGGCGCGTCAGCGCGGAGGAGTTTCCGGGAAACCACGCCTGGATCGACTTCCACGGCCCGCCGGGAACGTTCCCGGCTTACGCGGTCAGCGACGTGCTGAACGGGCGCGTCCCCGGCAGCGCGTTCGCCGGCAGGACGGTCCTCGTCGGCGTGACCGCACCGGTCGTGAAGGACGTCTTCGTGACCGCGGCCTCCACCAACCCGATGTCGGGCGTGGAGGTCCACGCGAACGCCCTCGCCACCACGCTCGACGGCGTGCCGCTCCGGTCCGCCGGCGACGGGACCAACGTGATCCTGCTCCTCGCCATGGCCGCCCTTCCGCCGCTCCTCACGCGGCGGCTGCCCGCTCTCTACATGCTCGCCGCGTCGGTCGGGGTGCTGTTGCTCCTGCTCGTCGGCGTGCAGCTGGCATTCGACTCGGGCCGGATCGTGTCCGTCCTCTACCCGGCCCTGGCGCTCGTCCTCGCGGTACTCGGCTCCGTCGCCGTGGATGCGCTCGTGGAGCGTCGCCGGCGGCAGGCGCTGGAGAAGGCGATGGGGCCGTACCTGAAGCCCCGCGACCCGCCGGCCTTCTTCATCTCGTACCGCCGCGACGAGAGCGGCGTGGTCGCGAACGTGCTGAAGGACAAGCTCGCCGCGCGATTCGGGGACTCGACCGTCTTCATGGACACCTCGTCGATCCGCCCCGGGCAGGAGTTTCCGAAGCGGATCGACGACGCGATCAAGGGGTGCAGCGCCATGTTCGTCCTGATCGGGCCGTTCTGGCTCGCGAGGGGCGACGACGGCGATCGGCGCATCGACGATCCGCGCGACTGGGTGCGCCTCGAGATCGAGCGGGGCCTGCAGCGCGACGACGCGGCGCTCGTCCCGGTCCTGCTTCAGGGTGCCCTGATGCCCGCGGGCTCTGCGCTGCCGGAGACCATCCGGGCGCTCGCCGAGCGGAACGCGGTGGTGATCAGAGCCGAGCGGTACGCGGCCGAGTTCGACGAGCTCGTGAGCACGATCGAGGACGGGCTGATCCAGGACTTCGTCAGTCGCGCCCGCCCGGCCCTCGATCTCGTCGTCGGCCGCGAGGACGGGGAGCGGCGCCATCCGGTCGACGCGGAGCTGACGATCGGGAGCGCGGCCGACGCCGACGTCTCGGTCCACGGCGAGGGGGTCTCGCCTCGGCACGCGAAGGTGTGGCCCGTGCTGGGAGGCGTGATGATCGAGGACCTCGGCTCGGCTGCCGGAACCTCGGTCGACGGCCGGCGTGTTGACGACCCCGTGCGCATCGACGGCGCGGCGTCGATCGGGATCGGATCGGCCACCGTCGCCGTCGCGCCCCGCGGACTAGCCGCGCAGGCGCACCTGCGGGAAGCTGGCCGGTCCGGGCCCGGATGAGCCGAGGGCAAACCCGCCGCGGTCCTCGAGCGCGACGTAGGCCTCCCCGCGGTAACCGCCCGGCGACCCGGACACGAGCTCCTTCCCGTGGGCGGTGAGCGCGACGTCCACCCTCGCGGTCGAGCCGGGGTCGACCCGCAGGTCCGCCTGCGCGACCCGCTCCTCCGGCGGTGTCCGCTCACCGGTCGGCATCGCCTCCCTGCCCGGCTCGAAGACGATGAACGCTCCCGAGCACGGGGTGTCGAGCTTGCACTCCACCCGGAAGGCCACCGCGTCCCCGCTCACCTGGCCGTCGGTGCTCAGGAGCCGGACGCAGCCACTTGGCGGACAGGGCGGGCACGTTCCACCTGACGTCCCGTGAGGGCGGCACTCGTCCGGATTCGGGCCACCCGAGGGCCCGGCGCTCAGGCAGTAGGTTCCGCATCCGGGCGGCGGCGCCTCGGCCGTCGTGGACGGTCCGGCGGCGGTCGTCGGTTGCTTCGAGGGGCTCGACGAGCTCCCGCACCCCGCGACGGCGAGCAGGACGCAGCAGAGCACGAGCCCCCGGGTGAGCGCGGGCCTGGTCACCTGCCGTCGCGGGGCTGCTCGATGTCGAGGCCCACGGCGAGCCGCCGCTCGCCTCCGATCGTGTACTCGACGTCCACGGAGTCGTTCTTCCGGTACGTACCGAACAATGCCATGAACATCGCGAACCAGCGCCAGAAGCCGAGCTTGCCCTCCTTCTCCAGGTGGCGGTCGAAGACGAGGACGCCGCCGCGGACCTGGTAGTCGGCGCCCTCGCTCTGGGGCACGCCGTTCACGAACACCCGGTACGGCGGGGCGGCGCCGCTCGGCAGCCGCACGATCCAGCGCCTGTCGTCCGAATCGATCATCTAGCCCCCACTCACTACCCGGCGGAGCGCGTCGACCGCCGACTCGCCCCGCCTCTGCTCCACGACCTCGCGCCGGAGGCGGCCGGTCCAGCTCTCCGTCGAGCCGTCGCCGCGGACGTCGAGGCCGGCGCGAAGGCGGCGCGGGCCCGAGAGCTCGAGCCGCGCGGCAACCTGCTGCACGGGCTCGAAGCGGCGGCCAAGCGGAAGGTCGATCGCGCGTTTCGTCGAGCCGCCCTCCAGCTCCGAGGCGCGCTGCTCGAGGGCGCGCAGGGCGGCGTCGAGGTCGTCGTGCTTCGATCGCTCGACCTTCGATCCGACCCGCACCTTGAGCACGTAGGCGGCCATCGCGCGGCACGCTACAGCCGCGGTGGCGGCGGCGCATACGATCGGGCGATGCCCGGCCCGCCCCGCGTCCTGATCGTCTCCGCCGACATCGGCGAGGGGCACGACGCTCCGGCGCGGGTGCTGGCGGCCGGCATCCGCGAGGAGAGGCCCGACGCGGTCGTCGAGATCGTCGACGGGCTCGACGCGATGGGGGCGCTGATGGCGCGAGTCATCCGCGACGGCACCGAGATCGTCTTCGGCCGCCTCGCCTTCCTGTACGACCTCGAGTACTGGCTGATCGTGCACTTCGCGCCCGCGCGCTGGCTCGCCGGCGTCCTGATGTACCTGGTCGGCGGCCGCGGCCTGCTGCGCGCGATCCGGCGCTTCCGCCCCGACGCCGTCGTCTCGACCTACCCCGGGACGACCGACGTGATCGGGCGCTTCCGGCTCGACGGCTACCTGCGCGTGCCGACCGTCTCGGCGATCACCGACCTCGCCGCCCTCCGCTACTGGGCGCACCCCGGCATCGACCTGCACCTGATCACGCACCCCGAGTCGACCGCCGAGGTACGCCGCATCGCGCCGCGGAGCCGGGTCGAGTGGGTGCGCGGGCTCACCTCGCCCGGTTGCCTGGACGAGTTCGACAGGGGCGCGGCGCGGCGGAGCTTCGACCTGCCCGAGCGGGGTCCCGTCGTGCTGGTGTCCGGCGGCGGCTGGGCGGTGGGCGACCTCGCCGGCGCGGCGGAGGTGGCGCGCGGCGTGGACGGCGCGACCGTGGTCTGCATGTGCGGCCGCAACGAACGCGTCCGCGAGGCGATCGAGGAGCGGTTCGCGGGCGACCCGCGGGTGCGAACGATCGGCTTCACCGACCGGATGTGCGACCTGCTCGCCGCCGGCGACGTGCTCGTGCACTCGACCGCGGGGCTGACCGTGCTCGAGGCCCTGATGCGCGGCACCTCGCCGATCTCGTACGGCTGGGGAATGGCGCACATCCGGATCAACAACCGCGCGTTCGCGGAGCATGGGCTCGCCGACGTTGCCGCCACCCCGGCCGAGCTGGCCGACGCGATCCGCCGCGCACTCGCCAACCCGCGCGAGCCGGACCGCTCGGTGGCCGCGTGCCCGACCGCGGCGTCCGTGGTGCTGGCGCTCGCCGCGGCGTAGGTCCGGGCTCAGGTCTGCGCGGAGCGCGGCCGGGGCACCGCGGGCTTCTCGGCCGACGCCACGATGTCCCCGACCACGCGGGTGCGGCCGATCACCGCGCCGCCGGCCGCGACCACCAGCAGCGAGCCGACGATCACGGCCCCGCCCAGTGGCGTCGAGCCCCAGTCCTCGCCCGTCACGAGCGGCGCGAGCAGGACCGGCACGACCGTCTCGACGACGAAGATCGGCGGCGCCACTCGCGCGGCGGCACGCCGCTGGAGGCCCGACATCTCGCTCAGAAGGCCGAGGACCGCCGCGCCGCCGGCGCCGGCCGCCCACGCGAGCGCCAGGCCGACGCGGTCGGCGGCGAGCTCGTCCACCAGCAGCTTGCTCATGACCGACGAGGCCGAGAAGGCAGCCCCGGCCCCGATCACCAGAAGCCCGGCGGCGCGCACGCTCAGGCGGCCCGCGAGGTAGGGGCTGAATGCCACCGCGGCCAGCACCCCGAGCGCGATCCAGAGCGCCGGCCCCGTCGTGTACTCGTCGCTGTTCTCGGGTGCCGCCAGCGCGATCCCGGCGACCCCGGCGATGATCGCTCCCGCGGCGACGAGCTGGGCCCGCCCGACCCGCTCGCCCAGGACCCGCGACCCGAGCGCCAGCAGCAGCAGGATCCCGAGCGCGAACGTCGGCTGAACGAGCGTCAGCGGTGCGAGTGACAGCGCCAGCAACTGGAGTGGCCAGCCGGCCGCCGAGAGCGCCCACGCCGCGACCCAGCGCGGACGCCGGATCAGCTTGGCCAGCAGGCTGAGCTGCATCGAGTCGCCCTTGAGCTGACGCGCCTCCATCGCCTGGAAGACGGTCGCGCCGTCGAAGCAGGCCGCGGCGCAGGCCGCGAAACCGAGCCCGGCGAGGTTGGAGCCGTCGATCACTGGCACGATCCTGCCATGCGGAGCACGATCCTCCCGGTCGCAGCGGGCGCGACGGCCGCGTGGTCGTTCCCGGCGCTGGCCCCGGTGGTGCCCGCGGTGGCGCGCGCGCTGGCGCTCCCGCGGACGCTCGACGGCTCCGGCCCGACGCTCACGTTCGACGACGGCCCGCACCCCGAGGGGACGCCCGCCGTGCTCGACGCGCTCGGGGACGTGAGGGCGATCTTCTTCCTGGTGGGCGAGCAGGTGGAGCGCCACCCGTCCCTGGCCGCGGAGATCGCCGCCGCCGGCCACACGATCGCGAGCCACGGCCACCGCCACGTGAACCAGCTTCGCCGCCTCGACGTGCCCGACGACCTCGACCGGGCGCACGACGCGATCGCGCGCGCGACCGGCCGCGAGCCCGCCCTCTACCGCCCGCCCTACGGCATCTTCTCGTGGCCCGGCCTGCGCGCGGCGCGCGAGCGCTACGACGTGCTCCTCTGGTCGAGGTGGGGTCACGACTGGCGCGCCCGCGCGACGCCGGGGTCGATCGCCGCGGAGGTGACCGAGGACCTGACGCCGGCCGACGTCCTCCTCCTGCACGACTCCGACGCCTACAGCGCGCCGGGCTCCCACCGCCGCACCGCCGCGGCGCTACCGCGGGTCCTCGAGGAGGTTCAGTCCGGCCGGTAGTACAGCGGCACGCACCAGTGGTTCTCGGCCACCCAGTCCGTGTTGGGCAGGTCGGCCGAGTGGCCCATCGCGCGGTGGCAGGGCTGGTCGTAGACCTTCCCGGTGGAGCGCTCGATCGGCTCGAAGACCACGTACTTGTAGAGCCCCGACGTCATCCCGTCCGGGAGCTCGAGGCGGCGCTCGTAGAGGGGGTCGAGCCGCTCGCGCGCCACGGCGTTCTTCCAGGCGACGATCTCGTCGAGACGCTCCGTCTGCACCGTCGCGAGCGCCGCGGTGAACTCGCTCATACGGAAGTTCAGGCCCTCCACGCGGTGATCGGGCTTCCCGTAGTTGCGAAAGGCGCGCGCGTGCTCGAGGAGGTCCTCGTCGCGGGACACGAGCACGCCGCCCTCGCCGGTCGAGACGGTCTTGGTGGCGTAGAACGAGTACACGCCCGCGTCGCCGTACGCACCCGGCCGCCGGTCGCCCCAGCTCGCGCCGTGGGCGTGCGCGCAGTCCTCGAGCAGGAAGATCCCCTCGCTGCGGCAGAGGTCGGCGATCCGCTCGGAGTCGAACGCGATGTGGCCGCCGATGTGCACGAGGATCGCGGCGCGCGGCCTGTGCTCGGCGACCCTCCGCTCGAAGTCGTCGAAGGACATGCAGAGGTCCTCGCGGTTGCAGTCGACGAACTCCACGCGCGCCCCCGCGCGCACCGCCGCCAGCGGCGTGGCCATGAAGGTGTTCGACGGGCACAGGACCGTCTCGCCGGTGACGCCCGCGTGATCGAGCGCGGCCAGCGCTCCGCCGGCCCACGACCCGAACGCGACCGCGCCGAGGCCGTTCCAGCCGGCCCACGCCGACTCGAACCGGCGCGTCCACTCGCCCTCGGACCACTGCTGCCCCTCCAGGATCGAGTCCCAGATAGCGAGCACGCGCTCGCGGTCTCGGCGGTCGAAGCCGATCGTGAACTGCGCGTGGCGGTCCTGGACCTCAGCCGCCAATTGCGCTCATGGTCCGCGGCGGCTGCCGGAAGCCGGGCTCGCCGACATGGTGCTTGAGCTCCTTGCTCCACACCGCGTCGCGGATCAGGCCGGCCAGCTCGTCGTCTCCCGCGCCGTCGCGCAGCGGGCCGCGCAGGTCCGTCTCGTGCAGCGAGAAGAGGCAGGTGCGCAGCTTGCCGTCGGAGGTCAGCCGGACTCGGTCGCAGTCGGCGCAGAACGGCTCCGACACCGGGTTGACGAACCCGACCTCGCCCTCGCCGCCGTCGCGGAAGCGGAACACCCGAGCCGTCGCCGACGGTTCGCGCGGCAGCTCCTCCAGCGGGTGCACGCGCTCGATCGCGGCGCGCACCTCGGCGCCCGTCAGCACGGCGTCCTCGCTCCACGCGTGGTCGGCGTCGAGCGGCATGAACTCGATGAACCGCACCTGGAAGCCGGTGCGGCGCGCGTACTCGGCGAACGGGAGGATCTCGTCCTCGGTGAAGCCGCGCAGCGCCACCGCGTTGAGCTTGATCGGGCGCAGCTCGGGGTGGCGGGCCGCCGCATCGATGCCGCGCAGGACCTGCGCCAGCGAGTCGCGCCGGGTGATCTGGAAGAAGCGGTCGCGCTGTAGCGAGTCGACCGAGACGTTGATCCGCCGCAGCCCGGCGGCGACCAGGGCATCCGCGTCGCGCTCGAGCAGGTAGCCGTTCGTGGTGAGCGAGAGGTCGGCCAGGCCGTCGACGCGGGCGAGCATCGCCACCAGCTTCGGGAAGTCGCGCCGGACGAGGGGCTCACCGCCCGTGAGGCGGACGGACTCCACGCCCAGTCCGGCGAAGATCCGCACCAGACGCTCGAGCTCCTCGAAGCGCAGCACCTCGTCCCGGTCGAGCCACGGCAGGCCGTCGGCCGGCATGCAGTACTGGCAGCGGAAGTTGCAGCGGTCGGTCACGGACACGCGCAGGTCCGAGATGACACGGCCGTGGCCATCGACGAGCGGTTCGAGCCTCACCTTGTGGAAGGGTACCCGGCGTGGACGTGCCGTCGACCGAGATTCGGGCGCCTACGCGCGGCAATCGCAAGCTCGAGAGGCTCTTCAAGGCGGCCAACGCGGACCGGCGCCTGCACGCGTGGTGGTACATGCAGCAGATCAACGCCGACCGCCGCGACATGTCGGACCACTCCTGGGTCCACGTCCAGATCGTCATGAACATCGCGCTGCGGCTGTTCCGGCTCCTCAACCGCGGCGGCGTCGAGCCGGCGATGGTCACCACGCACGGGATGGGCGCTCGCGACGCCGAGGTCGTGATCGCCGCCGCGTGCCTGTTCCACGACACGGGGATGTCGATCCACCGCACCGACCACGAGCAGTACAGCCTGTTCCTGGCGTCCGACCGGCTGCCGCAGCTGCTCGAGGGGATCTACGAGGACCCGGAGCTGACCGTGGTGCTGTCAGAGGCGCTCCACGCGGTGATCGGCCACCGCCGCGCGGGCGACCCTCACACGATCGAGGCCGGCATCGTGCGCGTGGCCGACGCGCTCGACATGGCGAGCGGCCGGTCGCGCATCCCGTTCGAGACGCGCCGCCCGAACATCCACTCGGTGTCGGCCGCGGCGATCGACGCGGTCACGATCGAGCCGGGCGAGGAGAAGGCCGTCCAGGTTCGGATCGAGATGAACAACTCCTCCGGCCTGTTCCAGATCGACGAGCTGCTCGCGACGAAGCTGCGCGGCTCAGGGATCGAGGAGCACGTCGAGGTCGTAGCCGAGATCGAGGCCGAGCACGAGAAGCGGCTCCTGCCGGTCTTCCGCATCTGAGCCCGCGCCAGTCGGCCAAACGTCCGCCCGCGCGCCCGCCGCTAAGGCGAGCCGCGCCGCAGGCCGTTAACAGGAGCACCCCCTGCGAGCGCAAAGCACAGGTCCCCGAGTCACAGGAGTCTCACCTTGCTTACGCGCAAGCTCGTCGTTCCCGCCCTCGTCGTCACGGCGCTCTCCGGCGCCGTTCCCGCGCAGGCGGACACCTCATCCGGCACCGCGGTCTGCAACGAGGCCGAGAACTCGCATCGCGGCGGCTACGTCCTGACGGACGGCGGCCCCGACGACCCGGCTCCGCCCGCCTTCAACCGCGGCGAACCGATGGCGATCGGAGCCGGCGCCGGCGTGGCGCACGCCGCCGACGTCTCGCCCGCACTGCACGAGTGCGAGCTGGACGAGGGGGTGCCGTCGGACACCTAGCTCGTCAGTGGCCGCGCGCGGGGTCGATCAGGTTCGTCTCCCCGCGCGGCTTCTCGCTCTTCTTCTCGCGGTCCTCGATCGGCAGGTAGCTCGACTCGCGGGCGCCGGTGTAGATCTGGCGCGGGCGGGCGATCTTCGTCTCCGGGTCGGTGACCATCTCGAGCCACTGGGCGATCCAGCCGGACGTGCGCGGGATGGCGAACATCACCGTGAACATGTCGGGCGGCAGGTTGAGCGCCTCGTAGATCAGGCCCGAGTAGAAGTCGACGTTCGGGTACAGCTTGCGCTCGATGAAGTAGTCGTCGTCGAGCGCGCGCTTCTCGAGCTCGACCGCGATGTCGAGCTTCGGGTTCTTGCCCGTGACCTCGAACACCTCGTCGACATGCTTCTTGATGATCTCGGCCCGCGGGTCGTAGTTCTTGTAGACGCGGTGGCCGAAGCCCATCAGCTTCTCCTTGCCGTCCTTCACGCCCTCGAGGAAGTCCGGGATGTTGTCCGTGGACTCGATCCGGTCGAGCATCTTCAGCACGGCCTCGTTGGCGCCCCCGTGCAGCGGTCCGTAGAGCGCGGCCACGCCGGCCGCGACCGCCGAGTACGGGTCCACCTGCGACGAGCCCACGCCGCGGACCGCGTTCGTCGAGCAGTTCTGCTCGTGGTCGGCGTGCAGGATCCAGAGGACGTCGAGGGCGCGCTCGAGCCGCGGATCGGGCTCGTACTTGACCTCGGTCATCTTGAACATCATCGAGAGGAAGTTGCCGGGGTAGGACAGGTCGTTGTCCGGATAGACGTACGGCAGCCCAAGGTTGTGGCGGTAGGCGAAGGCGGCGAGCGTGGGCATCTTCGCGATCAGCCGCACGCCGGCCATGTGGCGCTCGACCTCGTCGTCGATGTTGTTCGCGTCGGGATAGAAGGTGGACAGCGCGCCGACGGTCGCGAGCA
>DATENL010000007.1:0-9068 GCA_035275105.1 Thermoleophilaceae bacterium
GACGGACCCAACTCCGGACCAGCTGCGGGAGCTGCTGCTCTCGCCCGAGGAGGCCGCCGCCATGGCCGCGCCCGGGTCGACCGACGCGGCGGTCCTCGTGCCGCTCTTCCTCGACAGCGGCGCCCTGCACGCCGTGTTCACGAAGCGCCGCGACGACCTGAAGCGGCACGCCGGCGAGATCTCGTTCCCCGGCGGCCGCCAGGACTTCCCCGACGAGGACCTCCGCATCACCGCCCTGCGCGAGTCCGAGGAGGAGATCGGCCTCGCGCGCGAGGAGGTGGAGCTGGTCGGCGCCCTGCCGCCCGTGGGCACCTTCGTGACCGGCTACCGCATCCACCCGTTCGTCGGGGTGATCAGGCCCGGCCACGCCTGGACGCCGCAGCCGAAGGAGGTCGAGGAGGTGCTCGAGATCTCGATCCCCGCGCTGATCGGCGGCTACGAGCTGAAGCGCCTGCTGCGGCGCGGCGTACCGATCAAGACGCCGACCTACACGGCCGGCGGCAGCTTCATCTGGGGTGCCACGGCGCGGATCGTCCAGCTCCTGCTCGAGCGGCTCGCCCCGCTCACGACGGACCCTTGAGGGTGCCCATCACCAGGTACGGCTGCGGCTCGCCCGGCGCCGTCCTCAGCACCACCACCGTCCGGTAGCCGTCGCCCGTGCGCAGCCCGAAGAACGTGAAGTCGGCCGTGCCCCCCAGCCGCTCCAGCTTCGGTTCCACGTCGCCCTCCTCGAGCTGCTCGGCCAGCGGCGCGTAGGCGCCGAGCTTGCTCGCGCACGCCTCCTCCCGCTCGAGCCCGGGCGTGAAGGTGACCGCGTAGAACCCCGCGCAGTCGCTCCGCTTCACGGCTTCGAGGAAGTGCCGCACCGCCCGAGCGGGACCGGCCGTGTCACGCGCGCTGGTCCCGATCGTCGGCCCGGGGAGGATCGGCGAGATCGGGCCCGTGAACGCGAACCGCCCGCGGCGGTCGACCGCCACCGTGTAGACGCCCCGCGCGCCCTCGGGCGACGGCCTCTGCCCGCCCGGCAGCTCCGGCCGCTTCGTCTCGGCGTCCTCGAACTCCACGATCCCGCCTGTGCCGTAGCGCGCCGTGGCGGTCACCTTGAAGCCGGCGAACGCGCGCTTCGCGCGCGCGTTGCAGTTGAGTCGCATCGCGCCGGTCCTGCTCAGCGTCTGCAGCTCGCGGCAGTTCCCCTGCTCGCCCGCCTCGACCGCGCTGGCCAGGCGCCCGGCGAAGGCGCTGATCGACTCCTCCGGCTCGGGCGGCGGCCCGGCGTCGACCGTCTTCTCGAACCCGCCGCCGTCTCCGCCGCAGCCTGCGAGGCCGAGGACGAACGCGACGGCGGCCAGGACCGCCCCGGCTCTCAACCCTTCTCGATCGGCACCGCGACCATGTTGCCCCACTCGGTCCAGGAGCCGTCGTAGTTCTTCACGTCGCCCTCGCCGAGCAGCTCGTGGAGCACGAACCACGTGTGCGCCGAGCGCTCGCCGATCCGGCAGTACGCGATGATCGGGTCGCCGTCGAGCACGCCCTTGCCGCCGTAGAGCTCGCGCAGCTCGTCGGCGTCCTTGAACGTGCCGTCCTCCTTCACCGCCTGCGCCCACGGGATCGACGCGGCACCCGGGATGTGCCCCGCTCGCTGCGCGCCCTCCTGCTCGTAGCCGGCCATCGCGATCAGCTCGCCGGAGTACTCCGCGGGCGACCGCACGTCCACGAGGTTGGCGCCGCCGGCGAACTTCTCCATCACCTCGTCGCGCTTCGCGCGAATCGCCTCGTCGCCGGGCTGGGCGTTGAAGGTCGCGGCCTCGTACTCGGGCACGTCCGTGCTCGTCGGACGCCCCTCGGAGATCCACTTCTCGCGCGGGCCGTTGACCAGCAGCACCTTGTGGTGCCCGTAGTACTTGAAGTACCAGTACGTGTAGGCCGCGAACCAGTTGTTGCGGTCGCCGTAGAGCACGATCGTGTGGTCGTTCGAGATCCCGCGGCTGCCCATCAGCGCGCCGAATTCGTCGGGCCCGAGGAAGTCGCGCTCGACCTGGTCCTGGAGATCCTTCTTCCAGTCGAAGCCGATCGCGCCCGGGATGTGGGCCTCCTCGTAGAGGGCGGGGTTCTCGTCGACCTCGACGATGCGGATCGAGTCGTCCTCGAGGTGCTGCTGGACCCAGTCGGTCTCGACCAGCACGTCATTGGCATAGGGGGCCACTGCACTTACCTCCGGGGTAGCAAAGTCTTGAATTTCGGCAGGCTTTCGCCTATTGAATCAGAGGCGCGACCATGTCTTCGATGCGACCGCTGATCGGCCTCACGACGTCCGAGATCCGCCTACCCGGACCGGACGAGCCCCTACCCCACGCCGACGCGGCCGTCGACGAGGTCGTGCTCGGCAAGGGCTACTTCAGCGCGCTGGCCGAGGCGGGCGCAGCCCCGGTGGTGATCCCCCCGCTCGACCCGCAGCTGGCTCCGTCTTTCGTCGCCGGCCTGGCCGGCCTGTGCCTGAGCGGCGGGCCCGACGTGGACCCGTCTATGTACGGCGCCGAGCGGCACCCGAAGCTCGGCCCGACCAACCCCGACGTGGACCGCCTGGAGGTGGCGCTCGTGCGCGAGGCCGAGCGGCTCGGCATGCCGGTGCTCGCGATCTGCCGCGGGGCGCAGGTGCTGAACGTCGCGCGCGGCGGCGACCTGATCCAGGACCTGCCCGACGAGGTCGGCAGCAGGGTGATCCACCACCGCGGGCGGCCCGACGACCCGGCCGTCCTCCACGAGGTGACGATCGCGCCGGACAGCCTGCTCGCGCGCTCGCTCGGCCGCTCCGGGCTGCTCGAGGTGAACTCCTTCCACCACCAGGCGCCGCGGCGGCTCGGCCACGGCCTGCGCGCGGTGGCGCACGCCGCCGACGGGGTGATCGAGGCGGTCGAGCTGCCGGACGCCGAGTTCGAGCTCGGCGTGCAGTGGCACCCGGAGGGCATCGTCGACCGGCCCGAGCAGGCCGCGCTGTTCCGGGCGTTCGTCGCGGCGGGAGCGCGCTACGCGGCGAGCACCGCCTCGACCGCCGCGAGCGAGGCGGCCAGCCAGCGCCCCGGGTCGGACGCCGGCTCGTCCACGAGCACCACCGGCATCGCGTAGGTCGCCCGCGCGCGCTCCGCGTGCGGCTCCGCCGCGGCGCTCTCGTGCACGACGCCGCGCACGTGCGTGTCGACGAGCGTCTCGAGGAGGGTCTCGAAGCGCTCGCCGTGGAGCGCGGGGTCGTCCGCTCCGCCCATCAGCCAGCAGAGGACGGTGACCCCCTGGAGCTGGGGCACGAGCGTGGCCAGCCGCCCGGGGTCGGCGACGACGCCCTCGAGCCCGTCCGCCTCGATCGCGGCCCGGCCCGGCTCGCCGCGGCTCGTGCCGCGCACGGCGTGCCCGCGCGCGCGAAGCTCACGACCTAGCTCGCGGCCGCGGCAGCCGCAGCCGACGATCAGGACCCGCGCCATGGCGCCAGGCTACGCAGGAACCAGTTTCGCAACGCCGCGAGCCGTGGTAGAAAGGACACGAGGGGACCTCGCAAAATGCGGGAAAACAGGACCAGAGGGGACGGGTGAGTCGCAGGCCGCGACATCCCGGGCTGTACGACGCGAAGGGGCGCGAGCTTCCGCACACGCTGGTCGACGTGCAGGGGGTCCCGACGTACGTCGTCGACGCTGGCGAGGGACCGCCCGTACTCCTGATCCACGGCTACGGGGACACCGCGGACGGCTGGCGGCGCGTGGTCCCCGGCCTGCTCGAGCGCCACCGGGTCCTCGCCGTCGACGTGCCCCCGTTCGGGCGCTCGGCCGACCCGCACGCGCCGCGGCTGCTGGACTTCTACAAGCCGTTCTTCCCCGAGCTGCTCGAGCGGCTCGGGGTCGAGCGCGCAACCGTCATCGGGCACTCGCTGGGCGGCGCGATCGCGCTGCACCTCACGCTCCAGCGTCCCGACCTCGTCGACCGGCTCGGCCTCGTCGCGCCGGCCGGGCTCGGCAAGGCGCCGCCGTGGTGGTGGCACGCGCTGGCCGGCTACGGACGGGTCTGGAAGACCGCGCTGTCGGTCCCGAGCCCGGTCACGCCGGTCCTGATCAAGCAGGGGATGACGCGCTTCCTCGACTGGCGGCTGTTCCACGACCCGCGCCAGATGCGCGAGACGATCGACCACCTGGTGCGGATGCACGGCGCGCCGCGCGACTTCGACCGGCTGCTCGCCGCCGGGCGCTGCTGCATCGACTCGTACACCGGCACGCTCCTCGAGGACTCGGCCGCGATCGACGTCCCGCGCTGGCTGGTCTGGGGCCGCCACGACGGGCTCGTCCCGTCAGAGCACGCGCACACGTTCCGCGACCTGCACCCCGACGCCGAGGTCCACGTCTTCGACGACTGCGGCCACTACCCGCACATCGAGCTGCCCGGCCGCTTCAACCGCCTGCTGCGCGACTGGATGGTCGCCACCGGCGCCAGCCGGTCGCTGCGCGCCGCCTAGCCGGCCAGCCCGTGCAGCGGAGTCGGGCGAGCGCTCCAGCCCACCCGATCGCTGTCGCAGCTTCCGCCGAGGCTGTCCGTCAGGTAGCGCGCCGTGCCGTTCCACCGGCGCCCGTCGCGCGCGCCTCGGACCCGCTTCTGCTCGTAGACCCCGAGCGTCGTGCGCTCGACCGTCCGCCCGAACTCGCCGGCGCGGATCGTGAACGCCGACGGGCTGCCCAGCGGGAAGGTGTTGGTCGTGGGCGCGGCGAGGCCGGTCAGCCGGCACGTCGCGGTGAGCTGGATCTTCAGCCCGGTCACCCGCTTGCGGTCGTCGGAGAGGCTGAAGCTGACGGCCTGGCCCTGGCTCGTCCTGCCGGCGTAGTCCGAGACCTCGCCGACGTTGAGCTGGAAAGCCCCGGTGGCGCCCCCCACGCCGTCGACCGCGATGCGGTACGTGGTGCCGCCCGATGCATCGAAGTCGACGAGGCTCCGTCCTCCGGAGCAGGCGCCGCCGGGATGGTCGTCGTTTCCGGCGACCCTGGTTAGGTTCGAGAACGGCGGCACCGCGCCGTTCGAGCGGTAGACCGCGAGAAGCGTGTTGAACGTCGTGGCCTTGGAGCAGGTGTTCACCTGCGCGGGTCCGCTGCGCGGCGCGGTCCACGAGTACCAGACCGACGCGCCCCCGGCCCCGCCGCCGTGCGCCGGCTCGCCCGGCTGCTTGGTGGCCAGGAGGTTCGTGCCGACCTCGCTGGCGTGCGCGCCGCTGAGCTTCGCCGGGCTTCCGGCCCCGTCGTTGAGCGGGAGCGTCACGAGGGCCGCGGCGGGCGCCGCCGCGACGGCGAGCAGCCCGGCGACGACGACGGCACACAGGCGAACGCGGTGGACGTCCGTGTCCATCAGCCGCTTCTCGTCGTGATCTGGCACCACACTCGCCTCGCTGATGGCCGACCCTAACCGGGGCCAGCGGCGAATGCAAGCGCGCCTACTGCGGGTCCTCGCCCTCCTCGCGGAACTCCGCCGCGCGCCTCTGCTGCTCGCGCTCGTCGGCCGCGACCTCCGCGCGCACGTCGTCCTCGCTGATCTCGGGCCGGCCGCTCTTGCGCCGGCGCTCGTTCTGAGCCTCGAGCATCTGGTCCACGTCCTCGAGCTCGAGCTCGATCTCGTCCTCGTACGAGCGCGTCGGCTTCCAGTCGAGCACCTCGGCGCCCGAGGTCGGGTGCCACTTGCCGATCGCCAGGAAGATCCCGAAGATCAGGACGCCCATGACAACCACTCCGACTTCGAACAGCGGATCTTCGATGACGGCAGCGTAGCTAGGATCGCGCCATCACGGAGCCGCGCAGCGCAGTGATCGTGGACGCCGTCCGCACGCCGATCGGCCGCTACGCGGGCGTTCTCTCCACCGTGCGGCCGGACGACCTCGCCGCGCGGGTCGTCGAGGCGGTCGTCGCGCGGGGCGACCTGCCGCCCGACTCGATCGACGACGTGATCCTCGGCGCGACCAACCAGGCGGGCGAGGACAACCGCAACGTCGCGCGGATGGCCGCCCTCCTGGCGGGACTGCCGGTCGAGGTCCCGGGCGCGACGGTCAACCGGCTGTGCGCGTCGGGGCTCGAGGCCGTGAGCCAGGCGGCGCGCGCGGTGCGCGTCGGCGAGGGCGACCTGCTCCTGGGCGGCGGCGTCGAGTCGATGAGCCGCGCGCCGTTCGTGATGCTCAAGCCCGACCGGGCGTTCCCGCGCGGGCCGCGCGAGATGGTCGACACCACGCTCGGCTGGCGCCTCGTGAACCCGCGGATGGAGGAGCGCTACTCGACGGAGGCCATGGGCGAGACGGCCGAGAACGTCGCCGAGCGCTACGGCGTGTCGCGCGAGGACCAGGACGAGTTCGCGCTCGAGTCGCACCGGCGCGCGGTCGCCGCGACCGAGGCGGGCCGCTTCGACGACGAGGTCGTGACGGTCGAGGTCGCGCAGCGCAAGGGGCCGCCGGTGACAGTGCACTCCGACGAGGGACCGCGGCCGGACACCACGCTCGAGCGGCTCGCGTCGCTCCGGCCCGCGTTCCGCGAGGGCGGGACCGTGACCGCCGGCAACTCGTCGCAGCTCAACGACGGCGCCGCGTGCCTCGTCGTATGCAGCGAGGAGCGCGCCCGCGAGCTCGACCGCGAGCCGCTCGCGCGCGTCGTGGCGACGGCGGCGGCCGGGGTCGACCCGGCGTACATGGGCGTCGGCCCCGTGCCGGCCACCCGCAAGGCGCTGGCGCTCGCCGGGCTTCGGGTCGACGACCTCGACCTGGTCGAGCTGAACGAGGCGTTCGCCGCGCAGGTGCTCGCGTCGATCCGCGAGCTCGGCATCCCGCACGAGAAGCTGAACGTGAACGGCGGGGCGATCGCGCTCGGTCACCCGCTGGGCTCCTCCGGCGCGCGCCTGCTCGGAACGCTGATCTGGGAGCTCCGCCGTCGCGGCGGCCGCTACGGGCTGGCGACGATGTGCATCGGCGTCGGCCAGGGCCTGGCGATGATCGTCGAGAACCCCGCGGCGTAGCCGACCCACCCCCGGCCCCCCGGCGCTCGGGCCCTTCAGCCAGTCTGCCTATGCAATGCTTAGGCAGATGTCTCGGGACGTCTCGCTCGGGGAGGCCGCCAAGGCGCTCGGCGTCAGCGCCGACACGCTTCGCCGCTGGGACCGCGCCGGGAAGCTCGCGACGACGCGCGACGCCCAGGGACGGCGGCGCGTGGCGGTCGAGGAGGTCGAGCGGCTGCGCGAGCGGCCGTCGCGGCACCTGACGAATCAGCCGCTGTCCGCGCGCAACCGGTTCCCGGGCGTCGTGACGTCCGTCGAGGTGGACGGCGTCATGGCGCTCGTGGAGATCGAGGCCGGGCCGTTCCGCGTGACGGCCGCGATCACGCGCGACTCGGTGGAGGAGCTCGGGCTCGCGGAGGGGGTCGAGGCCACGGCGACCGTCAAGGCGACGTCGGTGATGGTCGACCGCGCGAAGTGATGCGGACGGCGGTCGCCGTCGCGGCCCTCGCGGCCGTGCTCGGGCTGGCGGGATGCGGCGGCGGCGCGGGTGACCAGGAGCTGAAGGTCTCCGCCGCCGCGTCGCTGAAGCAGGCGTTCACCGCCTACGAGCCCCACGCCCATTACTCGTTCGCCGGCTCGGACCAGCTCGCGGCGCAGATCCGGTCGGGCGTGAGGCCGGACGTGTACGCCGCCGCCAACACGGAGCTGCCCCAGGACCTCCACGTCCACGGCCTGGTCGAGCGGCCGATCGTGTTCGCGCGCAACCGGCTGGTGCTCGTAGCCCGCTCGCAGCGGATCCGCTCGCTGGCCGACGCCGCGCGGCCGGGCGTGAAGGTCGCGATCGGCTCGCCCACCGTCCCGGCGGGCAAGTACGCGCGCAAGGTGCTGGCGGCCAGCGGCGACGACGGCCGCCGCGTGCTCCGGAACGTGCGCTCGCAGGAGCCCGACGTGGCCGGCGTGGTCGGCAAGGTGGAGCAGGGCGCGGTCGACGCCGGCTTCGTATACGCGACCGACGCGCGCGCCGCCCGCCTGCGCGCGATCGAGCTGCCCCAGTCCGAGGCGAGCTACGCGGTTGCGATCGTGAGGAGGAGCAACGCCGCGCGCGCGTTCGTGCGCGGCCTGCTCGAGGCCCGCGGACGGCGAGCGCTCCTGCGGGCGGGGTTCCGGCTGCCGTGACCGAGTCCGGACGGTCGCGCGGCGGGCGCCGCATGACCGGCTTCCGCATCGTCTCGACGCTCGCCCTCGCGCTCGCGCTTGCCTTCCTCACGCTCCCGGTCGTAGCGATCTTCGTCCACACCGGGCCCGGCGCCCTCCTCGAGAGCCTCGGCGACGAC
This sequence comes from Thermoleophilaceae bacterium, assembly GCA_035275105.1. Lineage (GTDB taxonomy): Bacteria > Actinomycetota > Thermoleophilia > Solirubrobacterales > Thermoleophilaceae > AC-37. The sequence continues at coordinate 8,328 of DATENL010000007.1, forward strand.
GCCGCGCTCGATGCGCTCCGCCTGAGCCTCGAGACGAGCGCCATCGCGCTGGCGATCGACGTCGTCGTCGGCACGCCGGCGGCGTACCTGCTCGCCACGCGCCGCTTTCGCGGGCGCGCGCTGGTCACGACGCTGATCGAGCTCCCGCTCGTGCTGCCGCCCGCGGTCGCCGGCGTCGGGCTGCTCGCCGCGTTCGGGCCGAATGGCCTCGTGGACGCCGGCCTGGTGCTCGAGACCGCCGGAGTCGTCGCGGCGCTCACGTTCGTCTCGGCGCCCTTCTACGTCCGCCAGGCGCAGGCGTCGTTCGGGGCGATCGACCCGTCGCTGCTCGAGGCTTCCCGCACGCTCGGCGCCGGTCCGGCGCGCACGTTCGCGCGGGTCGCGGTTCCCGTCGCCCGCAGCGGGCTCGCCGCCGGCGCCGCGCTCGCCTGGGGCCGCGCGCTCGGGGAGTTCGGCGCGACGCTCATGTTCGCCGGCTCGTTCCGGGGCGTCACCCAGACGGCGCCGCTCGCCATCTACGAGCGCTTCGGCACCGACTTCACGTCGGCGCTGGCGCTGGCCGCGATCCTCGTGGCGGTTTCGCTCGCGGTGCTCCTGTCGGTCAAGGCCGTCGATGCTCCGGCTTGAGACCCCCGACGCGGCGCTGGACGTGGCGCCCGGGGCGCCGCTGGCGCTGGCCGGTCCATCGGGCGCGGGCAAGACCTCGCTGCTGCGCCTGGTGGCGGGGCTCGCGCGGGCGCC
>DATENL010000008.1:0-2125 GCA_035275105.1 Thermoleophilaceae bacterium
AGTAGGTCCCAAGGGTTGGGCTGTTCGCCCATTAAAGCGGTACGCGAGCTGGGTTCAGAACGTCGTGAGACAGTTCGGTCCCTATCTGCCGTGGGCGTTGGAGAATTGAGAGGAGTCGTCCCTAGTACGAGAGGACCGGGATGAACAGACCTCTGGTGTACCTGTTGTCCTGCCAAGGGCACCGCAGGTTAGCTACGTCTGGATGGGATAACCGCTGAAAGCATCTAAGCGGGAAGCCCACCTCGAGATGAGTTCTCCCATCCCCTTGAGGGAGTAAGAGCGCTGGAAGACCACCAGCTCGATAGGCCGGTCGTGTACGCGCAGCAATGCACTCAGCGAACCGGTACTAATGCTTCGAGGGCTTGACGGATATTTTGATCCCCGTTTTGATGAGGTCAACTGTGCGGTTTTGAGGGTCCGGCGAGAGTCGCCGGTCTCGCAACCTTTCGGTGGTCATAGCGAGGGGGACACACCTCTTCCCATTCCGAACAGAGCAGTTAAGCCCCTCAGCGCCGATGGTACTTGGCTCGCAAGGGCCTGGGAGAGTAGGTCGCCGCCGATTAATTCAATGAAACGGGCCGTCCCTCGGGGCGGCCCGTTTCGCTTTCCGCTCGCATAGACTCGCTGCATGTCGACTCTTGCCGTGATCATCGTCGTTATCTCGGTGCTGGCGGTGATCTTCTTCATCGGAGGCTTCATCGCCGTGCGGCGGCGCGCCGCCAGGCCCGAGGTCGAGGAGCACATCCGCCATGCGGACCGCGCTCTCGAGCAGGCCCGCGCGAAGGACCGCGGCTGGCACCGGGAGAGCATGCTCGGCGTGGCGTCGGAGGCTCTGCGCGAGCGGCACCCCGACCACGAGTGGCCCGCGGTAGAGCTGGTCCTCGTGGAGGACCGGCCGGGCGTGACCGAGGACCGCGCCCACATGGTCTGCGCCGGGCCGCAGGGGCCGGTGCGCGTGATCCTCGCGCGGCGTGAGGGCGGGGAATGGTTCGCCGAGCAGGTGGAGCCGGCGTAGCCGCGGATACGGGCTCCGGTGCGAACACCGGAGCCGCGCCGGGCGCCCGCGCCGCCGAGCTGGTCGAGGGCTTCGAGCCGGAGAACGAGCTCGAGGCGGCCGTCGCCGCCGACCCGGACCTCCTCGAGGGCCTGGCCTGGGGCAAGCCGCGCAAGTCGCACCCCGAGGGCAGGATCTGCAACCACGTCGCGGACCTCCTGCGCGCGATCGACGCCCGCGACGAGTCACCGGCCCGCCGCGCCCAGCTCCGCTTCGTCGCCCTCGTCCACGACTCGTTCAAGGGCGACGTCAGGTCGTTCCTCCCGAAGTCCGGCGAGAACCACCACGCGATGCGCGCCCGGCGCTTCGCCGAGCGCTACACCGGAGACGAGGTGCTGCTCGCCACGATCGAGCTCCACGATCGCCCCTACGCGATCTGGAAGAAGATGCGCCGCAAGGGCCGCCTCGACGAGGACGCGCTCGACGAGGTGTTCGAGCGCGTCCCGGACCACGACCTCTTCCTGAGCTTCATCGAGGTTGACGGCTCGAGCGAGGCGAAGGACCAGGACCCGATCCGGTGGCTGCGCGGCGAGATGGAGGGCCGCGGGCTGGTGCCCGCTAGGCACGGAGGTACGTGAGGGACGGCGAGCACCCGGTTGCGGGACGGGCCAGACGCGAATAGGGTCGCGTCTCGTTCACAACCAGATGGAGGTGCGGCCAATGCAGACCTACGTGATCCTTCGGCGGAGCGGCTGGAAGTCGGGCGCCGAGCTGGAGGAGGCCGCCGGGCGGTCGACCCAGGTCGGAGACGAGGAGATGTCGGACGACATCCGCTGGATCCGCAGCTACGTGCTGGAGGAGGACGGCGGATCGGTGGGAACCGTCTGCATCTACCAGGCGTCGAGCCCGGAGAAGATCCGCGAGCACGCCTCGCGGGCGGACCTGCCGGCGGACGAGATCATCCCGGTCGCGGACACCGTGCTGGTGCGCCCCGACCCGGAGCCGGCCTCGGCCTAGCCGGAACCAACGCAGGTGTGCGGCGCGGGCGGCACCGAGCCGCCGCGCTGACGCACCCGCGGCGCCGCGACTCGCGACACCACGACGGCAGGCTCCGCGACGCGCGCCGCCGGA
>DATENL010000009.1:0-25427 GCA_035275105.1 Thermoleophilaceae bacterium
AAGAGCGGCTCCGTGAGCGACCAGCGCCCCTGGATCTGGGGCGCGGCCGGGCGGCGGCGGCCGCCGAAGCGCCGCGCGGAGCGCTCGCGCTGAGCGCGCGGCTTGGCCAGGGAAAGCTTCGGGGCGCGCAGCGGGGCGAACGCGTCGTTCGTCACCTCGCCCGCCCACGCGAGGTCCCACAGTGCCTCCTGGAGCTCGACCGGCTCCACCGCGTGGCCCCCGACCTCCACGACGTCCGCGATCAGGTCGGTCCAGAACGAGGCGCCGCGCTCGAGCCGCGCGCGGATCGCGTCGTGGAGCGGCTCGGCCGGCCGCTCGCCGCGGTTCGGCGGCGGCCCCAGCCAGCGCGCGTCCTCCCGGAAGTAGAGCGCGACCTTGCCCGAGTGGCGACCGAGCGACCCCGCTCCGACCCAGACCAGCTCGCCGCCGGCGCACAGGGCGTCCATCCAGGTCGGCGAGTACGCGCCGACGCGCCGCGGCAGCACGTCCCGCTCCCAGACCTCCGGCGCGAGCGCCACCCCCTGGAGCGGTACGAGCACCTCGCGCAGGCGGTCGATGCCGGCGCCCCCCGGGGGCGAGCGGTCCACGCCCTGCCACTCGGGGAGCAGCCGCGCCAGCGCCCGCTGCTCGGCCGGCTCGACCTCCTTGCGGTACGTCGCGAGCGACGCCCGCCGCAGCCGGCGCAGGACCTCGGGGTCGCACCACTCGCGCTCGGCCCCGCCGGGCCGCAGCTCTCCGCGGACGAGGTCGCCCGCGCGCTCCAGCTCGCGCAGCGTGGCGGAGGGGTCGACCGCGTAGCGGGCGCCCAGCTCGCCGGTGGTGAACGGGCCGTGCGTGCGCGCGTACCGGCGCACGAGCCGGCCGAGCGGCTCGGCCACCGGCTCGAGGAAGGTCTCAGGCAGCCCTCCCGGGGGCACCGCGCCGAGCGCGTCCCGGTAGAGGCCGGCGTCCTCGGCAGCGATCCAGCGCTCCTCGCCGCCGATCCGCATGGCCACCGCGCGCCGCTCGTCGCGCAGCTGCTCGAGCATCCGCTTCGCCGACACCGCCTCCAGCGAGCGGTCCTGCGCCTCGGCCGTCGTCAGGTCGCCGACCCCGCGGAGCACGTCGTGGAGCGCGTCGGCGTTGGCGGCGCGGGTGCGCTCGCTGCGCCGCTGGAGGTCGGCCTCGACCTCCGCCAGCGCCTCGGGATCGATCAGCTCGCGCAGCTCCTCCTGGCCGAGCAGCTCGCGCAGCAGGTCGCGGTCGAGTGACAGCGCCGCGGCGCGCCGCTCCGCGTTGGGCGTGTCGCCCTCGTACATGTACGTCGCGACGTAGTCGAACAGGAGCGACGAGGCGAACGGGGAGGCGTGGCGCGTCTCGGCCTCGACCAGCGACAGCTCGCGGCGATGGAGCTGCCGCAGCAGCTCCTGGAGCGCGGGCAGGTCGAGCACGTCGCGCAGGCACTCGCGGTAGGTCTCGAGCACGATCGGGAACTGCCCGTAGCCCTTGGCCACCTCGAGCAGCGACTGCGCCTTGAGGCGCTGCTGCCAGAGCGGCGTGCGCTTGCCCGGGTACGCGCGCGGGAGCAGCATCGCCCGCGCCGCGTTCTCTCGGAAGCGGGCGCCGAACAGCGCCGACGACGACAGCTCGCGCACGACCAGGTCCTCGAGCTCGTCCGGGTCGACCATGACGAGGTCGGAGGACGGCGGCTCGTCAGCGTCGGGGAGGTGGACGACGATCCCGTCGTCCGACCAGATCGCGTCCGCCTCGAGGCCGGCCTCGTCGCGGATGCGCGCCGACAGCGCGAGGCCCCACGCCGCGTGCACCCGCCCGCCGAACGGCGACAGCACGCACAGCCGCCAGTCGCCGATCTCGTCGCGGAAGCGCTCGACCACGACCGTGGTGTCGGACGGGAGGACCCTGGTCGCCTCACGCTGCTCGCGCAGGTACTGCACGAGGTTGCGCGCCGCGCGCTCGTCGAGGTCGTGCGTCCGCTCGAGCTCGGCCGGGTCGCGGTCGACTGCCCAGCGGGAGAACTCGCCGATCGCGCGTCCGAGCTCGATCGGGCGCCCGATGCCGTCGCCCCGCCAGAACGGCACGGCCCCGGGGGCGCCGGGCGCCGGGGTCACGATCACGCGGTCGCGGGTGATCTCCTCGATCCGCCAGGTCGACGCGCCGAGCAGGAAGGTCTGGCCCGGACGGGCCTCGTAGACCATCTCCTCGTCGAGCTCGCCCACGCGGCGACCGTCCGGGAGGTGGACCCCGTAGAGGCCGCGATCCGGGATCGTGCCGGCGTTCGTGACGGCGAGCTGGCGCGCGCCCTTGCGCGGCCGGATCGTGTCGGCCACGCGGTCCCACACGATCCGCGGGCGGAGCTCGGAGAACTGCTCGGACGGATAGCGGCCGTCGAGCATGTCGAGCACGTTGTCGAGCAGCTCGCGGGTCAGCTCGGCGTACGGGTAGGAGCGCCGCACGAGGTCGTGCAGCTCGGGCACGCTCAGGTCGGTGTCCTCCGACACCGCCATCGCCACGATCTGCTGGGCGAGGACGTCGAGCGGGTTGCGAGGCACCACCGTCGGCTCGATCTCGCCGTCGCGCATGCGCTTGACGACCACGGTCGCCTCGAGCAGGTCCGCGCGGAACTTCGGGAAGATCCGGCCCTTCGACACGTCGCCGACGTTGTGGCCCGCGCGGCCGATCCGCTGGAGCCCGCGGGTGACCGACTTCGGTGACTCCACCTGTAGCACGAGGTCCACGGCGCCCATGTCGATCCCGAGCTCCAGGGAGGACGTCGCGACCAGGCACGGCAGCTCGCCGGACTTGAGCAGCGCCTCGACGATCAGGCGCTCCTCGCGGGCGAGCGAGCCGTGGTGGGCTCGCGCGATGTCGAGCGGCGGGTGGTCGGGCGGCCCCGCGCCGTCGCCGGCCGCGGCGTCTGCCTCCGCCTTGCGCTCGGCCGCGAGCTCGTTCAGCCGCATCGCCAGCCGCTCCGCGCCGCGGCGGTTGTTCACGAAGACGATCGTCGAGCGGTGCTGCTCGACCAGGTCGAGGAGCTGCGGGTAGATCGCCGGCCAGATCGAGCGGCGGGACACGCTGTCGCCGTAGGGCGCGATGCTGTCGGCGACGCCGCCGGCGTCGCTCCCCGGCTCGACGTCGGGCTCGCGCATGTCCTCGACCGGGACCTCGATCCGGACGTCCAGCGGCTTGCGCACGCCTGCGTCGACCACGCGGCACTCCCTGCCTGGGCCGGCGAGGAAGCGGCCGACCTCCTCGAGCGGCCGCTGGGTGGCCGACAGGCCGATCCGCTGGACGGGGCGGCCGGCCTGCCGCTCGAGCCGCTCCATCGTGAGCGCGAGATGGGCGCCGCGCTTCGTCTGCGCCACCGCGTGGATCTCGTCGACGATCAGCCACTCGACGCCCTCGAACAGCTCGCGCGCCCGCGAGGTGAGCATCAGGTAGAGCGACTCCGGGGTGGTGATGAGCACGTCCGGCGGCTTGCGCAGCATCGCCTGGCGCTCGCGCTGCGGCGTGTCGCCCGTGCGGAGCGCCACCTGCACGTCGCCCCCGATGCCCTTCAGCGGGGCGCGGAGGTTGCGCTCGATGTCGTACGAGAGCGCCTTCAGCGGCGAGACGTACACGAGCCGCGTCTTCCGCGCGTCGTCGCGCGACCCCCCATCGCGGGGGGCAGGCGGCTCGGCCACCAGCCGGTCGAGCCCCCAGAGGAACGCGGCCAGCGTCTTCCCCGACCCGGTGGGCGCCGACAGGAGCACGTGGTCGCCGCCCGCGATCGCAGGCCACGCCTGGCGTTGCGCCTCGGTCGGCTCGGCGAACGCGCGCGTGAACCAGTCACGTACCTGCGGGGTGAACGTTGCAAGTGGATCTGATGACATCGAACACATCAGCGTAACTCCCGGCGCAAGTCGGCCACGGTTGAATACGCGCGTGGAGACGGTCGCGGGCCACAGAATCGAGGGCGTGGCCGGCGAGGGCGGCTCGAGCGTCGTGTACCGCTGCGCGGGAGGCGTCGCGGTGAAGGTGCTCCGCGAGGAGCTGCGGAGCGACGCCGGGGTGGTCGAGCGCTTCCGCGGCGAGGCGGAGGCCGCCGGCGCCGTCGATCACACGAACGTGGTCGAGCTCCTGGACGCCGGCGACTGGTGGATCGCCATGCGGTTCGTGGACGGCCCGAGCCTGCTCGAGCTGGCGCCGCTCGGCCGCTCGCAGGCGGTGGCGATCGTCTCCCAGGCGGCGGCAGCGCTCGACGCCGTGCACGCCGCCGGCTACGTACACCGCGACGTGAAGCCCGGCAACCTGCTGGTGGACTCGGGCGGCCGCGTGCACCTGGTCGACTTCGCGCTGGCGCGCCGGATCAATGACCCGGCACCGTGGGTGACCGGCGAGGGCAACTGGCTCGGAACCCCGGTCTTCGCGGCGCCGGAGCAGATCCGCGGCGAGCCGATGGACGCGCGGTCGGAGGTCTACGCGCTCGGCGGCGTGCTCCACTGGGCGCTCAGGGGCGAGGTGCCGTTCCCGCGGGCGGACGCGGAGGCGACGATGCGGGCGCACCTCTCGGAGCCGCCGCCGGCCGGCGATCCGGTGGTCGAGCGCGCCATGGCGAAGGATCCCGCGGCGCGCTATCCCAGCGCGGGCGAGCTGGCCGCGGCTCTGGCCGCTACCTGACGATCAGGTTCCCGCGCATCCCCGGATGCACGGTGCAGAAGAACTCGTACGTCTTGCCGGCGGTAACGCGGTCGAGGCCCTCGACCTGCGCCGACTCGCCGAGGCCGATCAGCGGGGTGCGGAACACCGGCAGCCCGTCGGGCGCCTTCTCCTTCGAGACGACGTTGTGCTGGACGACGTCGAGGTTCACGTAGGAGAGCGAGCCGCCCTTCGTGACGGTGGACACCGGCGTGGCGTAGCCGGTCGACGCGGCCCCGGGGCCGGAAACGATCGACGGTCCCGGCGTGCCGCCGCTTCCGCCGCCGCCTCCTCCGCCGCCACCGCCACCGCCGCCGCCGTTCCCGAGCCCGCCGAGGGTCTCGAGCCCGTCGTTGGGCAGGTCGGTCGCGGAGCCGGGCCTGTAGGCAACCACGAAGCCGTCGGCGAGCCCCAGCACGCCGACCGCCGCGTACACGGTGTTGCGCGCCACGCTCACGCCCGCCCAGCTCGGCGAGACGGGCCCGCTGCCGCCGAGCGTCAGCGGGCGGCGGGCGAGCGGCGCGCCGCTCTTTGCGTCGAACATGTCGAGGAAGCCGCTGAAGTCGACCGAGTAGACGACGCCGTTGGCGACCGTCACCGGCGGGCCCCAGTGCGCCCCGTCGACGACCGGGCCGAGCCAGCGGTAGGCGCCGGTCTTGGCCGAGAGCGACCAGAGGTAGCCCGGGATCGTGATCGGCCCGTAGACGTTCCGGCCGTCGTTGGCGGTCGAGCCGACGATGCCCCCGAGGGCGCCGGGCGGGCCGACGATCTGCGTCCAGACCTTCTTCATGGTCCGCGCGTCGAAGACGTGGTACACGCCCGACTTCTGGCCCGCGCCGACGAGCAGCCGGCCCTTGGGGTCGCGGAACAGGTTCGGCGCCGCGCCGAAGTCCAGGTCGATGTCGCCGCACGCCCCGATCCCCTGCGGGTAGTACGGCGGCGGGTTGCCGGGGATGTCGGTGCACGGCAGCTCCTGCGCCGCCGGGAAGTAGCCGTCGACGATGCCCTTGTACGACCCGACGATCTTCCCGAAGCGCTTGCTCTTGCGGTTGACGTTCAGCTTGATCACGGAGTTCGCGTACTTGTGCTCCGCCTGCGGCTTGAACGGGTTCGACGTGCCGACGAACGCGGTCTTGGACTTGGTGTCGACGGCGGGGGTCGACCAGATGGTCGCGCCCGCGAAATCGTTGTCGGGCTTCTTCGGCGGGTGGATCACCCAGGTCTTCTTGAGGACGCGGCCCGTGCTCGCGTCGATGAAGTTCATCGATCCCTGGAACGCGTAGCGGTCGGCCTCGTCGCCCAGCTCCGCGGAGCCGCCCGACGTGCCCACCATGACCACGCCGTCGAAGATGACCGGGCTCGAGTACGCGTCGGCGCCGGGCTGCTTGTCGATCGTGCGCGTGGCCCAGGCGATCTTGCCCGTGGCCTGGTCGAACGCCACGAGGTACGGCCCCTGGCAGCTGTCGCCCTTCCGGCACTTGCCCTCGAACTTGTCGGTCCGGGCCACGTGCACGTAGACCGTCCCCACCTTCCGGACGCGGCCGTTGCGCCGGACCGTGCGCTTCGCGACCGCGAGCGAGCTGTTCACCTGGCCGCCGTACGGAAGCTGCTTCTTCCAGACGACCTTGCCGGTGTCGGCGTTGACCGAGAAGATCCAGCCGCGCGACGAGCCGACGTACATGCAGCCGTCCGCGATCGTGGGCGTGCCGGTGATGTCGCCGGCCCCGCCCGCGCGAACGGTCGAGAAGGTCCACGCCGGGGTGAGGTACGGAGCGTCGCTCGCGGCGATCGTCTTCTCGTGGAACTGGGTGCGGCTGTTCTTGTAGTCGCCGCCGTAGCTGCGCCACTCGCCGCCGGTCACGTTCGGGGACCCGCAGCCGCGCGGGGAGGCGCCGGCCGCCGCCGGGGTGGCCGCCAGGGCGACGCCCGCGGCGCCGAGGATGGTTGCGAGCGCTCGTCTCACGGCGACCAGGGGGTCTCGGTCAGGCTCTTCATGACCTCGCGCCGAGTGCGCGGGCCGGGTGTCTGGTTCATCCGCAACGGCGCGGCCTCGGTGTGCGTTCCGACGCGCTGGAGGTAGCCGTCGTCGCGCAGCTGCTGCACCACGTCGCAGTGGATCGCGTGCACGCGCTTGTCAGCGTCGAACTCGTAGGCGCGCGCCGCGTTGCGCCCGAGGATCGCGTTGCGGATCGTGCGCGCGGGCTTCGGAGCCTTCTTCGTCGGGTCCTCGACGTCGCCCTCGAGGCCGAACGGGAGGTTGTACATCTCCTTGCCGCGGGGGGTGAAGTCGAAGCGGCGCATCGCCACGATCTCGGCGTGCGGCGAGCCGTACCAGAGGCTGTCGGTCCCCCAGCAGATCCGCTTCGGCCCGACGTGGTGGATCAGCTTGCCGAGCAGGTGGGCGCACTGGTCGGGGTCGTCCATCACGCTGCGCCAGACGGACCCGAGCTCGGCGTAGACGTTGGGGACGTTGCCGAAGGCGTGGCCCTTCTTGCGGAAGCGCGGGGCGTCGTAGTGGTTCTCCCGCAGGCTCTTGATCAGGCCGTCGACCGTGTTGGTGTTCGAGCGTGCCTTCGCGTCGCCGCGGTAGGGCCCCTGCGTGTCGCCGATGTCGTAGCCCGAGTGGTAGACGAGGAAGCGCACGCCCGGGTTCTGCTTCGCGGCCGGGCCGATGTCGCGCGGCGTGGCGGCGCGCTGGTCGAAGCCGGGGAGCGCGAACCCCTTGTGGGTGGCGACGACAGGCGGGATCTCGGGGAACCTGTTGCTCACCTTGCGGACCTGCTGGAGGAACTCCATGCCCACGTCGGTGTCGAGGAACCACCCGCTCGCGTGCGGCACGTCGCCCCAGGCGCAGTAGGTCTTCCAGCCGCGCAGCTTGTGGCGGTACTGGATCGCCCGCGACATCATCAGCTCGAGCTCCTCGTCGAGGTACTGCGGGCGCGGGTGCGGCCCGGGGTTCACGGTGCCCGTGGAGCCGCGGTTCGGCATCACGAACGCGTGCATGACCGACCGCTTGGAGTTCGCCAGGTTGTTGACCGTGTCGATCGTGGCCGAGGCCTCCGCGATCGGCAGCGGGTTCGTGGTGTCCGGCGAAGACGGGACGACCGACAGAACGGTCGCGGTCGTGGCCGAGTCGAGGAACAGCTCCTTGAGGTAGTGGTAGCGCGAGAGGTTCTGGATCGGGTCGACCTCACCGGCGCCGCCGCCGCGCACGTAGCCGCCGGGGCCGATCGAGGGCTTGCCGCCCGTCCCCGGCGAGGCCTGCGGCCACACGCCGGCGAAGAAGGCCTCGATCGCCGGGTTGTTGACCCGCCACATCCCGTCCGGGTCGACGTGGTGCGACTGGACGTCGAAGACGAACTCGCCGGGCAGGTTGCGCAGCGTCTCGAGGCCCTTGCGGCCGGCCCACTCGAGGTCGCACGCGCGCGTGGTCTTGGTGTTGTGCGCGAGCGCGCCGTAGTTACCGAACAGGCCCGGGCGGATCATGTCGATCGCCCAGAAGCCGATCGTCATCGCGGCGGCGGTGCGCACGAACTCGCTGCGCGACATGTTGAACCTCCGCCGCCAGCGCTCCGTCTCCTCGTCGGCGAGCTGCATCATCCCGAGCTGCTCGCGGCTCGGTGGGGGCGGGAAGTACTCCTCGTTCGACGCCGGCAGGACGTCGACGGGCAGGTCCTCGGGCATGTCCGGCCAGGAGTGCCTGTGGGGACCGCTGGTGATCGATGGGCCAGATCGCTTCCAGTTGATCACTTAGCGACCTCGAAAGCTCCTCGCATGAAGGGGTGGACCCGGCAGAAGTAGGTGACCTTCTCGCCCGGCCTGAATCCGGTGGAGGCGGTGACCGGGACGCTCCACGAGATCGTCTGCTTCGCGGGCCCGATGTACGGCGCGCCGATGCCGAGCTCGGACGAGTCGAGATCGATCGAGCGTCCCTTGCTGGTCTTGCCGTCGGGGACCGGGAACGATGCGGTCGTCTCGCCGAGGCACGGGAAGGCGCAGCTCGTGACCGTGTGGTAGATGCCGGCGCCCTCGAGGTTCGTGAACCGGAGCTTGGTGCCCAGCTTCACGCTCGGGATCGGGCGACCGCTCGACAGGTCGCCGGGCAGGTACTGGAAGTCCAGGATCCCCACGTCGTTCGCCGGCCCGCCGGTGCTGAGCGTCCAGTGGCCGCCCGGCTTGCGGTGGTTGCCGTTCTCGCTGTAGTGGCCGTGGGTGAGGAAGCCCTTGGTGCAGAGGCGTCCGGTCTTCGGCGAGTTGCAGCTCGATGAGTTGTCCTTCTTCGCCCGGAACGGGTCCACGCCCGGCGCGATCGGCTTGCCCTGCGGCGTGTCGGGTGCGAGGAGGGCCACGGAGATGCCCATGTTCTCGTACGAGGCGAGCTTCCCGGTGTCATATGTCGCGTTGCTGCGCACGCGGTCGCCCGGCTTCACGTGCACTCCCCACGTGGGCAGGCCGGACACCGACATCGAGAAGTCCCACGAGTCCGGCGGAGCGCCGACCTTCGTCGGGTCCTTGTGGCTCCAGTAGTTGGCCTTGCCGGTGTAGATGCGCGTCTTCTTCTTGCCGCGCACCAGGTCGATGTCGTTCGTGAGCCCGCCCGGGTGGAGGTGGCCGCCGATCCCGATCAGGGTCCCGCCCTTGAAGCTGTCGATCCTTCCGAGCGACTCGCCGGACTTCGGGAACGTGAAGTCGGTGCCCTTGCCGTTGCCCGGCAGCCCCTGGCCGGTGAACTTCTGTCCGTACGGGTCGAACGCCGCGCACTTCTCGCGCGGCCAGGTGCAGCGCTTGTCCTTGCCGCCGAACTTGCGCTCGACGTTGAAGACCGGGTAGCCGGACGGCCGCACGTCGAACCAGACCGGGTAGGCCGGCTTGATGTTCCACTTCGCGGCCTCGGACTTCGGGATGAAGTCGACGTCGTAGGTGATGTACACCTCCATCGGGTTCGGCACGGCCGAGTGCACCATGTAGAGCAGCTGCCACTGGTCGGTGGCCTTGATCGGCATGCCGAAGCCGCGCGGGAAGGGGGCGATCGTCTTCTCCTCGCCGGAGGCGAAGAACGGGCCGGAGCCGTACTCGGGCTGGGCGAGCCAGGTGCCGTGGTGGAGGTGGATCTGCTCGACCGGCGGGACTGTGCCGTCCGCGCGCACGAGGTTCGGCACGAAGCGCGCGATGTAGCCGTCGCGGCTCGGCTTCTCGATCGTCACGGGGCCGACGAGCACGTCGTTCTGGCCCGGCTTGACGGCGATCGGTCCGTAGGCGAAGCGCAGCCGCTCGCAGGAGCCGGGGTAGCGCTCGTAGTCAGGCCCGGACCAGCGCTCGAGCTTGTAGACCCTCCGCTCGTACGGGTCGATCTTGCCGTGGTTCTTCTCGAGCGCGCACGGTCGCGGCGAGATGATCTGACCGGCGAAGTTCGGCTCGTACGACGGGCCGCGCGTCTGCGCGTCGCCGCTGCCCGAACCGAGTCCGAGCGCAAGGACTAGTCCAGCTACAAGTGCGAGCCGTCTGCTCAATCGTTTCTCCCCCCGCGAACCCACTGCTTAGAGACGCGCTTACCCCTCTTTTGGGGGGGACAAACCTTTTCCTGACGAAATGGTCAGTTAGGCCCTAGTCGGCGTCCTGCTCGCGCTCGTAGACGCGTTCGCAGCCGCTCACCTCGTCGAGCGAGTCGACGAATGCCACGTCGTTCTCCCCCGGCCCGCAGTCGACTACGTCGCGCTTCCCGTCGCGCGCGTATATGCGGTCGTTCGCCGGGCCGCCGAAGAGCCGGTCGAGGCCCGGGCCGCCCTTGACCCGGTCACGGCCGACGCCGCCCCGAACCACGTCGTCGCCGTCGGTGCCCCAGAGGCGGTCGCGACCGCGGCCGCCGATGACCTGGTCGTCCCCGGCGCGTCCCTTGATCCGGTCCGGCCCACCGCCGCCCACGAGCACGTCGGACCCGCCGCCGCCGACGATCTTGTCGAGGTCGGGGCCGCCGAAGATGCGGTCGGCGGCGCGGACGCCCTTCAACTGGTCGCGGCCGTCGCCGCCGCGCATGACGTCGCGCCCGTCGGCCCCGATGATCTTGTCGGCGCCGGGGCCGCCGCTGTAGGTGCTGTCGAGCGCGATGTAGTTGTCGTACGCGCAGAAGCTCGTGACGCAGGCGTTGGCCAGGATCGTGTCGTTGCCGGGCCCGCCGCTGAGCTTCTCGTGGCCGGGGTTGTCGCAGAGGCGACCGACCTCGCCGACCTCGCAGTTGGCGCCGAGGATGCGGTCGTTGCCGGGACCGCCGGACGCCGTGTCCGAGTCCGGCCCGCCGTTGATCGTGTCGTTGCCGCCCTCGCCGAACAGCTTGTCGTCGCCGTGCCGGCCGTCCATCGTGTCGGCCTGCGGCGTGCCGAAGCGCGTGTCGTTCTCGTTGGTGCCGGTGATCTCGGCGGCGACCGCGACTCCGCCGAGGCTTGCGACGGCCGCTATCGCGACCATCGCCGACAGGCCATGCCCTCCCCGCATGGCGGGCAACCTATCAGCGGCCCCGCGCGGAAGCGAAGGCAAGCTCGCGCGCGCGTGTGAAGACGGCGTCGAGCATCGCCTCGGTCAGCTTCCCGGTGAACGTGTTCTGCTGGCTCGGGTGGAACGACGCGAGCATCGCCGGGCCGCCGTCGACCGCGTGCTCCGCGCCGTGCCCGAAGCGCGGCTTCGGGCGTACGCCCAGGAGGCGCGCCGCGCTGTCCCACGCGAACTGGCCGAGGCAGAGCACGACGCGGACGTCCGGAAGGAGCCGCAGCTCGTCGGCCGCGTACGGGAGGCAGTTGTCGCGCTCGGACGGAAGCGGACGGTTGGCGGGCGGGGCGCAGCGCACGGCGGCGCCGACGAACGCCCCGACGAGCCGGAGACCGTCGCCGAGGTGCTCGGACGCCGGCTGGCTCGCGAACCCGGTCCTGTGCATCGACGCGAACAGCCAGTCGCCGGAGCGGTCGCCCGTGAACACGCGGCCGGTCCGGTTCCCGCCGTGGGCGGCGGGCGCGAGGCCGAGCACGTACACGCGCGCGGCGGGGTCGCCGAAGCCCGGCACCGGGCGGCCCCAGTACCTCTCGCCGGCGAACGACGCCCGCCGCTCGCGCGCCACCCGCTCGCGCCACTCCACGAGCCGCGGGCAGCGGCGGCACTCGGTGATCCGCGCCTCGAGCGCCCCGAGCTCGCTGTCGGGGTCGAGCCCGGTGCGGAGCTGGAGCTCGTTCACGCGCGCAACAGGTGGCCTGGCCCCTGTTGCATGTGCAACAGGGGCCAGGCCACTTGTTGCATTACGCCTTGAGCTTCCGGCCCGTCGAGAACAGCCACTGGGACCACAGGTAGATCGGTATCGCCAGCGCTGCGGTCACGCCGAGCGCCAGCGGCACGCTGACGTCCGCGCGGCCGAGGAAGCCGTACCGCACGGCGCTCACCAGGTAGAAGAGCGGGTTGACGTGCGACAGCTCGTGCCACGGCGACGGCAGGCGGTCGATCGAGTAGAAGACCCCGCCCACGAAGACGAGCGGCAGGATCACGATGTTGTTCACGAACGTGTGGTGGTCGAACGTCTCCGCGAAGATCCCGACGATCGTCCCGAGCGCCGAGAACAGGACGAGGCCGAGGGCGACGGCGACGATCAGGACCAGCGGCTCGCGGACAGGGGTCCCGGTCGCGGGGATCGCGATCGCGCTCAGCCCGACGCCGATCGCCAGCGCGCGCACGACCCCGCCGATGTTGTAGCCGAGGTTCATCTGCCAGGCGCGCATCGGCGCCGACAGGACGTCGTTCACGTAGCGGTCGGAGCGGGCCTGGAAGATCGACGCCGAGTTGTTGCTGTACGCGGCCTGGACCATCGCCATCGTGATCAGACCGGGCACGATGAACTCGCGGTAGGGGAAGCCCTCGATGTGCTTGATCCGCCCGCTCAACGAGAACCCGAAGACGATCATGAACAGGCCGGCCGAGACGATCGGCGCGAGCACGGTCTGGGTCCAGAGCTTCGAGACGCGAAGCGTCTCGCGCTTGGTGAGCCATACGAGTCCGCGGTTCCCGGTCACCGATTCAGCGTAGCCAGGGCCAACCTCCGCCCGGGTGGCGCGTTGTACCCGATGAAGGAAGGAGGGATCGAATGGGATTTGGAACGTCGATATTTCTGATCGCCGTCGGAGCGATACTGAGGTGGGCCGTCACGGCGAGCGTCGCGGGAGTGAAGCTCGAGGTCGTCGGGTTGATCCTTATGATCGTCGGCGCCGTCGGGCTCGTGCTCTCGCTCTTCTGGCTCCTGACCCGACCGCGCCGCGGCTTCGTGGTGCGCGACGACTACTACTAGGGCTGGGCGCCCATCGCCTTGACGTACACGTCCGCGAGGTTCGCGGCGTCATAGGCGTCGCGGAGCCCCGCGGAGGTGTCGCGCGCGATCAGGCGTCCCTGGCGGATCAGCGCGATCTCCTCGCAGAGCGTCTCTGCCTCCTCGAGATAGTGCGTCGTGAGCAGGATCGTCGTGCCCTGCTCGTGCAGCCGGCGGATGTAGCGCCAGAGCTCCTGGCGCAGCTCGAAGTCGACGCCGGCCGTCGGCTCGTCGAGGATCACGAGCCGGGGGCGGTGCATCAACGCGCGCGCGAGAAGGAGGCGGCGGCGCATCCCGCCCGAGAGCTTCGGCGTGCGCACGTCCGTCTTCGCGCGCAGGTCGAAGACGTCGATCATCTCCTGCGCGCGGGCGCACGCGTCGTGCTTCGACATCCCGAACCAGCCGCCGTGGTACACGAGCGTCTCCTCGACGGTGAGGAAGCGGTCGAGGTTGATGTCCTGCTCCGCCAGGCCGACCCAGCTGCGCGCGGTGAGCGAGGCGGCGGGCTCGCCGAACACCAGCACCTCGCCCGACGTGATCCGGATCAGGTTGCAGACGGCGCTGATCAGCGTGGTCTTCCCGGCGCCGTTCGGGCCCAGCAGCCCGAAGAACGTGCCCTCCGGGATCTCGAGGTCGAGGTCACTCACGGCGACGGTGCCGTCGTCGTAGCGCTTGGTCAGCTTGCGGACCTCGAGGGCGGGGGGCACCCCGACTACGTTAGGGCGCTCGGGTCCTAGCGGCCCTGGCCCAACCGCCGGCCGTAGTGGCGCTCGTAGTAGTCGAGGTACTCGCCCGACCGGATCGGCGCCCACCACCGCTCGTTCTCGCGGTACCAGTCGACCGTCGTCGGGAGCCCGCCGGCAAGGTCGGTCCGCGGCTCCCAGCCGAGCGCGCGGACCCGGTCGGAGGAGAGCGAGTAGCGGCGGTCGTGCCCGGGCCGGTCCGTCACGTGCTCGATCAGCGACTCGTCGCGCCCGGTGAGCTCGAGTATCCGCCTCACGACGTCGATGTTCGGGGCCTCGTCGGGCCCACCCGCGTTGTAGACCTCACCGGGCCGCCCGGCGCGCAGCACCGCGTCGACGGCACGGGCGAAGTCCTCGACGAAGAGCCAGTTGCGCACCTGGAGCCCGTCGCCGTAGACCGGCAGCGGGTCGCCCGCGAGCGCGTTGAGGACGCACAGCGGGATCAGCTTCTCCGGGTACTGACGGGGGCCGTAGTTGTTCGACCCGCGGCAGATCGACGCGTCGGTCCCGTAGGTGTGGACGTGCGACGACACCAGCAGGTCGCCGGCGGCCTTCGTCGCGCTGTAGGGCGACGACGGGTTGAGCCGCGACTCCTCCGTGAACGAGCCCGACTCGATCGACCCGTACACCTCGTCCGTCGAGACCTGCACGTAGCGGTCGACGCCGTGCTCCCGGACCGCGTCGAGAAGCACGCCGGTCCCGATCACGTGCGTGCGCGCGAAGGCGTCCTGATCGGCGATCGAGCGGTCGACGTGCGACTCGGCGGCGAAGTTCACCACGGCGTCGCAGCCCGGCAGCACCTCGTTGACCAGCTCGCGGTCCTCGATCCCGCCCTCCACGAACTCGATGCGATCGTCGACCTCGGCCAGGTTCTCGCGGCGGCCGGCGTAGGTGAGCTTGTCGAGGACCACCACGTCGTCCCCGCGCTCCTCGAGCGCCACGCGCACGTACGTCGATCCGATGAAGCCGGCGGCCCCCGTGACGAGGAGCCTCATCGGGTCAGCGCCCGCTCGGAGAGGTAGCTGTCGAGTCCCTCGCGCCAGTCGGGCAGCACGAGGCCGTACTCGCGCTCGGTCTCCAGCACGGAGTACGCGGGCCGCGGCGCGGGGCGCGGGAACTCGTCGGTGGTGCACGAGAGGGTTCGGCACTCGACGCCGGCCTGCTCGAAGATCGCCATGGCGAACTCGAACCACGAGCACTCGCCGCCACCCGCGATGTGGTGCAGGCCGTAGTCGTCGCCGTCGAGCAGCCGCACGATCGCGTCGGCCAGGTGGCCGGTGTACGTCGGGCAGCCGACCTGGTCGCGCACGACCACGACCTCGCCGAGCTCGCGTCCCAGGCGCAGCATCGTCTCGACGAAGTTGCCGCCGTTCGAGCCGAACAGCCACGACGTCCGCACGATGAAGTGGCGCGGGTTGGCCTCGACGACGCCGTGCTCCCCGGCGAGCTTGGTGGCGCCGTAGATCGAGATCGGGTGCGTCGTGTCGCTCTCCACGTACGGCTCGCCCTTCTCGCCGTCGAAGACGTAGTCGGTCGACGGCTGGACGATCACGGCGCCGATCTCGGCGGCTGCCGCCGCGACGTGCCGGGGAGCCTGCTCGTTGACCTTCGTGGCGCCGATCGGATCCTCCTCCGCGCCGTCGACGTCGGTCCATGCGGCGCAGTTGACGACGGCGTCGGGCGCCAGCCGCGCGAAGGTCCTGCGCACCCTGCGGCCGTCGGTCACGTCGAGCTCCGCGTGCCCGAGGGCGACCACGTCGTGGTTCACATACTCCGCGGCCCGAACGACGTCGTGCCCGAGCATGCCCCCGGCTCCGGTTACAAGCACTCTCATCAGGTCGCCACCGGCTACAGGATGGCGATTTCCGCGTTGTCGCCAACCACGAAGCGGTAGGCGCGCGGCTGCGCCGGGCTGTGGGCGATGCTCACGTTGCGCCCGATCAGGCTCGCCTCGATGCGCCCCTCGAGCTTCCGGATCGACGAGCCCGCGAGCACGATCGAGTACTCGAGCTCCGCCTGCTCGATCGTGACGTCCTCGCCGATCGCCGTGTAGGGCCCGACGTAGGCGTCCGCGATGCGCGATCCGCGGCCCACGATCGCCGGCCCGCGGACGGTGGACCGCTCGAGCGTGACGCCCGGCTCGATCACCACCCGGCCCTCCACGCGCGAGTCGATCAGCTCGCCCTCGATGCGCTCGTCGAGGTCGTCCAGGATCAGCCGGTTCGCGTCGAGCATGTCCTGCACCTGCCCGGTGTCCTTCCACCAGCCGCGCACGATGTGCGGGTCGACCGTCAGGCCGGCGTCGATCAGGCCCTGGATCGCGTCGGTGATCTCCAGCTCGCCGCGCCACGACGGCTCGATCGCACCGGCGGCGTCGAAGATCCGCTCGGTGAACATGTAGACCCCGACCAGCGCCAGGTCCGAGGTCGGCTCCCTGGGCTTCTCCACGAGCCGCGCCACGCGCTGGCCGTCGAGCTCGGCGACGCCGTAGTGCTCGGGGTCGGGCACGGGCGTCAGCAGGATCAGCGCATCGGGCTGCTCGGTGCGGAACTGCTGCACGAGGTCGACGATGCCGTCGCGCAGGAGGTTGTCGCCCAGGTACATCACGAAGGGCGCCGAGCCGATGAAGTCGCGCGCGGTGAGCACCGCGTGCGCCAGGCCGCGCGGCTCGTCCTGCTCGATGTAGGTGATCGACACCCCGAAGCGATCGCCGTCGCCGACGGCGGCGCGGATCTCGTCGCCGGTCTCGGGCGCGATGATGATCCCGACGTCGCGGATGCCCGCCGCGGCGAGCGACTCGATGCCGTAGAAGAGGACCGGCTTGTTCGCCACCGGCACCAGCTGCTTCGCGCGCGTGTACGTGATCGGGCGCAGCCGGGTGCCCTTGCCGCCGGAGAGGATGAGCCCCTTGAGGTCGGCGGGGGCCATCAGTAGACGCCGCCGAGCTTCGTGTGGTCCCAGGTGACGATGCGCGTCGGCTGGAAGCGCAGTCCCACGCGCTTGGCCGCCTGCTTCTCCACCTGCTCGCGCACCTCGTCGGGCAGCTCCGCCCCGTCCGCGTAGCGCGTGAAGAGGTCGATCCCGTACTCGGCCGTGCGCTCGGTGTCGCGCTCCAGCTCGACGTCGCACTCGAGCATCGCGCCGCGGAGCTCGTGGTACTGGACGCCGTCTTCGATCAGGAGCGTGGCGCGCGGGTCGCGCTCGAGGTTCTTCGTCTTCTGCGACTTCGCGTACGTCCAGCCGCGCAGGTCGGTGCCGTCGGCCACGTACCAGAGCGACACGACGTGCGGCCGGCCGCTGGGGCCGATCGTCGCGCAGCTGACGATCATCTGCTCGGCGAGGAACGCGCGCAGCTCCTCGTCGCTCATGCGGATCTGGTCGCGGCGCGACGGCAAGGCCGCCGAAGCCTACGAAGTTCAGGATTGGCGGGCGCGCGCTGGTGGTATACGGCGGACGCGGTGGAGGGGGGCACACCGTACGCCCGGCGCGGCGCTGGGTGCCGGCTTGCCGTCCCGGCGGCCCGGAGACCCAGCAGCCGCGAGGGCGGCGTTTCTAAGTCAACCCGGCCGCTGGGCGGTTGTTGGGGCCGCCCGGCGACGGGGTGCGGGGGTCGCAAAGCGGAGCGGCGGTGGGTGCGGGGGCACCCGCCCCCGCTTCGCGGCGCGCATGCCGCGTCGCCGAGCGCGACCGGCTACCGCTTCGCGGCGCCGGCGAGCTGCTCGGCCGCGTCCAGCACGGCGAGCCGCGCCTCCTCGGGCTCGAGCACCACGGCGTCGCCGGCCTCCTTGAGGATCTCGCGGACCAGCCAGTCGTCGCCGGCGTAGTGGATTTCGGCGATCACGGCGCCGTCGCGCAGCTCGTCGGTCACGCGCCGGTCCTCGCGCGCCCAGCGCGCCCGCTCAGGCGAGATCCAGACGCGCGCCGCGCGGGAGGCCGGCACCTCGCCGGTGCGCGGCCAGCCCTGCACGTCGGGCTCGATGCCCGGGCGGGGCTCGAACTCGTCGCCGGTCATCGTGGCGGTGCGGATGCGGTCGAGCCGGAAGCTGCGCGGCGCGTCGCGCTCCGGGTCGAAGGCGTGCAGGTACCAGCCCTCCTGGCCGTTCAGGAGCTGGTACGGCTCGACGCGACGCTTCGTGAACTCGTCCTCGTTCTCCTTGTAGTACTCGAGGTCGAGCAGCTGGCTCTCGGCGATCGCACGGCTCACCACCTGCGCCACCTCCGAGTCGTCGCCGGTGGCGGTCGTGATCTGGAGCCCCTCGGTGGCCGGGTCGCGGCCGAGGGCGGACACGATCTTCTCGCGCGCGGACGCGAGCGAGCCCTCGGGGATGTGGTCGCCGAGAAGGTCGATCGCGGCCACCAGCGCCTTCGCCTCGAGCGGCAGCAGCCGCGCGGGCTTGGCGAAGTTGTCGCCGTACGGCTCGGGGTCGACCTCGATCTCGTCACCGTGGACCTCGGCGTAGAGCACGTAGCTGCCGCCGCCGAAGTTCACGACGTTGAGGACGTCGATGTCCTCGCGCAGCTCGATGTCGGTCACCTGGAGGCCCTCGCGGACCTGGGCCACGTCGAGCTTCTCACCCTGGCGGGCGGCGTCGATGAGGATGCCGGCGAGCGTGACCAGGCGCGCGAATCGCTCAGGGCGGATCGGCGCCTTCTCCGATGCCGCCTGCCCGGCGAACGGCGCGTCCGCGTCGGCGTCCGCGCGCGGCGCGGGCTTAGCGCTGCGGCGCTTGGCGGCGGCGGGCTCGAGCGGCTCGGCGTGACGGTCGACGATCAGCCGCACGCGCTCCGACGCCTCCTCCACGAGCTCGGGGGGCGCGAGGACGCGCGCGCGCTCGCCCAGGCCGAGCGCCCAGGACACGAGCTGGCGCGGCTCGGCGTAGTCGGTCTCGAAGACGACTCCGTCGTCCGGCGCGTCGTCCACCTCGGCGGCGTCGACGATGCTGCCCGCGTGGCCGAAGTGGCGCTCGACCAGCCAGTCGACCCGGTTGGAGACCCAGATGCGCGCACTGCCGACCGGGTCGCCCAGCTGCCAGTCGGTGCGCGTGGCGTACACGCGCGGGTCGAAGTAGTCGGCGTCGGGCGGCTGGAAGTCGTGCTCGGCCTTCGAGGCGTAGCCGACCTTGCCGCGGATCCGCGAGAGGCGGAAGACGCGCACCGCGTCGCGCTCGTGCGAGTGGCCCACCAGGTAGAACTGGCCGCCGCGGAAGAGCAGGTGGTACGGGTCCACCCGGCGCTCCTCCTGAGCGTCGCGGCCCATCGTGTAGTAGCTGAAGACGATCGTCTTGCGGCGGAAGATCGCGGTCTCGATCTTCGACAGCCGCTGCGACAGCTCGCGTCCGCCGGCCGCCGCGGTGACGCCGAGGGCGACCGACCGGTGCTCCGGCGCTGCCAGCGGCGACGGCTTGCCCCACGAGAGCTGCTGGAGCGCGAGCCGCAGGGGCTCCGCGTACGCGAACTCGCCGTCGAGCAGCGACAGCGCGGTGCGCAGGGCGCCGAGCTCGGCGTCGGAGAACTCGATCGCCGGGAGGTAGAAGTTCTGCGGTGGGAGGGAGTAGTTCTCGGCCTCGTAGTAGCCCTCGGCCGGCTTGTCGACCTTGAGCTCGATGCCGAGCGACTCGAGCTCCGCGCGATCGGCGTAGAAGCGGCGGGCGAACGCGTCGTCGTTCATGCCCGAGTAGCCCTCGACCTCCTGCTTGATCTCGAGCGCTGTCACCGGGCGCCGCTCCGCCATGAGGAACGAGATCAGCGAGAGCTGGCGGATTAGCTTCTCGGTGTCCTTTGCCACGGCGGATCCAGCATACGAGCGATCAGCGGGCGGACGCCGGGCGGGGCCGGGGTGCTTTCCCGCACTTTGCGAGGAGGGCACGCGTCGCGCCCACGGCGCGCGCGTGGGTTCCGCGTGACGGAGCTGCGAAGAGCTAGGCCGCTTCGCCCAGCGCGCGCGTGGCGAAGTAGGCCGAGCCCGCCAGGGCCCGGTCGAACCCGGACCAGCGCTCGCCGCCGGCCAGGCTCTTCTCCAGGCGGTCGAAGCTGCCGAGGCGACCGCCGAGGTTGTCGATCATGTGGACCAGCGTGGCCTCGCGCGTGCAGGGGACGACCGGGCTGCCGTGCTCGAGCTGGCCGTGGTGGGAGAGGATGATGTGGAGGAGGCCCTCCGCGCGCTCGCGCGGGAAGTCGGGGATCTCCTCGATCTCGCGGCGGACGGCGTAGTAGCCGAGCGGGATCTCGCCCTGGAGCTTGCCCAGGTCGGTCAACTGGATCGCGCCGCCCTCCGTCGCGTAGGCCTCGACCTTGCCGATGTCGTGCAGCAGGGCGCCGGTGACCGCGAGGTCGCGGTCGATCCCGGGGAAGGTGGCCGAGATCGCGCTGACGGCGTGCGCCACCGAGAGGCAGTGCTCGAGGAGCCCGTGGCGGTACGCCTGGTGGTAGTGCTTGGCCGCCGGGGCGTCCTTCCAGCGCTCCCAGCACGGCGTGCCCTCCGACAGGAGGCGCTCCAGCAGGCCGCGCAGGTGGGGGTCCTGGACCGTGCCGATCAGCTCGCGCAGGTCGGCGACCATCTGGTCGTACGAGGTGGACGGGCCGTCGTGAAGGTCGGCCGGGTCGTACTCGCCCCGCGCCGCTTCCCTCATCGCGCGGACCGTGAGGCTGGCGCCGTAGCGCTGATCGACGCTGAAGCTGCCGCTGACGAAGACGACCGCGCCGGGACGCGCCGCTTCCGCCGCCTGATCGACCGCCTCCCAGACGACCGCCTCCACCGCGCCCGTCACGTCGCCGAGCTGGAGCTTGAGGAACGCCTCGCCGTTCTTCTTCTGCCGGCGCGCGACGTCCCGGACCAGGAACGCGGACGCGACCTGGCAGCCATCCGACAGCTCCCGGACGAACGCCTTCGGCGGGGTGGTGCTGTCGAGCGTCGGCTGCTCCATGAGGGATGGTCAAGGTAGATCGAGGCCCGGACGGTTAGGGTGCCCGCGATGAGAGGTGTCCTGGTCGCCGGTGGCACGGGGGCGCTCGGCGCCGGGGTCCTGCGCGCGCTGCTCGACGGCGGCCACCCGGTGACCACGACGTGGCTGGTGGAGCGCGAGCGCGACCGCGTCCAGGAGGAGTTCGGCGACGCCGTCACGCTGGTCGAGGCGGACCTGATGGAGCCGGCCGGCGCGGAGGCCGCGGTCGAGGCGACGGCCGACATCGGCGCCGTCGTGAACCTGGTCGGCGGCTTCTCGTCGGGCCCGCGGGCCCACGAGACCGAGCTCGAGACCTATGAGGACATGCTGAGGTTGAACCTGCGCCCCGGCTTCACCCTCGTCAGAGCCGCCTTTCCCAGGATGCTCTCGACCGGTGGGGCGTACGTGGGGGTCTCCGCGAGGCCCGCGCTCCAGCCGTTCAAGGGCGCCGCCCCGTACGTGACGGCCAAGGCCGCCGTCCTGGCGTTCGTCAGGGCCCTCGACGCCGACTACGCCAAGGACGGCATCCGCTCGAACGCGATCCTGCCGAGCGTGATCGACACGCCGGCCAACCGCGCGGCCACGCCCGACGCCGACTTCTCGAAGTGGGTCGGCCCCGACGAGATCGGCCGGGTCGTGCGCTTCCTGGTCTCGGACGAGTCGGCGCCGACCAGTGGCGCGGCGGTACCCGTGTACGGCAGGGCCTGACCTGGGTAAGCGAAGTACATGGAATCAGCGACGACACCATCACAGGGCATCCTGTCCGAAGACAAGCGCGATGCCCGCGAGGAGCTCATCCGGCTGCTCGAGAAGGCGTACTGGATGGAGCTCGAGACCGTCATGAGCTACCTGGCGAACTCGATCAACCCGGACGGCGTGCGCGCTCAGGAGATCAAGGAGAGCCTCGAGACGGACGTCCAGGAGGAGCTCGGGCACGCCCAGCAGTTCGGCGCGCGCATCAAGGAGCTCTACGGCGTGGTCCCGGGCTCACTCGACTTCAAGGCGGAGCAGAGCTACCTACAGCCACCCGATCACCAGACCGACGTAGTGCACGTCATCAAGGGCGTGATCGAGGCCGAGTCCGGCGCGATCGAGCACTACAACCGGATCATCGAGTTCTGCGAGGAGCACGACCCGGTCACCCAGGACATGGTCATCGCCATCCTCCGCGACGAGGAGGGTCACCGGCGGCTGTTCGAGGGGTTCCTGCGCGAGTACCAGGCTGAGGGACTGGCCTAGCGGCCAGGGCGGGGGAACGGGATCCGGAAACACGACGGGCCGCCCGAGGGGGACGGCCCGTCGCGCGCGCAGCCATGCGCCTATTGCCTACTCCGTCAGTGGAGGGCAAGCTTTCGCGCCCCTCCCCTGCCTCGATTCGACGTTAGCAGCCGCCTATGACTCCGCCCTCGTAAGGTTCCGGGCCCCCGCGCGATGCTCATCTCGACCCGCACACCGCCGCTCTCGAGGCGCGCTGTCACTGCGCGCCGCGCCCTCCTGGCGGTGCCGGTGGTGGCGCTCGGCGTCTCCGCGGCCGTGGTGATTCCCGGGCTGGGAGACGAGCCCTACTCGCTCCAGCGCTACAAGTCGCGCCCGGACCTGAGGCCGCCGAAGGTCGAGATCGTCAAGGGGCACGCCGCCGCCGGCAACGGCTACATCTTCGTGGCCCCCAAGAACGGCCCCGGCCCGGCGGGGCCGATGATCCTCGACCGTCGCGGCCGGGTGGTCTGGTTCAAGCACCTGCCGAAGCGGATCACCGCGTTCGACTTCAAGCCGGCGAGGCTGAACGGGAAGCCGGTGCTCACCTGGTGGGAGGGGCGGTCGAACAAGGGCAAGGGGGCGGGCGAGGACGTGATCGCCGACTCCTCCTACCGCGAGCTGCTGCGCGTGCCCATGAAGCGCGGGCTGCGGGCCAACCTCCACGAGTTCACCCTCACGCCGCGCGGCACCGCGCTCGCCCTCGCCTACAACCGGCGCCCGGCCGACCTGCGGCCGGTCGGCGGCCCCCGCGACGGGCGCGCCGTGGAGGGCGTGATCCAGGAGATCGACGTGCACACCGGCCGTGTCGTCTTCGAGTGGCACAGCCTCGACCACGTCCCCGTGGGCGCCTCGTACAAGGAGTTCGAGGACAAGGCGCGCCACGGCTACGACTACTTCCACCTCAACTCGGTCGAGGAAGACGCACACGGCAACCTGCTGCTCTCCGCGCGGCACACGAACGCCGTGTACCTGATCGACCGCGACACCGGCAAGGTGCGCTGGCGCCTCGGCGGCAAGCGATCCACGTTCGCGATGGGAGCGGGTACGCGGTTCGTCGCGCAGCACGACGCGCGCTTCGGACCGAACGGCGCGATCAGCATCTACGACAACCAGGCGCCGCCCGACACCGACCGCGAGAGCCGCGCCGTGCTGATCGGGCTCGACCACCGCGCGCGCCGCGCCCGCCTGATCCGGGAGTACGAGCACCCGCGCGGGGTCCACTCGGACAGCCAGGGGAGCGCGCAGTTCCTACCCGGCCGCAACCTCTTCGTCGGCTGGGGCGGCGAGAGTCCGTTCTTCTCCGAGTTCGACTTCCACGGCCGGCTGATCTTCGACGCGCGGTTCCGGCCGAGCGGGACGAACTCCTACCGGGCCTACCTGATGCCCTGGCGCGGGACCCCGCGGCGCCGGCCGGCGATCGAGGTACGCCACCACGGGCGCGACGGGCTGCGCGCCTACGCGAGCTGGAACGGGTCGACCGAGGTTCGCGCCTGGGAGCTTCTCGGCGGCCCCGGCGTGGGCCGGCTGCACCGCGTGGCGGTGCGGCGCAGGACTGGGTTCGAGACCGAGCTGAAGCTCGGCCGCCGCCCGGAGATCGTGGCGGTGCGGGCGCTCGGGGCGGGCGGGAAGCCGCTGCGCCAGTCGCGCGACGTGCGCGTGCGGTAGGCGCCTAGATCCAGCTGCGGAGCAGCGGGAGCGGGTCGATCGGGTGCCCGCCGGCCTGCCAGGGGCCGTCCCAGACCTCGAAGTGGAGGTGCGGGCCGTCCGAGCTGCCGGTGGTGCCGACGTGCCCGACGAGGTCGCCGGCCGTCACCTTCTCGCCGGGCTTCACGGTCGAGCCCTCGCGCATGTGCATGTAGACGTAGTCGTAGCCGTCTCCTGCGCGGATCACGACGTAGTTGCCGGCGCCGCCCGCCTGGTAGGCGCGCCAGTACACCGTCCCCGCCGAGACCGAGACGATCGGCGTGCCCTCGGCGGCGGCCACGTCCTGCCCCTGGTGGGTGTGGTCGCCGCGCGGTGCGCCGAAGCGCGACCCGTCGCTGCCGAACCCGAACGAGCCGACGACCGGGAAGACGTGCCCGGCGGTCGCCGGGGGCGGCGTCGGGGGATCCTGGGGCTCATCGGGGGGGTCCGACCCGGGGGGAGGAGGAGCCGTCCCGCCGGTCGAGGGTCCGTGGGCGGCGGCTGCCTGGCGGAGGATCTTGCGGGCCTCGCGGGCGCCGACGATCCCGTCGACCTTCATGTGCTCGCGGCGCTCGTAGCGGCGGATCGTGCGCACGGTCTTCGGGCCGTAGTCGCCGTCCACGTGGAGCCCGAAGCCGAGCTGGCGCAGCGCCCGCTGGAGCTGACGGACGTCGGGCCCGTGGCTGCCCTCGCGCAGGAGCCGGCTGCCGAGCTCGGCCGCGCCGGCGGGCGGCGCGGCGGCGAGCGCGAGCACGAGCGAAAACGGGATGACGAAGCGTCGGCGCATTGGAGGGCCCCGCAAAAGGGATCGGGCCCGTGCCCCTCGCGCGCGAGCAATCGGCCCGTGGGGCGGACATCTGTCCGATGGTGGGCCGGCGCCGCGGTGGCGCGTAAACCACAGGCCGCCGGGCGGAGTTCCCCGGCACGTTCGGCGCCCTCCCACTGCTACGTTTGGTGTCCGGTTTGGCGACGTACCCCCGCGAATCGAAGAGTGCCGCCCGCGCTCGCGTCCGGTCCACGCACCCCGTGGCCCGCTCGTCCCCCGAGTTGCTCCAGCGCACGCGTCCCACGGGACCACGCGTCGCGCCGATGCGGGTCGGGCAGAACGGCGCGGGGTCGGACCCCGACCGGGTCCGGCTCATCTCGCAGACCGTCCTCGACGCGATCGTGGTGGTCGACGACCAGCGGCGGATCGTGCGCGTCAACCGGTCGGCCTCGCGCGTGTACCGCATGCCGGTCGAGCAGCTGCTCCAGAGCCGGCTCGACGACTTCAGCCCCTCGGAGCACGCGGGCATCCTCAGCGACCTGTGGTCGAAGTTCGAGAGCGACAGGGCCCAGTGGGGCCACTACGAGATCCGGCGCGCGGACGGCACGCGGGCGATGGTCGAGTACCGGGCCTGCTGGGACTTCGGCGACGGCGAGCACCTGATCGCGCTCCGCGAGATCGCCGGGCGGGCGGGGCTCGAGGGCGAGCTGTGGGCGCGGCGCGCGCGGGTGGGACTCTCTCCGCGTGAGCTGCAGGTGCTCCAGCTCGTGGCGGAGGGCCGGTCGGCGCCCGAGATCGGCGAGCTCCTGTTCGTCAGCGCCGGGACCGTGAAGACGCACCTCAAGAACATCTACGGCAAGCTCGGCGCGCGCGATCGCGCGTCCGCCGTGGCCGAGGCGCTGCGTCGGGGCCTGATCGAGTAGCGGCGCGCCTGCGGGCGCAGCTCCTGACGGGGGCCCCGGCCCGCGATCCCGTCGCGGTCGCGGAGCGCCTCCTGGCGGTGCAGGCGCAGGACCCCCGGGGGGCGC
>DATENL010000010.1:0-20222 GCA_035275105.1 Thermoleophilaceae bacterium
AGGAGCTCGGCTGGAGCCGGCTGCTCGGCGACATCGTGCGGGCCGGGCGCGAGGAGCACGTGGGCGGCATCGTGCACGCGCGACCGGCGATCGCGGTGCGCTGAGCGCCGGCGCCGGCCGTCGCGCCGCTAAGTCGCCGACACGTCGACCTTGACGACTCCGCGGTGTGCCCTATCTGCCATCTCTGCGGGCGTGCGGGCCACGGGAGCCTGACGCGCCCATCACCACCTTCACTCGCGACTGAGGAGGAGCGGCAATGGCCAAGGCGGTTGGAATCGATCTCGGCACGACCAACTCGGTCGTGGGAGCAACGATGGAGGGCGGCCAGGCGGAGGTGATCCCCAACGCCGAGGGCCAGCGCACGACGCCGTCGGTTGTCGCGTTCACCGAGGACGGGCAGCGGCTGGTCGGCCAGGTCGCCAAGCGCCAGATGATCCTCAACCCCGAGAACACGATCTACTCGATCAAGCGGTTCATCGGACGCAAGTGGCAGGAGGTCGAGGAGGAGGCCAAGATGGTCTCCTACAAGGTCGTCAAGGGACCCAACGACGCCGTCCGCATCGAGGTTCGCGGCAAGCAGTACTCGCCCGAGGAGATCTCGGCGATCATCCTGCGCAAGCTCGCCGAGGACGGCGCCAAGGGCCTGGGCGAGAAGGTCAACGAGGCCGTCATCACGGTCCCGGCCTACTTCAACGACGCCCAGCGCCAGGCGACGAAGGACGCCGGCAGGATCGCCGGCCTCGACGTCCTGCGGATCATCAACGAGCCGACCGCCGCGGCGCTCGCCTACGGCATCGACAAGAAGGGCTCGGAGACGGTCCTCGTGTTCGACCTCGGCGGCGGCACCTTCGACGTCTCGATCCTCGACGTTGGCGACGGCGTCGTGGAGGTGCGCTCCACGAGCGGGGACGGGCACCTCGGCGGCGACGACTTCGACAAGCGGATCGTCGACCACCTGGCGGAAGAGTTCAAGAAGGAGCAGGGCATCGACCTGCGGAACGACCCGCAGGCATTGCAGCGGCTGTACGAGGGAGCCGAGCGGGCGAAGGTCGAGCTGTCGAGCGCCACCACCGCGACGGTGAACCTCCCGTTCATCACCGCTGACGCGAACGGCCCCAAGCACCTCAACGTGTCGATCACGCGCGCGACGTTCGAGCAGCTCGTGGCGGACCTGGTCGAGCGCACGCGCGGACCGGTCGAGCAGGCACTCGCCGACGCCAAGCTGACGGCGGACGACATCGACGAGGTGATCCTCGTGGGCGGCTCGACCCGCATCCCGGCGGTCCAGGAGCTCGTGAAGCGCCTGACCAAGGGCAAGGAGCCCAACATGTCGGTCAACCCCGACGAGGTCGTCGCGCTCGGCGCCGCCATCCAGGCGGGCGTGCTCAAGGGCGAGGTCGAGGACGTCGTGCTACTAGACGTGATCCCGCTGTCGCTCGGCCTCGAGACGATGGGCGGCGTGATGACCAAGGTGATCGAGCGCAACACCACGATCCCGGCCCGCCGTACGGAGGTGTTCTCGACTGCCGAGGACAACCAGACGGCCGTCGACGTGGTGGTGCTGCAGGGCGAGCGCGAGATGGCGAGAGACAACCGGCAGCTCGCCCGCTTCAGGCTCGAGGGGATCAAGCCGGCCCCGCGCGGGGTCCCGCAGGTCGAGGTGACCTTCGACGTGGACGCGAACGGCATCCTCAACGTGTCGGCCCGCGACAAGGACACGGGCGTCGAGCAGGCCGTCACGATCTCCGAGACGACGAACCTCGACCAGTCCGAGGTCGAGCGGATGCTGCGCGAAGCCGAGGAGCATGCCGCGGAGGACCGCCGCAGGCGCGAGGAGATCGACGCCCGCAACGAGCTCGACTCGCTCGCGTACCGTGCCGAGCAACTCGTGCAGGAGCTCCAGGACCGGCTGCCGGTGAACGAGAAGGCCCGCGCGGACGACCTGATCCAGCGTGCCCGCGAGGCGGTGCAGAACGAGGCCTCGCTCGATCAGGTCCGGCCGCTCGCAAGCGACCTGCAGCAGGTTCTCCAGAGCCTGCCGGCCGCGGCGCAGCAGGCGGCGCCTTCCGGCAACGGCTTCGGCGACGAGACGGAAGCCGCTGACGACGAGGAGGTCGTCGATGCAGAGTTCAGCCGAGACTGAGACCGAGGGCGGGCAACCGGTCGTCGAAGAGCCGCCCGAGATCGCGGCCCTCGAGGACCGGCTGAAGCGGGCGCTGGCGGATCTCGACAACTACCGCAAGCGATCGGCCAAGGAGATCGACAGGCGGGTGCTCGAGAGCCGCGAGTCGATGCTGCGGGACTGGCTCGAAGCGCTGGACAGCCTCGACCGTGCCCTGCGGATGGACCCCGAGGGCCCCGCCGCCCCGGGCCTGCGGGCGGTGCTCGAGCAGATGGAGTCGATCCTCGCGCGCCAGGGAGTGACGCGCACAGGTGAGCCGGGCGAGCAGTTCGACCCCGAACGGCACGAGGCGGTGTCCGTGCGCGAGGACGCGGAGGCGCCGGATCGGACGATCACGGATGTGGCCCGTTCCGGCTACGCGCTGGGTGACCGCGTCCTGCGGCCGGCCCAGGTCGTCGTCTCCCGCGCGGGCTGATGGCGGTCGGCCACCCGGACTACTACGAGACCCTGGGCGTCCCGCGCGACGCTTCGGCCGAGGACATCCGGAAGGCCTACAGGAAGCTCGCTCGCGAGTACCACCCCGACGTGAACAAGTCGCCGGGCGCCGAGGATCGCTTCAAGGAGGTGTCCGAGGCCTACGAGGTGCTGCGCGACGACGAGAAGCGCGCGCAGTACGACCGGCCGTCGCCGCCGCCGGGCGGCGGCTTCGGCAACGGCGGTGGCACCCGGACGGTGGACTTCGACGACTTCGGCGACATCTTCGGCGACTTCTTCGGCCGGGGCGGCGGGCGCGGGTTCTCCCGCCGCGGCGGCGACCAGGAGGCGCTGCTCGAGCTGTCGCTGGAGGAGGCCGCGCGCGGCGGGCGGAAGAAGATCACGCTCGGCGACGGCCGCGACTACGACGTGAGCATCCCGCCCGGGGTGAGCGACGGCCAGCGGATCCGGCTCGCGGGCGAGGGCGCCCCGGGCATGGGCGGGGGCCCGGACGGGGACCTGCTGCTGCGCGTGCGGGTCAGGCCGCATCCGCGCTTCCGGGTGGACGGGCGCGACCTCTACACCGATCTCCCCGTGACGCCCTCGGAGGCGGCGCTGGGAGCCACCGTGCCGGTGAGGACGCTGGACGGCGCGAGCATCAGCGTGAAGGTCCCGCCGGGCTCCTCGAGCGGCCGCAAGCTGCGGCTACGCGGCGAAGGCATGCCCGGCGGCGACCTGTACGCGACGGTGACGATCCACGTGCCGAAGAAGCTCTCGAAGGACGAGCGCAAGGCGTACGAGCGGCTCGCCGAGGTGTCCGGCTTCGATCCCCGGAAGGAGCGCCGGTGACGGTCACGACCCTGACGGTGGTCGACATCGAGGTTCTCGCGAACGACGCCGGCCTCCATCCGGAGGTCTGCGAGCGCCTGATCCGCCTCGGTCTGCTCGACGGCCCGCCGTTCGCGGTCGACGCCGCGTCCCAGCTCGCACGGGCAGCGCGCCTGCGCCGGGACCTCGGCCTGGGCTGGTCGGGCGCCGTGTTCGCCTGCGAGCTGCTCCGCCGGATCGACGATCTCGAGGCGCAGGTGCGCCGCTACAACCGCGAGGGGTGAGCTGATGGACCCGAACAAGCTGACGGAGAAGACCGCCGAGGCGCTGCACGCGGCGCAGACGAGGGCGCTCCGCTACGGGCACACCGAGATCGACGTGGAGCACCTGCTCGCGGCGCTGCTCGAGCAGCCGGACGGCCTGATCCCGCGCCTGCTCGGGCGACTCGACGCCGACGTCGACGCGATCAAGGCCGAGCTCGAGCGCAGCCTCGAGAGCCGGCCGCGCGTGAGCGGGTCGGGCGCCAGCGGGGAGGCGCATATGACACGCGCCCTCGGCACGCTGCTCGACGCCGCCGAGAAGCACGCCGACCGCCTGAAGGACGACTACGTGTCGGTCGAGCATCTGCTGCTCGCGATGATCGACACCGGCTCGAGCACCGCTGCCGGGCGCATCCTCAAGGACCACGGCGTGACGAGCGACCGCTTCCTCCAGGTCCTGACCGAGGTGCGCGGCTCGCAGCGGGTGACGAGCGCGAATCCCGAGGTCGCATACGAGGCGCTCGAGAAGTACGGCCGCGATCTCGTGGCGGAGGCGCGCAGCGGCAAGCTCGACCCCGTGATCGGCCGCGACGCCGAGATCCGCCGGGTGATCCAGATCCTCTCGCGCAAGACCAAGAACAACCCGGTGCTCGTGGGCGACCCGGGCGTCGGGAAGACGGCGATCGTCGAGGGGCTCGCGCAGCGGATCGTGCGCCGCGACGTGCCCGAGGGGCTGCGCGACAAGACCGTCTTCTCGCTCGACCTCGGCCTGCTGATGGCGGGCGCCAAGTACCGCGGGGAGTTCGAGGAGCGGCTCCAGGCGGTGCTCAAGGAGATCAAGGCGGCGGAGGGGCAGATCCTGCTGTTCATCGACGAGCTCCACACCGTCGTCGGCGCCGGCGCCGCCGAGGGCTCGATGGATGCCGCGAACATGCTTAAGCCGATGCTCGCGCGCGGCGAGCTGCACTGCATCGGCGCGACGACCGTCGACGAGTACCGCAAGCACATCGAGAAGGACGCCGCGCTCGAGCGGCGCTTCCAGCCGCTGATGGTCGAGGAGCCGAGCGTCGAGGACACGATCTCGATCCTGCGAGGCATCCGCGAGCGGCTCGAGGTGCACCACGGCGTGCGGATCCAGGACGCGGCGGTGGTCGCGGCGGCAACGCTGTCGGACCGCTACATCAGCGATCGCTTCCTGCCCGACAAGGCGATCGACCTGGTCGACGAGGCGTGTGCCGTGATCCGTACGGAGATCGACTCAATGCCGCAGGAGCTCGACGAGATCACGCGACGTGTGATGCGCCTCGAGATCGAGGAGGCCGCGCTCGAGAAGGAGGACGACGCGGGGAGCAAGTCCCGGCTCGAGGCGATCCGAAAGGAGCTGGCGGACCTGCGCGCCGAGGCCGACGCGATGACCGCGCAGTGGGAGGCTGAGCGCCAGGCGATCCGCTCCCTGCAGGCTCTGCGAGAGGAGCTCGAGCAGGTGCGCCGCGAGATCGAGGATGCCGAGCGCCGTTATGACCTCAATACCGCCGCGGAGCTGAGGCACGGCCGGCTTCCGGAGCTCGAGCGGCGGCTGGCGGGCGAGGAGGAGCGGCTCGCGAGCAAGCAGGGGGGCACCAGGCTCCTGCGCGAGGAGGTCACGGAGGACGAGATCGCCGAGGTGGTGGCGCGCTGGACCGGAATTCCGGTGGCTCGACTCGTCGAGGGCGAGCGCGAGAAGCTGCTGCGCCTGGACGAGGTGCTCCACGAGCGGGTGATCGGCCAGGACGAGGCGGTGCAGCTCGTGGCAGACGCTGTGATCCGCGCTCGGGCGGGCATCAAGGATCCGAAGCGGCCGATCGGCTCGTTCATCTTCCTGGGACCGACCGGCGTGGGCAAGACGGAGCTCGCGCGAGCCCTGGCCGAGTCGCTCTTCGACTCCGAGGAGAACATGATCCGGCTCGACATGTCGGAGTACCAGGAGCGCCACACCGTGTCGCGGCTGGTCGGGGCGCCTCCCGGATACGTCGGGTTCGACGAGGGCGGGCAGCTGACGGAGGCGGTGCGGCGGCGGCCCTACGCGGTCGTGCTCTTCGACGAGATCGAGAAGGCGCACGCGGACGTGTTCAACACGCTGCTCCAGATCCTCGACGACGGCCGCCTGACCGACTCGCGCGGCCGCACGGTCAACTTCCGCAACACCGTGATCGTGATGACGTCGAACATCGGCTCGCTGCACCTGCTCGACGGACTCACCTCGACGGGCGAGATCGCGGAGGACGCGCGCGACCGCGTGATGGCTGACCTGCGCGGCCACTTCAGGCCCGAGTTCCTCAACCGTGTGGACGACATCGTGCTCTTCAAGCCGCTCACGCTCGAGGAGATAGAGAGGATCGTCGACCTCCAGGTCGAGGACCTGCGGCGGCGGCTGGCAGGCAGGCGGATGTCGCTCGAGCTGACGGAGGCCGCGCGCGTGTTCATCGCCGAGGAGGGCTACGACCCCGTGTACGGCGCGCGACCGCTGAAGCGCTTCATCTCGCACGAGCTGGAGACGCGAATCGGGCGGGCGCTGCTCGCGGGTGGGATCGAGGAGGGCACGACCATCCAGGTCGACGTGCGCGACGGCGAGCTGACGGTGAGCTGGCACGGAGAAGCCGAGGCGGACGAGGCCGAGCCGCGGGAGGCTGTCGGAGCCCCCGGTTGAGCTCAACGTCCAGCGACGGCGAGCCGTTGACACTCGGCTTGGTGGTCACACCGATGCTCCAAGAGGATGCTGCCGGCGGGCTCGCGAGCGAGCTTGGCGAGCTGCTGCGCGATCGCTATCCGGCGGTGCGCTGGGAGTTGCCGTACGTGCTGGAGCGCCCGGTTGAGCCGCCCGCGCGGCTTCCCGATCTCGTCGATGCGCTGCGTACACGCCTGCTCGGAGAGAACTGGGACCTCGCCGTGTGCATCACCGAGCTGCCGCTGCGGCTGGGGCGCCGGACGCTTGTCACGCACGCCAGCCCGTCGCACTCGGTGGCGCTCGTCTCGCTGCCCGCGGTCGGCGCGATCAAGGTGGCCGGCAGACTGCGCGACAACGCGGGCGCCGCCGTCGGCGCCATCCTCGGCGAGCCTCAGCGCCGGCACGAGGCCAACCGGCGTGGCGCTGCGGTCAGCCGTCGTCTGGTGGAGCTCGCATCCGACGCCCGCGACCCGGCCGACGACACCGTCTCGTTCCTCGCGCGCGTCAT
Organism: Thermoleophilaceae bacterium; assembly: GCA_035275105.1. GTDB lineage: Bacteria > Actinomycetota > Thermoleophilia > Solirubrobacterales > Thermoleophilaceae > AC-37. Next base: position 6,897 of record DATENL010000010.1, read on the forward strand.
CAGCGGAAACGCGCGGCTCCTGCTGGGCATGATCCGCGCCAACCGGCCCTGGCGCCTCGTCGCCGGCCTTTCGCGCGCGCTCGTCGGCGCGCTGGCCGCCGCCGCCGTCGCGCTGGTGAGCTCCGACGTCTGGCAGATCGCCGCGCACCTCGATGCGCCGCGGCTCGCCGCGATGACCCTGGGGGTGCTCTCCCTCGCCGTAGCCGCGCCGATCGTGGTGCACGGGCTGTGGGAGCGCAGCCGCGACCGCCGTACGCGCGAACAGGTGATGCTCTTCAACATCACGACGCTCGTGACCCTCGCGATCGGGATGGTCGCGCTCTACGGAGTTCTCTTCGTGGCCTGTCTCGCCGCCGCCGGAGCCCTGATCGATCCCACGCTGCTCGAGCAGGCTGTGGCTTCCCACTCCTCGCTTGACGATTACCTGCGCCTCGCGTGGCTCGTCAGCTCACTCGCGACGGTGGGCGGTGTGCTCGGTGGCGCGCTCGAGAGCGACGAGGCGGTCAGGGAGGCGGCCTATGCCCGCTGAGGCGCGCCAGCTCGGTGCCGCGCATCAGCTCACCGCCCCAGGGCGTGCTCGAGCGCCTGCTCGATCGTGGCGTCGCCCGCGCTGACGTACAGGAGCACCTGCACGGCGCGCGGCTCGTGGATGAGCGCTGCGAGCACCGCCGCCACGTCGTCGCGCGGCACCTCACCCTCCAGCGGTTCAGCGGCTATCCGTACCTGTCCGCTGCCAGGCTCGTCCTTCAGGAACGCCGGCCTGACGATCGTCCACGCGCGGTCGCTTGCCTGGAGAGCGGCATCCGCCTCGGCCTTGGCGCGCAGGTAGACGCTGAACGTGTCGTCACCGCCGGGTGGGTCCTCCGCGCCGATCGAGCTGATCATCACGTAGCGCTCGACGTCGGCAGCGACGCACGCCCGGAGCAGCTTGATCGCGCCGTCGCGGTCGATCGTGAGCTTGCGTTCGGGGCCGCTGCCGGAGCCCGCTCCGGCGGCGAACACCGCCACGTCGGCGCCGGCAATCGCCGCCGCGATCTCCTCCTCCGATGCCGACTCGAGGTCGCACACGATCGGCTCGCTTCCGTCGGAACGCAGATCGCCGGCGTGGTCGGGATTCCGGATCAGGCCTCGGACGCGGTCGCCGCGGGCGAGCAGAAGCGTTGCCAGCCGGCGCGCGACCTTTCCGTGCGCGCCTGCGATCACGACGTCCATTTGCGAATCCTCCACGCGCGTTGACCTAGCGCGAAGCCGGGGGCGGGTCCTCGGGCGACGCGAGGTGATCGTCCGCTTGCTCGGACGTGTCGAGCGGCTCGATTGTCCAGCCCCAGGGCTCGAACACCTTCCGGATCGTGCTGTCGACTGTGCCCTCGCCGCCTGTCTGCGCGAGCGTCATGGGCTCCTCGCCGAGGCCGCGGCGCACGGCGTTGATCAGCTCCTCCGCGCGCTTCCACGACAGCGCGACCGACTCGCCTTCCTTCGTCCACCGGTTGTCGGCAAGCGCCCGGTACAGCTCCCTGCAGAACTTCTCGTCGCGCATGCGGTCGCCGGCGCGCTGGAGGTCGGCCTGGAGCAACTGCAGGCCGACCTCGGGGATTGCGAACGTCGTGTCCGTCATGCTCGATTGCCGATAGGCCGCCGGAGCCCGATCTCAAGCGCTCGCCATGCCGTCCTTGACGCGCTCTTCGCAAGGCCTAGCTCAAGCGTCGATGCGCTACGACGAGTCTGCTCGCTCCGGCATGACCCGTACGCGAAGGGGCTGATCGGAGATGCCGCTACACGATTTCGTCAGCGACGGGCGGGGCGGCGCGCTTATGAGCGTGCGGCCCGAGTACAGCGGCGACGCGGCCACGGCTCACCTGCCGCGCTACCGGCTCCCCGACCGTGATATGCGGCCGCAGGCCGCGTACCAGATCGTCCACGACGAGCTGCTGCTGGACACGAACGCGCGGCTCAACCTGGCCACATTCGTGACCACGTGGATGGAGCCCGAGGCCGAGAAGCTCCTCGACGAGTGCATGGACAAGAACCTGATCGACAAGGACCAGTACGCGGTGACGGCCGAGCTCGAGTCGCGCTGCGTCAACATCCTGGCCGACCTGTGGAGCGCCCCGGACGACACCCGCCCCCAGGGTTGCTCGACCGTCGGCTCGAGCGAGGCGTGCATGCTCGCGGGGCTCGCGTTCAAGTTCCGCTGGCGCAACCGGCGCGGGGACGACCGCGCGCGGCCGAACCTGGTCATGGGCGCGAACGTCCAGGTGGTCTGGGAGAAGTTCTGCCGCTACTGGGACGTCGAGCCACGCAAGGCCAAGCTCGCTCCAGGTAGGACGCATCTGACCGCCGACACCGCTGTTGACCTGTGTGACGAGAACACGATCGGCGTGGTCACGATCCTCGGCTCGACGTTCGACGGGTCATACGAGCCGGTCGAGGAGATCGCGGGTGCGCTCGACCGCCTGGAGGTCGAGTCCGGTTGGGACATCCCGCTCCACGTCGACGCGGCCACAGGCGGCTTCATCGCGCCCTTCCTCGACCCGGGCCTCGAGTGGGACTTCCGCATCCCACGCGTGCAGTCGATCAACACGTCCGGGCACAAGTGGGGCCACGTCTACCCAGGCGTCGGCTGGGTCATCTGGCGCGACGAGGGGGCCGTGCCCGACGAGCTCGTCTTCGACGTCGACTACCTGGGGGGCGACCTGCCGACGTTCACGCTCAACTTCTCGCGGCCCGGCGGGGAGGTCGTCGCGCAGTACTTCAACTTCCTGCGGCTCGGGCGCGAGGGCTACTCGCGCGTGCAGCAGGTGTGCCGTGACAACGCGGAGTGGCTTTCCGCCCAGATCGACGACATCGCGCAGTTCGAGCTCGTCTCCGACGGCGGGAGCGGAGTGCCCGCGTTCGCGTTCAAGCTGCGCGACGACGTCGATGAGTACTCCGTGCACGACGTCTCCTACCGACTGCGCGTCCACGGCTGGCAGGTGCCCGCCTACAACTTCGCCGAGGGGCTCGACGACATGGAGGTGCTGCGCATCGTGGTGCGAAACGGCTTCGGGCGCGACCTGGCCGAGCGGCTCGTCGAGCACCTCCACGAAGCGATCGACGACCTCGAGGCCGGGCGGGGCCGCGGGGAGGCCAAGCGGGGAGCCTTCCACCACTGACCGCTCGCGCGGTCATGAGCATGCGTCGGCCACGCGTCAAGAAGCTGCGGCACCGCATCGCCCATCCTCCGCCGGGAGAGCAGCTCGTCGACGACTTTCTCCGCGGCTACGTGGCATGGCGGGAGGCCTGCTCGTCCGTCGCCAGCGCGTATCGCCGTTGGGCCTGCGCGCCGCTGGCGAGCCGCACGTCCGCCTTCGCGGAGTACGGGTCGGCGCTCGACCGCGAAGAGCAGGCAGCCGGCGCCTACCGGCGGCTCACTCGGCTCGTGCAGGACGCTGAGGCCGAGCGGCGATCTGCCGCTCGACCTCGGCCCTGATCGCCTCACGGGCGCGGTCTCCGACCTCGTCGGGTGCTAGCGGTCGAGTTCGACGAGGTCGAGACGCAGCGCGAGGAGAACCGCCTGCAACTGCGAGTGGACGCCGAGCTTCCGGAGGATGCCGGCGACGTGGTTCCTGTGCGTCCGCGTGCTGATGTGCAGCCGTTCCGAGATCTGCTGCGTGTTCAGACCGTTTGCGAGCAGCTGGAGGACCTCGCGCTCGCGCGAGGTCAGAGCATCGGCGCCCAACCGCGCGAGACGCTCGCGCTCCTGCTCCTCTCGAGCGAACTTCAACAGCTCCCTGACCTCGCTCGGCGGCAAGAGCGTCTGGCCCGCTCGCAGCTTCTTCACTGCGGCGACGACCTCCTGCAGAGGCGCGGTCTTCTCGAGCACGCCGGCCGCACCGCGGTCAACGGCCTGGGCGATCGCCCCGTGATCGAGTGCGGCGCTCAGGACGAGCGCCTGGCAGCGCGGGTTGGCAGAGCGCAGGTCCGCGATCAGATCCGCCCCGAACCCATCGGGGAGTCCTAGGTCGAGAACCGCAACGTCGACGTCGCGGAGCATCCGTCGCGCCTCCTCCAGCGAGCCCGCCTGGCCGGCCACGACGACGCCGGGCTCCTCCGACATGGCGTGCGCCATCGCCTCCCGCACGGCGACGTGGTCCTCGACGAGAAGGACCCGCGTCTCGCCGTCGCGCTCCTTGGCCACGTCGACAAGGGGCACCTCCAGGCACACCGAAGTCCCCTCCCCAGGCACGCTTCGGATCTGGAGCTCGGCGTCGATGAGCCTGGCCCGCTCACCCATTGCGATGATGCCCGTGGCCCGGCCTCCGCCGGCCGCCGGCGCTGCGGCCGTCCCGCTGCCGTCGTCGCTCACCTCTGCAAAGACCGTTCCCGCGGACCCCCAGACGCGCACGTGCACGCTCTGCGCGCCGCCGTGCAGGCGCGCGTTCGTCAGCGCCTCGCCGAGGATGTGGACGATCTCGATGCCGTCGGCGCCCAGCGAGCTCGTCGGAGCGCTGTCCTCGATCTCGAGCACGATCTCGGCGTCGTCGGCCAGGTCGCGGTGGACCTCGACCAGCGTCGCCACCAGGTCGCGCAGCGGCCGGTGCTCCTCGTCATCCAGGCGCAGGTCGTAGATGGCCGCCCGCAGGCGCCGGGTGACCGCAGCGAGGGCGGACTCGACGGAGGGATTGCCCCGCGCGCGGCTCGCGGCCACGGCCAGCTCGCCGAGCGCCTCGTCGTGCAGGGCGCGCGCGAGCCGCTGGCGCTCGGCTTGGCGCACCTCCTCGACTCGATGCTCGCTCCGCGACCGCTGGATCGCAAACCCGAGGACGCTCGCCACGCTCTCCAGGAAGCTGAGAGCTTCACGAGTGAAGGGGAGCGCGTCCTCCGAGAACACCTTGAGGAGGCCGAAGGGCTCGTCGCGTCCGTGTATGACGACGCCGGCGCCGCTCGTTCGCCTAGACGTGTCGAGCATCGGCGGCGGGGTGAAGCGCGGGTCGCTCCCGACGTCGTCGGAGACGACGGGCTCGGCGGCGATCAGGGTGTACCCGGCGAAGCTCTCCCGGGCGGCGGGCGAGGACGTCGTGCCGATCGTCTCGTGCGGCCAGCCCGTCCCGGCTCGCCGCACGACCTCGTTGTCGTCGACGAGCTCACCGACACTCACGTACTTGACATCGAGCGTGCGCGCGACGAGCTCGACGGCCTCCTCGAGGAGCGACTCGATCGCGAACTCGCCGGTCAGTGCCTTCAGCCCCAGCGTGGCCACTACGCCCTGCTGGCGCGCTGCCGCCTCGCGCTCCGCCTCGGCGCGCTTGTGGGCCGATACGTCGCGGTGGATGCCCAGGTAGCCGACCACCTCACCGCCGTCGTCGCTTACCGCGACGATCGTCATCTCGACCTCGACCGCCTGTCCGTCCGGACGCATCGCGGTCAGCTCAGTGCGGGTCCTGCCCCTCTCGCTGAGCTCAGCCTCGAGCCTCGTTCGCGAAGGGTCGCCGCCGTAGCTCGCCAGCTCGCGTGCCATGCGGCCCCGCGCTTCGTCGGCGGTGTAGCCGTACAGCTTCTCCGCGCCCGCGCTCCAGATCGTCACGCGGAAATCGGCGTCGGTGCCGACGATGGCGTCGTCGCTTCCCTTGAGCAGCTCGTCGAAGTAGGCCAGGCGAACGCCGGCATCCGTCTGGGCGGCGAGCTGAACGGCGATCATCGCGGCCCCGACGATGCCTCCCTCGCCGTCGCGGACCGGCCACGAGCTCCAGCGCAGCTGGTCGGAGCGCGCGTCAGGCCGAGCGACCGCGAACTTCGCGTCCGTGGTCGCCTCCCCGTCTTCGAGGAGCCGGGCGAGCAGCTCCTCGGGCATCCGGCTCCCGTTTCCGAGGCGGGAGAGCCGGCGCATGCGGCCGTCCTGGTGGACCAGCGCGCCTGAGCCGTCGACGATCGCTAGCGCCGGCCCAGCTTGCCGGAGCGCCTCGATGACGGCGTCCGTGATGATGCTCGGCAAATCGTCATCGGAAAGATGAGTCGGATTGCTCATGACGATCCGCCTGCAGCGCGCCAACATTCGCGTCCATGGAGGCAGGGCTCCAGAACGGCCGTGGCCGCGGGCTGGTCGTCGCAGACGAGCGCGAGGCCGAGCATGGCCTGGGCGGTGAACTGAACGCGAGAATCGCGCGTGCCGTCGTCCGGATCTACCACGGGACCTGCGGGCGAGGACCTACCAAGGCCAGAGCGATATTCCGCGGCAACGTCGTCGCGGTGGTCCTCGAGCAGGTCCTGACGCAGGCCGAGAAAAGCCTGGTGGCGACCGGCCGCTGCGACGAGGTGGTGGCACTGCGCCGCGAGTTGCATGTTGCGATGCGCGACGAGCTCGCGCTCGCTGTCGGCGAGCTGACCCGGTGCAGGGTTAGCGCAGTCATGGGTGACGCTCAGTGCGAGCCGGACCTCGCCGTTGAGGTGTTCGTGCTGGATCAGGCGGTCATGACCACGCCGATCGCCGACGGTTGAGGCGGGACGGTCGCCCTGCACGGGCCGCGCTCGCCGAGCCACCCGGCGGCGTGCGCCCGAGTTGCCAATCGGCGGCACGTATGGACGGTACACCCTCGGTGCTTGGCCGGCGCCCCCTCGGAAGACAGGGGTGCCGTCATGCTCGCCCCGAGAGTTGCTGGGGGCCCTGAGGCGGACGGTTCGCGTACAGCGACGGCTGGGCCTCCTCGCCGCGACGGGCGACTGACGGCCGCGGCAGCTCGGCGCCGCAGCGCGAGCAGTGGTCGACGGTGGTCAGATACGCAGCGGTGAACGAGACAAGCTCGCAGCGGTGGCAGCGCAGATACGGCACGGGATCCCTCCAGCAGGTTCGATGCCTGCGGGTCCGTACCTGACGCGGCTTGCCGCGATCTGGCCCAGTGCCCGTAGCGAGACGTCTTCGGCGCCCTCTGGCCGTCGAAGCTGTGCGTCTTATACCCGATTGCTTGCGCGATTCACCTGTCTTGGGACGCGACTAGGCGAGCACGCTTGGACGCCGCGCGAGGCCGCGCAGCGCAACCCGGCCGATCGGGTCGGGCAGGACGCGCTCGACGTCCTCTGGGCCGCCCGGCTCGATCCCGAGGATGGCTCGCAGGATGAGCAGCGGCGCGCCGGCGGCCCATGCCTGCGGGCTCGAGGCTGTCGGGTACTCGACGGGCGAGTCGGTGAGGTCGCGCCGGTAGCCGGCGAACACCTCCGGCAAGCGGCCCGCGAAGTGAACCGCGGCCTCGACCTGGCAGCTCGCGATCGCGATCGCCTCGGCATGATGTCCGTAGCGCGCGAGGCCGTACGCGATCAGCGAGTTGTCGTGCGGCCAGACCGTGCCGTTGTGGTACTCGACCGGACTGTAGCCGCCGTCGCCCTCGGCCATGGTTCGCACGCCCCAGCCCGAGAAGAGCCGGCTCCCGAGCAGGTGCTGGGCGAGCAGCTCGTCCTTCCCCGGGTCCACGATTCCGCTCCAGAGCAGATGGCCGATGTTCGAGGTCAGGCTGTCGACCCTGTGCTTCGCACCGTCGAGCGCGAGTGCGTAGTAGCCGCCGTCGACGACCCAGAAGTCCTCGTGGAAGCGCTGCCGCAGCTCGGCCGCCTCGCGCCTCAGCCGATCGGCGAGTGAGTCGTCGTCCCAGATCTCGGCCGCCAACCGCGCGCAGCGGCGCTTGGCGTCGTGGACGTACCCCTGGATCTCGCAGGTCGCGACCGGGCCTTCTGCGAGTCGGCCGTCGGCGAACAGGATCGCGTTCCAGGAGTCCTTCCAGCACTGGTTCTCGAGCCCCGTCTCGTGGTTGCGCCGCCTGTACTCGACGTACCCGTCTCCATCGAGGTCGCCGTGGACGTCGATCCACTCGAGCGCCGCTCGCGCACTTCCCTCCAGCGCGCGCACGAGTTGCGCGTCTCCGGTCCAGCGCTCGTACTCGTCCAGGAGGATCAGGAACAGCGGCGTCGCGTCGGCGCTGCCGTAGTAGGGCGAGTGCGGCCGCTCATCGAAGGCGGTGAGCTCACCGAAGCGCAGCTCGTGCAGGATCTTGCCTGGCTCCGCGTCGCGGAAGTCGTCGACCTCCTCGGCCTGGCGCGCCGCGAGCGCGAGCAGCGTGGTGCGGGCCAGGTCCGGCTGCATGGGCAGCGCCTGGTAGGCGGTGATCAGGCTGTCGCGGCCGAACAGCGCCATGAACCACGGGAGCCCGGCTGCGGGGAGACTTGCCCCGGCCACGATCTCGGGGTAGTAGCGCAGGGCCGCCAGGTCGCCGAGACTCCGCCAGTACACGTCCTTGAGCGCGTCCCAGTCTGCCTCGATCGCCGGGGCGTCGCCCAGCCAAACCCCGACGTCGCTGCGCATCTCTGCCCGGGTTGCTTCGAATTCCCCGGCGGCCGTGCGGCGCGGAAGGCGCGTCCCGGGCTGGCGGCCGCGCGGCTCGACGTCGAACGACATCCGCCGCTCCTCATGCCCGCGCAGCGCCATGCGCGCCGCGAAGCCGCGGCCACTCACGCTCCACCCCGCCGGCGCGGTCACCCGGGTTTCGCGCAAGAAGGGGCCGTGCTCGTAGCTGAGGTGCACCTCGCGTCCGCCCGCGTCGACGCGTATGTCGCGCTCGCGCACCATGCGGTCCTTGACCTCGAACACGTCGGCGAAATCGGAGTCGAAGTCGACCCGCAGCTCGAGCTCCAGCGGCTCCTCGCGGTGGTTGAGCACGACGAGCTCCTCGACCCAGGTGCTCCGCACGAGGCGCCTCCGGATCACGGATACCCGCGCGTGCTCGTAGATCGAGCTCGACCTCGGGACAAGGAAGAACTGGGCGGCGAAGTAGTCGATGTGCGCAACCGACAGCGCCTCGAGTGGCGCACCGTCGAGGGTCAACCGCCAGTGGCTGAGATAGCGGGTGTCATCGCTGAAGAAGCCGTGAACGTTGCCCACCGCGGGATCGAAGTCGCCGAGCGTGCCCGACACCACGAACGTGCTCCCGTCGAAGACGCTGACAACCCCATCGGGCACGGCCGCGCCGTCCTAGCTCGCCGGTACGGCCACGCGGGCGAACTGGTTGCGGCGCCGCGGGTAGCGATCTGGCGCGTGCGCGTACACCGCCGAGTACGCGGCGGCGACCGCGTCGACCGCGTAGCGCCCGCTCGCGTGGCTCCGGCACGCGGCCGGGTTGATCTGGTCGACGGCGCTGACCGCCTCGGCCATGGCGTCCTCGTCCGCGACCAGAAAGCCGGTCACGCCGTCGCGCACGATCTCCGTCGCCGCTCCCTCGGGGAACGCGATGACCGGTGTCCCGCAGGCCATGGCCTCGACCATGACGATGCCGAATGGCTCCGCCCAGCGGATAGGCATCAGCAACGCGCTCGCACCCGCCACCAGGTTCTTCTTGCGCTCCCCGCCGACCTCGCCGACGTATCGCACGCTGTCTGCGTCGACGTGCGGCTCGATCTCCCGGGCGAAGAACTCCTCCTCGCCCCTCTGCACCGGGCCGGCCAGGACCAGGGGAACGTCGGCGGCCCGCGCAGCGGCGATCGCGCACTGCGGCCCCTTGACTCTCGTCATGCGCCCGAGCCACAGGACGTAGTCGCCCTTCTCGCAGTACGGCCAGTCGCGGACCTCGATCGGGTTCGGGATCACACCGGCTATGCGCAGCGACGGCGGCGCCGCCGAACGCTGGTAGCTACTGATCGCGACCGCCCGAGCCTTGCGCGCATGGCACTCGTAGAACTCGGACGTATCCGGCGTGAACGGCCCATGCAGCGTGTGCACCATCGGCACGTCGATCCGGTCCGCCATCGCAAATGCGGTGAAGCCGCAGTGGTCGTGGATCACGTCATAGGGCGCACCCGACGCCCTCGCGGCGTCGATCAGCTCGAACGCGCGGGCGACATGGTCTGCCTCGTAGCGCGCCTTCTCGATCGCGGCGTCGTGCGCGTCGGGGAGCAAGGTGCGTAGCTCCGCGGCCGACTGCGACCCCGGCGCCGCGAAGAGCGTCACGTCGTGTCCTCGTGCCAGGAGTCCCTCGCACAGGAGAGCGATCATCGCCTCGATCCCCCCATATCTCGGCGGCGGCACGGGAATCCATGGCGGGGCGAGCATGGCGATCCTCATGCTCTCTCTCATAGTGCGCCGTGAGGCCCGGTCAAGTGACGAGGTGACCGGAAGGTGGACGGCTTCGAGTCGCGGCCTAGTCACTGAGTCCTGGTGACCGCTCGAGGCGGCCTCCTCCCCCTCGTCCCGTCTCGGCGGTCACCGGCAAGTCGCTGGACCGGGAGCCCGCGCGGCCTATGGGACAGAACATGGCAACGGCGACGAAGGCTCCCCACTACGTAACCGTGAACCCGTACACCGGCGAGACCGTGCGCGAGTTCGAGACGCTCGACAGCGACGAGGTCGACCGCGCCGTCGAGGCGTCCCACGACGGGTTCGGGCGCTGGCGCCGGCGGCCGACCGGGGAGCGGGCTCAGATCGTGGGCAGGGCGGCGGAGCTGCTTGCCGAGCGCAAGGACAGGTTCGCGCACCTGGTCACGCTCGAGATGGGGAAGCTGATCGGCGAGAGCGAGCGGGAGGTGGACATCTCGTCGGAGATCCTGGGCTACTACGCCAACGAGGGGCCCCGGATCGCGGCGGAGAGGCCGCTCGAGACGGAGGTCGGCGACGCCGTCCTCGTGAAGGAGCCGCTCGGCGTCCTCCTGGCGATCGAGCCGTGGAACTTCCCCCTCTACCAGGTGGTCCGAGTGGCCGGGCCGAACCTCGTCCTCGGCAACACGATCCTGCTGAAGCACGCCGGCATCTGCCCGCAGACGGCGCTTGCCCTCGCGGAGCTCTTACACGACGCAGGCGTGCCCGGCGACGTCTACACGAACCTCTTCGCCACGACCGACGACGTCTCGCGTGCGATCGAGAACCCGCTCGTGCGCGGGGTGTCGCTGACCGGGAGTGAGGGCGCCGGCGCGGCGGTGGCCGAGGTGGCGGGGCGAAGCATCAAGCGCACGGTGCTGGAGCTCGGCGGCAGCGACCCGTTCGTCGTGCTCGACGACTCGGACCTCGACCGCACGGTCGAGGCAGCCGCGAAGGGACGGCTCGGCAACACGGGCCAGAGCTGCGTGGCGTCGAAGCGCTTCATCGTGCGGGACGGGGTGTTCGACGCGTTCGTCTCCGGCCTGCGCGACCGCTTTGCGGCACTCGAGCCCGGCGACCCGGCAGACCCGGCGACGAACTTCGGCCCGCTTTCGTCGGAGGGGCAGGCGCAACAGCTCGCCGAGCAGGTCGACGACGCGGCCGAGAAGGGGGCGCGGACGGTGATCGGCGGCGGCCGCCCGGACCGCCCGGGCGCATTCTTCGAGCCGACGATCCTCACGGACGTGACTCCCGAGATGCGGGCCTACCGGGAGGAGCTGTTCGGACCGGTGGCGGTGGTGTACCGGGTCGCCGGTGAGGACGAGGCGGTGGAGCTCGCCAACGACACGCGCTACGGGCTGGGCGGCGTGGTGGTCGACGGCGACCTCGACCGCGCCCGCCGGGTGGCCGACCGGATCGACACCGGAATGGTCTGGATCAACCACCCGACGCTCTCGCGGCCCGAGCTTCCGTTCGGCGGCATCAAGTCCTCCGGCTACGGGCACGAGCTGTCGGAGCTTGGGATGCTCGAGTTCGCCAACAGCAAGCTGATCGGCAGTGTGCCGCCGGACGCGCCAGTCGGTGGCTTCTCCGGGTGACCGCGGCCAGCCAAACTTGGGTTGACCCAGGCGTCGCCGGGTAGGGCACCGTTGTGGTGGTAATTCGCGGGTGGCCGTCGTGAGGAGGGTTCAGCGCTTCAGGCTGGGCCACCTGGCCCAGACACGGCTGTGGCTGCTGCCGCTGACCTGCGTGCTGGCCGGCATCGGGCTGGCCGTGGCGCTCTTGGCGATCGATCGGTCCTCCGGCTATCACCTCGTGAGCACGGAGGTGACCGGCTCGGCCGCGTCGGTGCAGACGATCCTCACCGCGGCCTCGACGGCGCTGGTGACCCTGACCAGCGTCGTGCTCTCGCTGACCCTCGTCGCCGTGCAGCTTGCGATGGGCCAGTTCTCCCCCCGCATCGTGCGGGCGATCCTGCAGGACCGCCGCAGCCAGCTCGCCATCGGGCTGTTCATCGGCACGTTCGCCTACTCGTTGACCGTCCTGCGCGAGGTGAACGGCAAGAGCTCCGGCGGCGGAACGGTGCCGGGCCTCGCCGTCGTCGTCGACTACGGGCTGATCCTCAGCGCGATCTTCGTGCTCGTGCTCTACGTGAACCACACCGCACAGTCGATTCGGATCGGTGGGCTGCTCGGACGGGTGGCAGACTCGACACGCGACGAGGTGGACCGCCTCTACCCAGCCGAGCCCGAGCCCGAGGACGACCCGAGCCTGGTGGTGGCGCCCGACTACGGCGTCGTCACCAGGCTTCCTCACGACATGCTCGTGGACATCGCCGAGAAGGCCGACTGCGTGCTGGAGCTGGTCCCGGCGATGGGCGATTTCGTACCCCGCGGCGGCCCGCTCTTCCGTGTGGTGGGCCCCCTTCCGGAGCCGCATCGCAGCGCGGTCGCGCTCAGCGTGATCCTGGAGCGTGAACGCACCCACCGGTCCGAGCCCGCGTTCGGGGTGCGCAAGCTCGTCGACGTGGCCACGCGGAGCATCTACTCGGGCCCCTTCCAGGACCCGAGCACCTCCGTGCAGGCGATCAACGCCATCCACGACATCCTTCGCCGGCTCGCCCCGCGTGAGTTTCCGACCGGACGCCATCACGACGCCCAAGGCCACCTGCGGCTCGTCGAACGGGTGATGAGCTGGGAGGGCTACGTCCGCCTCGCCTTCGACGAGCTCCGACTCGCCGGCGCCGGGTCACCCCAGGTCGCGCGCCGGCTGCGCGCCGCGCTCGAGGACCTGGGCACGGTGGCGGCGCCCGAGCGCCAGCCGCCGCTCGACCGTCAGCTCAAGCTGCTCGACGAGGCGGTTCGGCGGGCCTACGACGACGACGATGACGTCGACGCTGCCCTCGTCCCGGACATGCAGGGGATCGGCTCCGGGCCGGACGTGATGTCAGACCCACCGCGCTCCGCTTCGCCGCCTGCGAGCGACATCCGCCGTCCGCTCGCTGACGCGGCGGGCGCCCGGCACGGCTAGCTAGAGATCGCTAGCCCGCCAGCGGCACGATCTCGACCGCTGTTCGCCTCGCCCCACGCGGCTCCACGATCACCGCGCTGTCGGCGTCGCACTCGAGCCGGGCCGAGCGGTGGCGGCCGGGCGCGCTGAAGGCGAGCCGGGGCGGAGCGGCCAGGTCGTCGTAGACCCACAGCTCGTGGCTGTCGCGCAGGGTGCGGTGCTCGACCAGG
>DATENL010000011.1:0-4584 GCA_035275105.1 Thermoleophilaceae bacterium
GGGCGCCTCGGCGCCCGTCAGCTCGGCCACGAGCGCGGCCGCGGCGGCCTCCTCGGCCCCGGGCGCGTAGCGGAGGACCGCCGTCGCGTTCCCGTCGAGCGAGCTGGGCCGGCTCGTGGCCACGATGAGCGGCGTGCCGCGGCGGCGCACCGCCTTGCGCACACGCAGGTCCAGGATCGGCGCCTCGTCCACCAGCTCCGTGCCGAGCACCAGGATCGCCCCGGCGTAGTCGAGGTCGGAGACGCGAGCGGTCAGGTCGGGCCGCGCGAGCGTGCGCGCCTGCTCGCCGTCGATCGTGCCGCTGGTGCGCGAGTCGATGTGCGGCGAGGCGAGCACCTCGCGCATGAGGAACTGGAGCAGGAAGCCCTCCTCGTTGGTGGCCTCCCCGCCCACGAGCGCCGCGGTCCGCTCGCCGCTCTTGTCGAGCCCCTTGACGGCCTCCTCCATCGCGCGCTCCCACGAGACGGGCCGCAGCCCGCCGCCCTCGCGCAGCATCGGCTCGGTCACGCGCTCGGGCGCGTGGAAGATCTGGAAGCCGTAGCGGCCCTTGTCGCAGAGCCAGCCGTCGTCGACCTCCTCGTTGTCGCGCGCGTTCACGCGCAGGACCTTCTTGTCGTCCCTGATCGTCAGGTCGACGTTGCACTGGCTCGGGCAGAGCGTGCAGACGGTGCCCGCGTCCTCGATGTCCCAGGGCCGCGCGCGGAAGCGGTAGGTGGTGTTCGTGAGCGCGCCGACCGGGCAGAGCTCGGTGATGTTGCCCGCGAACGGCCCCACGTACGGATGACCGTCGTGAGTGCCGACGTAGGTGTGGTCGCCACGCTCCAGGAAGACGAGCTGGTAGTCCTCGGCCACCTCCTGGGAGAAGCGGACGCAGCGGTAGCAGAGGATGCAGCGCTCGCGGTCGATGGCGACCAGCGGCGAGAGCTCGATCGGCTTCTTGAAGTGGCGCTTGGGCTCGATGTAGCGCGACCGGCCGGCGCCCCAGCCGAACGAGATGTCCTGTAGCGGGCACTCGCCGCCCTTGTCGCAGACCGGGCAGTCGAGCGGGTGGTTGACCAGCAGGAACTCGACGACGGCGTTCTGGGCTGACTTGACCTTGTCCGAGGTGGTGACGACGACCATGTCGGGCTTCACCTGCGTCGAGCACGCGGTCTGGAGCTTCGGGATCCCCTCGATCTCCACGAGGCACATCCGGCACGCGCCCACCGGCTGGCCCAGCTTCGGCTCGTAGCAGAACACCGGTATCTCGACGTCGCCGTACTTGGCGGCGTCCACGAGCATCGAGCCCTCCGGCGCCGAGACCTCCTGCCCGTCGATCTCGAAGTTGACGAACTTCTGCTCCGGCCGCGGCATTACGGAGCGGGGCTCCCAACCGCCACGTCGGCGCGGCCGCCGTGGGCCGCCATCGGCAGGCCGCCGTTCCGCCTCCGCGCCGCTTCGATGTGGTCTTCGAACTCGGGCCGGAACTTCTCGATCATCGATCCGATGGGCATCGCCATCGAGTCGCCGAGCACGCACAGGCAGTTGCCGATGATGTTCGTCTGGACGTCCGCCATGACGTCGAGGTCGGCCGGCGTGGCCTCGCCCGCGTCGATCCGCTCGAGCATCTTCACCGTCCAGTTGGTGCCCTCGCGGCACGGGGTGCACTTGCCGCAGGACTCGTGGCGGTAGAACTCGGCGAGCCGCAGCGCGAGCGAGACGATCGGCACCGAATCGTCCACCACGATGATCGCGCCCGAGCCGAGCATCGAGCCGGCGTCGGCCATCGTCTCGAAGTCGTAGGTGAGCTCGAGGTCCGCCTCGGTCAGCACCGGCGCTGACGACCCGCCGGGGAACCAGCACTTCACGCGCCTGCCGTCGGGCGGCCCGCCGGCGAGTCCGTGGACGATGTCGCCCGCGACCATCCCGAGCTCGATCTCGTAGTTGCCCGGGCGCTTGACGTTGCCCGACACCGAGACGAGCTTCGTGCCGGTCGACTTCTCGGTCCCGACCGACTTGAACCACTCGGCGCCGTTCTGGATGATCAGCGGCGCGTTGCAGAGGGTCTCGACGTTGTTGATCAGCGTCGGTCCCTGGTACAGGCCCTGGTTGGCGGGGAACGGCGGCTTGAGGCGCGGGTTGCCGCGCTTGCCCTCGAGCGAGTCGAGGAGCGCCGTCTCCTCGCCGCAGATGTACGCGCCGGCGCCGCGGTGGAGCACCATGTCGACCGTGTGCTCGGAGCCGAGGATCTCGCTGCCGAGGTAGCCCTTGTCGTACGCCTCGGCGATCGCCCGCTCGAGAATCTGGGCCTGGTACTCGTACTCCCCGCGGATGAAGATGAACGACCGGTTCGCGCCGGCTGCGACCGCGGCGATGATCATGCCCTCGATGAGCAGGTGCGGGTTCTTCTGCATCAGCAGGCGGTCCTTGAACGTGCCCGGCTCGGACTCGTCGGCGTTGCAGCAGAGGTACTTGTCCATCGAGCCCTTGGGCAGGAAGCTCGCCTTCTTGCCCATCGAGAAGCCCGCGCCGCCGCGGCCGCGGAGGCCCGACTCCTCGAGCTCGTGCAGCACCTCGTCGGCCTCCATCTCGAGCAGCGCCTTGCGCATCGCCCGGTAGCCGCCGAGCTCCTCGTAGCGCCCGATCGTCGCCAGGTCGGGGTCGTTGATGTTCTTGAGCACCCGCAGCTCGTCGAGCGGCATTCCCTACGCCCTCCCGCCCCACGGCAGCCGGTAGTCCGAGTCCTCCAGGCCGCGACCCGGCAGCGGCTGGCGGCCCTCCCTGATCGAGTCGACTATCTCGGGCGCGTCGCTCGGGTCGAGCGGCCCGATGAAGCGCCCGTCGACCGACGCCATCGGCGCCATGTCGCACGCGCCGAGGCACTCGAACTGGCGCACCTCGGTGTCCTCGAGGCCGGTCCGCTCGGCCTCCTCGGCGATCGCCTCGTAGACCGCCTTCGCGTTGACCAGGTGGCACGCCACGCTGGTGCAGACGTACACGTGGCGGCGGCCGACCGGCTGCTCGTTGAGCATGTCGTAGAAGCTCGCGACCGAGGACAGGTAGGCGGGCGTGACCTGCATCACCACGGCCACCTGGGTGAGCGCCTCGGGCGAGCACCAGCCGTGCACGGCCTGGGCGGCGTGGAGCGCCGGGATCGTCGCCGAACGGCGGTCGGGGTAGAGCGCCATCAGGCGCTCGATCTCCGCGCGCAGGTCGTCGGGCACCGGCGTCTCCGCCGGGTCGGGGATGACCGCCGGGTCCTTCTCGAGGTCGGCGGCGCGGTCCCAGCCCTCGGGCACCATCGGGCGCGTGACGTTGGGCGGCAGGTCGTCGCGGTCGGCTCGCAGCGGGGCGGCCGCGCCGGACGCCGGCGCCGCGGTCGGGTCGCCGACGGGGACCGCCTGGTCGCCCGCCGGGGTGCCCATCGGCGCGTCCTCGCCCACGCGGTCGGGCTGCGGACGTCCCTCGTCCTGGTACTCCGTCACCTGTCGATCCCCCCGAGGATCGGGTCGAGCATCGCGACCCCCGCGATCAGGTCGGCGATCAGCCGGCCCTCGGACATGTGGCGCAGCGACTGGAGGTTCACGAACGACGGGTCGCGCATGTGCACGCGGGCGGGCTTGGCGGAGCCGTCCGCGACCACGAAGCAGCCGAGCTCGCCGCGCGGCGACTCGATCGGCACGTACGCCTCGCCCGGCGGCACGCGGAAGCCCTCCGTGACGAGCTTGAAGTGGTGGATCAGCGCCTCCATGCTGGTCGCCAGCTCGTGGCGCGGCGGCAGCGCGACCTTGCGGTCGTCGGTGATCCAGCGGCCGTCGGGCAGCCCGTCCAGCGCCTGCTCGACGATCTTCACCGACTCGCGCATCTCGGCCATCCGCACGCGGTAGCGGTCGTAGTGGTCGCCGCGCGTGCCGACCGGGATCTTGAAGTCGAAGTGGTCGTAGGACGAGTAGGGCATCGCCTTGCGCAG
Organism: Thermoleophilaceae bacterium; assembly: GCA_035275105.1. GTDB lineage: Bacteria > Actinomycetota > Thermoleophilia > Solirubrobacterales > Thermoleophilaceae > AC-37. The sequence continues at coordinate 3,950 of DATENL010000011.1, forward strand.
GTCCCACGGGTTGCCGGCCGCGCGCAGCAGCGGTCCCGTGACGCCGAGGCCGAGCAGCGTCTGCTCGTCGACGATCCCGACGCCCTTCTGGCGCTGGAGGAAGATCTCGTTGCGGTCGAGCACCGCCTCGTACTGGTCGATGCGCGACGGCAGCATCGCGCAGAACTCGCGCGCCTTCTTCTCCCAGCCGGGCGGGATGTCCTCGATCACGCCCCCGACCTGGAAGTAGCGCGGGTGGAAGCGCTGGCCGGACGAGTACTCGAACAGGTCGAGGACGTAGTCGCGCTCGCGGCAGCCCCACCACAGGAACGTCACGGCTCCCAGGTCGAGCGCCGAGGTGGCGAGCCAGAACAGGTGGCTCGCGATCCGGTTGAGCTCGAGATGGGCGACACGCAGGTACTGCGCGCGCGGCGGCACGTCCAGGTCGAGCAGGCGCTCGACCGACATGCAGTAGGCCATCGCGTTGAAGTAATACGAGAGGTAATCCATCCGCTCGACGAACGGGATGACCTTCCAGTAGGCCTGGTCCTCGCAGGACTTCTCGATGCCGGTATGCACGTAGCCGACGAGTGGCTGCATGTCGAGCACGTTCTCGCCCTCGAGCGTGAGCAGCAGGCGCAGGACCCCGTGCGTCG
>DATENL010000012.1:0-13604 GCA_035275105.1 Thermoleophilaceae bacterium
GCGCGAGGCCCTCGCCCGCGGGGCGGCGGCGTTCGAGGAGCGCGGTGTGGCGCACATGGCGGAGCGCGCGCGATCGCTTGTACGCGCGTGATGAGCGACGACGTCGCGGTCGTGCGTGCCGTGTTCGAGCAGGTCGAGGCGGCGCGACGGGACGGCACTCTCGGCACGCCGCTCGACATCGTGGCCGAGGACTTCGAGTTGGTCCCGGCCTCCGAGGTCCCCGGCGCGCAGCGCTACCACGGCGCGGCCGGGTACGCGGAGTTCCTCCAGGGCTGGACCGAGGCGTTCGAGACCTGGTCACACGAGCTTGAGCGCGTGGTTGACGCCGGCGACGGCCGCGTGGTCGCCAGCGCCCGCCAGTGGGGAGTGGGGAGGGAGAGCGGGGTACCGGTCGATCTGCACTTCGGCATCGTCTTCGAGCTTCGTGACGGGCTGCTCTTCCGCGTCCGTCTGTACATGACCCCCGCCGAGGCGTTCGCCGCGGTCGGTCTCGCCGGCTAGCGCTGCTCGCGCGCGGCCTCTTCGGCCTCCGAACGGTCCTCGAAGGTCTGCATCCGCACGACCTTGCCGTCCGCGAGCGTCCAGAGCGCGTAGTGGGTCGCCTCGACGGCCACTCCACTCGTCCGTCCCAGGTGTTGCTCGCGGACCTCGGCGAGGACCCGGTCTTCGTCCACGGCGATCAGGTCCTGCAGCGCCATGTGCACGTCGCGGAACACGGCCACGCCCTCGCGCCACGCATCGCGGACGCCCTCGTGCCCGTGGAAGACCGGCCGGGGGTAGAAGGCAGCGACGCGGGTGCCGGAGAGATCCCAGACGATGTCCTCGGAGTAGAGCTGGAACGGCGTCACGTCGTCCCGGCGCTCCGCGGCGTCGTAGATCCGGCGCACCAGCTCGACGGTCGACGAGCTGCGGCTCACGACGCGTCGATCCCGAGCTCCTCGAGCCCTCGATCGCGGCCGTAGTACATGACCATGCGCCCCACCTTTGGGCCGCGGAAGTCGAATGCCATGACGCCCTTCATCTCGGTCTGGCCGACGTCGACCCCGCTGTGCTTGCCGCGGCCGCCGAACGTGGCGAGTACCGCGACCCGCTCGGCGTTCAGCTCGCGGTACTCGTCGGCGCGGATGTGGAACCCGTCCCACGAGGAGAGGAACTCGCGCCACGCGCGGTTCATGGCGGTGATCCCGACCTCCGGACTCTCGCCGGGAAGGTCCGCCTGCACGAACTCGATGTCGGGGTCCGCCCACTCCACCGGACTGAAGTCGCCGCGCTCCCACGCGGCCCAGATCGACTGCGCGGCCTCGAGGTTCTTGGACACCCCGGCCTCGCGCAGCGCCTGCTCGCTGTCCATGAAGCCACGGGTGCGGACGATCCTCCCGTTGCGGACGGTGTTCACCATGCCCGAGTCGTTCTCCACGACCACGCCGCTCCCGCGGCCGCGGCCGACCTCGTGAAGGAAGACGACGACGTCGTCGCCGGGCGTGTCCACGTACCTCTCGGCGTGGATCTCCAGGCTCTCCCAGGGCTCGAGCGATGCGGCGAAGGCCTTCAGCACCTCGTCGCGCCCCCGGTAGACGGCGCTCTCGTCCACGCCGCCAACGGTGCCATGCCACTCGATCTCGGGGTCCATGCAAGCGCGCGCCGTCTCGAAGTCCCCGGCGGCCAGCGCTTCGTGAGCGGCCCGCACCACCTCGACGTTGTCCCGTGACATGCGTGCCAGTATCCACCGAATGGCGCCGGCCGACGACCCGGAGCGGGAGCGCGCGCTCGTCGTCGCGCGGCTCATGGAGGAGGGCATGACGGCGTACGAGGCGGGAGGCCTCGACGCGATGGCCGACTCGTGGCACGAGGACGTGGTCTACGAGGAGGACCCGCGCTTCCCGGGCGCCGGAACGCACCGCGGTCGCGGGGCCGCGCTGGCGCGCTTTCGCGAGTACGAGGAGCAGCTCGGCCACAGCACGGTCGAGGTCGAGGGCATCGACGTGCACGCCGACGAGGTCGTCGTGGTCTGGCGCCACTCGGGCGTGACTCCCGGCGCCGAGCTGCCGTTCGAGCAGCGTTGGGCCTGGCTCGTGCGGCTACGCGACGGGAAGGTCGCGCACATCCGCGCCTTCCTCGACCCCGAAGAGGCGCGGCGGGCGGCCGGCTAGGCCGCCTTCCGCGCCTCGAGCAGCCCCTTCAGCTTCCGCAGGTCCCTCTTCAGCCCCGAGCGGACCACCGGGCCGAGCAGCGGCCGAAGCAGGCGGGTGCCGCCGCGCGGGGTCACCTCGATGTCGTAGGTGAAGACGGCGCCGTCCGCCTCCGGGTCGACCGACCGGCCCCCGGCCACGCCGCCGATCGTGCCCTCGCCCGCGAACCGGTACGACGAGCCAGGGTCCACGGCCGTCACGACCGTGTCCGCGACGAAGTCGCGCCCCATCGAGCGGACGACCTCGTGGACCTTCGTCCCGGGATTTGGGCCGCCCGGCGGGTCGGGCGTCATGTCGCGCAGGCCATTTCGCCACCGCAGGTCGAAGGCGTAGTCGGCGATCGCGTCCCAGACCTCGGGCGGCGGCCTGTCGATGCGAACGGATTCGTTGATGTGGACCGTCGAGCTCATCGCCTCCTTCCGTCGCTCGGCCGATCCTCTCATGCGGGAGGTCCACGCAGAGGATTGAAGCGAGATGTAGATTTTGAGCATGGGTACCACGTACCCTCCGCAGTCCGGTGCCGGAGGCGGCGCTCAGCTCGGCGACGTGTCGATCTCCTTCGCGGGGCTCGGCAAGGGCGAATTCGTGGAGCGCATCGTGCGGGAGTTCGACCGGCAGAGCGAGTTCACGGTCGACTCCAGCGCCCTCGCCTGGCTCGTCAACAGCGCGCTCGTGCCAGACCCGCAGTGGGACGAGGCGGTCAAGGCGGGCACCCTCGACCTGCCTGCCACGGCGCAGATCCTGTGGGAGCTCCTCGAGGACGCCGGCAAGCAGGTGGGGGCGGCCGGCGAGTACGCGATCCTCGAATCTCACGTGTCCGTCGCGTTCGAGGCGGTCGTTCGCAAGCGGCACCGCTGCCCGTTCCCGTTCTGGTGCTGAGCCGATGACCGACGACACGCCGGCAGACCCGCCCGAGGCCGAGTGGGAGGTCGCCACGCGGGGCGCGGGCGAGGCCGACCAGGCGGAGCCGGCCTACCCGGGCAATCAGGCCGACCAGGACGTCCGCTCCGCGATCGCCGTCGTCGCCGACATGGCGCGGCTGCTGATCACGATCGCGACCGGTGCCGTCGTGCTCAGCGCGACCTTTCTCGAGAAGTTCTACGCGGGCGAGTCGCTCGAGCTGCTCGAGGCGTCGTGGGTGGTGTTCGGGTTCTGCATCCTCATGGGCTATGTCTCGCTCGGAGAGGTCACGAGGCAGTACGACGAGTCGGACCTCCAGGTGCGTCGGGGTCCGCTGGAGGCGTACGGGTTCCTGCAGCTCCTCGCGTTCCTGGGCGGTGGAGCCCTCTTCGCGTTCTTCGTGGCGGCGAACCTGAGCGCGAACCCCGTCGTCGACGTCGAGTTCGGCGCCGCCCACGTGGCCGCCCACAAGCTGCGGATCCCGGTGGACTGCAGCTCGCGCACGCCGTGCACCGGCACGACCCGTACGGTGCTCAAGGTACGCGGCCGCACGCGCGCCCACGCGGTCCAGGCGTTCGCCGCGGGCGGGGACGGATTGGCGACGATCGCCGTGCCGCTCACGCGCGCGACTCTGCACCGGCACCCGCAGGCAGAGGTGACGGTGACCGCGCGCGATCGAACCGGGCGTTCGACGGTGACCGTCGCGTCGGGCCGGGTCTCGACGAGCACCCGCCCCTAGGGCCGCCGGCCGGGCGCCGGGTGTGGACAGGCGCCTACCGGGTAATAGCGCGAGAGGGGAGGCGCGTGGCCGTATCGCGCCGGAATCGGACGGAGAGGAGCGATGATCCTGTGAGCAGGTCGCTATCGAGCAGGGGTTTGCGGGCGATCTTCAGCCGCCTGAACAAGAAGCGGCAGTGGCACGAGATGCCGACGACGCCGCTCAAGGCGCTCAACCTGCTGTCGCTGAGGCTCGACCTGCGCGACATGAACCTGTTCGACACGGGGACGCCGATCCGCAAGCACGGCCTCGAGGAGCCGCCGAAGGAGGCGCTTACCGCGCGCCGGCCCGACGGCAAGTGGAACGACCTCAACGACCCCGAGATGGGGTCCACGGGCAGCGCGTTCACGCGCAACATCGATCCCAAGCGGATCAAGCCCGAGAAGCCGCCGCGCCTGCACCAGCCGAGCGCGCGGAAGGTCTCCCTGGACCTCATGACCCGCCACGAGTTCCAGCCTGCAACGACGCTGAACGTGCTCGCGGCAGCGTGGATCCAGTTCGAGAACCACAACTGGTTCTTCCACGGGCGCGGCGAGGCGGACCAGGTCATGGACGTCCCGCTCGAAGACGGCGACGACTGGCCCGAGAACCCGATGCACGTGCGCCGCACCGTGTCGGTCCCGGCCCATCACAGCCGCTCGTCCAGCAACTCGAACGGCAACGACATCGACTACGGCAACACCGAGACTCACTGGTGGGACGCCTCGCAGCTCTACGGCTCGAGCAAGGACGAGCAGGACGCCGTCCGTACGTTCCAGGACGGCAAGCTCAAGATCGGCGAGAACGGGCGCCTCCTGCCGGACCCTGACGACGAGGGGATCGACCTCGCCGGCTTCAACGAGAACTGGTGGTTCGGGCTCTCGTGCCTGCACACGCTCTTCACCAAGGAGCACAACGCGATCTGCGACGTGCTCAAGAAGGAGAACCCGCGCTGGGACGACCAGCGCCTGTTCGACACGGCATGGCTGATCAACTCGGCGCTGATGGCGAAGATCCACACGGTCGAGTGGACGCCGGGGATCGTGAACACGCCGGCGCTCTGGTTCGCGATGAACATCAACTGGTCCGGGATCTTCGGCCAGCACCTGAAGGACCGCTTCGGCCGGCTCGGAGACTCCGAGATCTTCAGCGGGATCATGGGCTCGCCGCAGGAGCACCACGACGCTCGCTTCCAGCTCACGGAGGAGTTCGTGTCCGTCTACCGGATGCACCCGCTGGTCCGCGACGACTGGAACCTCTACGAGTCCGAGACCGGGCAGCTGGTCGACCAGCGCGAGTTCGTCGAGCTCCAGGGAGCGAGCACGCGCTCGTTCATGGACGGGTTCGACGTCAAGGACCTCATCTACTCGATGGGGATCGAGCACCCGGGCAAGATCACCCTCCACAACTACCCGCGGGCGCTTCAGCGGTTCAAGCGGATCGACGGCGAGCTGATGGACCTCGCCACGCTCGACATCCTGCGCGACCGTGAGCGTGGCGTCCCGCGCTACAACGACTTCCGCGAGCAGATGCGGATGCCGCGCGTGAGGTCGTTCGACGAGCTCACGCCCAATAGGCAGTGGGCCGAGGAGATCCGCCGGGTCTACAACAACGACATCGACAACGTGGACCTCCAGGTCGGGATGTACGCGGAGCCGCTGCCGCCGGGCTTCGGCTTCTCCGACACGGCGTTCCGGGTGTTCATCCTGATGGCGTCGCGGCGACTGAAGAGCGACCGCTTCTTCACCACCGACTTCAGGCCCGAGGTCTACACGCAGACCGGCATCGACTGGGTCACGAAGACGAAGATGAAGGACGTGATCCTGCGCCACTATCCGGAGCTGTCGCCGGCGCTCGAGGGTCTGCCGAACGCCTTCCTGCCGTGGCACAAGCTCGACGCCCCGCATACCCGCGACGGCAAGGTCGGCGCCGCGCGCAAGCGCGTCGACGGCATGAAGAAGGCGCTCGAGGCCATCAACGCGTGAGCGTCGCCGAGGCAGAACCGGCGGCGCGCGAGGAGGCCGGCGGTCGCGCGGCCGACGGCCTCCCGGCCGCGTCGGTTCCCGAGAGCGTCCGCATCCTCGTCGCGGGCGTGCTCCCGAGCGTGGTGCGCGGGCTGTTCTCACCCCGCCGGCGCGCGATGAGGTGGCTGACCGCGCTCAACACCGACCGGCGCGCGGTCCGGACGCTGTCGGGCATCCGCGACAGGCACCCGGGGCAGGGCGTCCGCCTGCTCGGCGGGCGGATCGTCGTCCTCTGGGGCCCCGACGCGCTCCGCGAGGTGCTCGATCGCTCGGCCGACCTCTACGCGTCCGACGCGGGCGCGAAGGCAAAGGGGATGTCGCACTTCCAGCCCGACGCCCTGACGCTGTCGCGCGGCGAGGAGTGGCGCGACCGGCGCGCCTTCAACGAGCACGTGCTCGCGACCTCCGAACGGGTCCATCCGTTCGGCGACCGCTTCCTCACCGTCGTCGCAGACGAGGTCGGTCGCCTCCGGCTGGACGGCGAGCTCGCGTGGCCCGACTTCGAGCGTCTCTTCGACCACGTCACGCTGCGCGTGATCTTCGGCGACGGCGCGCGCGAGGATCATGAGCTGACGGACCTGCTCGAGGAGCTGATGGCCGAGGCCAACCGGCTCGTCGGCCTGAAGGAGTCCGACGAGTACCACGAGTTCTACGGGCGGCTCGAGCGCCGGCTCCGGGAGCCGGAGCCCGGCAGCCTGATCGCGCGCTTCGCCGAGGCGCCGCAGACCGACACGACCCGCGTGGTGCAGCAGATCCCGCACTGGATGTTCGCCATGCGCGACACCCTCGGCGCCAACGCCTACCGCGCGCTGGCCGTCGTCGTCGCGGACCCGGCCGTCGAGGGGCGGGTCCGCGACGAGCTCGCCGGAGCCGATCTGGGCGACCCCGCCGCCGTGGCGGGCGTCGGCTACCTCGAGGGCTGCCTGGTGGAGGCGATGAGGCTCTGGCCGACGACGCCGCTGCTCGCGCGCGAGGTGACGCGCGACACCGAGCTCGCCGGCGAGCAGCTCGAGGAGGGGACGCAGGTGATGATCCTCAACGGTTTCAACCACCGCGATCCGGAGGCCGTAGCCGACGCCGACCGGCTGCGACCGGAGCGGTGGTCCGACGAGGCCCGCGACTACCGCTTCAACCACCTGAGCAACGGCAGCCAGGACTGCCCGGGCGGTCCGATGGTCCTCTTCCTCGGCAAGGCGGTGCTCGCGCGGATGCTCGAGCGCTTCCGGCTGCGCCTCGCCGAGCCGGAGCTCGAAACCGGCGAGCCGCTGCCGCACATGCTCGACTTCTTCAGGATCCGGTTCGACGCGGAGGAGGCCCGATGACGACTGCCACGGAGGTTCGGCGCCGTTTCGCCCCGACGGGGTCGAAGCGCGTGGACAACGCCCACCTGGAGGCGCTCGCGCGCCGCGTGACCACGGTTTCCGGCGAGCACGAGGAGCTCGAGGTCGAGAAGCCGGCCACGGGAGAGGTCCTCGCGACGGTCCCGCGCTGCACGGCGGAGGACGTCGAGACGGCCGTCGAGCGCGCGCGCGCCGCCCAGCGCCGCTGGCGCGAGACCGACTGGGCGGAGCGGCGGCGCATCCTGCTGCGCTACCACGACCTCGTCCTCGATCGCCAGGACGAGATCCTCGACGTGATCCAGCTCGAGTCCGGCAAGGCCCGCCGGCACGCCTACGAGGAGATCCTGGACGCCGCCATGGTCGCGCGCTACTACGGGCGCACCGCCGAGCGCCACCTGCGCACGCGGCGGCGACGCGGCGCCTTCCCGGTGCTCACCGCCACCTGGGAGCACCACCACCCGGTCGGGGTGGTCGGCGTGATCGCACCCTGGAACTACCCGCTCACGCTCAGCGTGAGCGACGCGGTCCCTGCCATCGCCGCCGGCAACGCCGTCGTGATGAAGGTCGACACGCAGACGCCGTTCAGCGGCCTGATCGGCCTCGCGCTGCTGGAGGAGGCGGGGCTGCCGCCGGACGTGATCCAGGTGATCACGGGCTCCGGCGCCGAGCTGGGGCCGGAGCTGATCGACCGGGTCGACTACGTGATGTTCACCGGCAGCACGGAGGTCGGCCGCCAGGTGGCGAGCCAGGCGGCCGAGCGGCTCGTGCCGAGCTCCATGGAGCTGGGCGGCAAGAACGCGATGCTCGTGCTCGAGGACGCGGACCTGGGCCGCACGGTCGAGGGCGCGGAGCGCGCCCTGTTCTCGAACGGCGGGCAGCTCTGCATCTCGATCGAGCGGCTGTACGTGCACGAGTCGATCGCCGACGAGTTCACGCGCCGCCTGGTGGAGCGCATCGAGAAGATGAAGCTCGGCTCGAGCCTCGACTACGGCGACGACATGGGGTCGCTGATCTCGGAGAAGCAGCTCGAGACTGTGCGCGAGCACGTGGAGGACGCCGTCGACAAGGGCGCCCGCGTCCTGGCGGGCGGGCGGGCGCGGCCCGATCTGGGACCGTACTTCCACGAGCCGACGCTGCTCGGCGACGTGCGCGAGGGGATGACGCTGTTCGCCGACGAGACGTTCGGCCCCGTGACCGCGATCTCCACCTTCTCGTCCGACGAGGAGGCGATAGCGCGCGCGAACGACAGCAAGTTCGGGCTCAACTTCAGCGTCTGGACCAGTGACACGGAGCGCGGCCGCGCGATCGCGAGCCGGCTCGAGGCCGGGACCGTGAACGTGAACGAGGCCTACATCTCGGCCTGGGGCTCTATCGACGCTCCGATGGGCGGCATGAAGGAGTCGGGCCTGGGCCGCCGGCACGGCGCCGACGGGATCAGGAAGTACACCGAGGCGCAGACGATCTCGGTCCAGCGCCTGCTGCCGATCGCCCCGCCGCCGCTGGTCGGCCAGCGCCTGTGGACGAAGGCGATCACCGCGGGGCTCAAGCTGCTGCGGCGCGCCGGCGTCCGCTGAGCCCCGCAGCAGCCGCCGCTAGCGGCTCATCGTGTTGTGGACCTCCCACATGCTGACCTCGGGAGGCGGAAAGCCCTCCTCCGCCGTCAGCGGGCCGATCTGCTCCTCGGCGAACTGCTGGAAGCGCTCGGCAGACTCCCACACGTCCACTACCCGGAAGCCACCGTCGATCTCCCCGGCCACGTGGAAGACGGCGCCCTCGGGCGGGACCCCGTCGCTCAGCCCCATCTTCTCGATCACGCGGTCGTAGGCGGCCTTGTCGCCGCCTGAGAAGTTCATCAACACACCTACCGCCATCGGAAACCTCCTCGGATTGGCGGCGCCTCCCAGGCCCGGTTCGATCTTCGCACCACCCGCCCGTGCGGATCAACCGTCCGGCCCGACCATTCGCGCGACCCCCATGTCCACGCGCCCGCGCGGGCCGGGCAGGAACGGCACCCCCTCGGCCTCGAGGCGAGCGCGCTGGTCGTCCCCGACCGCGAGCGAGCCGTCCGCCCGCACCACCCGCCACCAGGGGAGGTCGGGCTCGTGAGTCCGGGTCAGCACCTGGCCCGCGAGCCGGGGGGCGCCCGGCGATACGTCCCCGTAGGTACGGACGAACCCCTCGGGGATCGCCCTGACGGCGGCGACGACGCGCTCCTCGGCCTCGGTCATTCCCGCAGATCGATGCGCACCAGAGCCGGGTCGATCCCGAGCGTGCGCGGACCGCTGCGGGCGTAGGCGTTGAAGCGCCGCACGATCGCGTCGTCGTAGTCGTGCACGGTCGCGCGCCCGTGGCGCCAGCGGCCCGAGAGCTTGACGCGCACCTCGGGGGTGGCCTCGATGTTGCGCACCCAGCTCGCGTGACGGCCGTGGACCGAGTTGACCCAGACCACGGCGCCGTGGACCGGCCCGCGCGCGAGCGGAGTCGTCCGCGGCTCCCCGCTCCGCCGACCGCGCGTCTCCAGCAGCACCCACCAGGGGGCGAAGCCCGCGAGCCGGCGACCCGGCGGGTTGATCACCCGCCAGATCCGCCTGTGGCGCGCCCGGCGGCGGCGCTCGGAGCTGCCGAGGGTGGGCATGCCGTGGTTCTTAACACAGACGGGTGGCGCCGCGGGCCCTCTCGGGTTACGGTGACTGCGGCGCGGATTTTTAGCCGATCGCGCGTCTGGCCCGATGGCGCGACTTCGCATCCTCCTCCCGCTGCTGGCTATCGCCCTCCTCGCGGTGCCCGCCGCCGCACTCGCGTTCGAGCCGTACGCCGAGACCGACTTCCTCGAGATCACGAGCGCGACGAGCGCGATCTTCGGCGGCTTCGTCGACGACGGCGGCGAGCCCACCGACGCCGGCTTCAAGTACGACCTGGGGGACTCGGACTTCTGCTCGAACGAGGACGGGACGGCCGCGTCGGCGTTCAACACCGGCACCGCGCACATCACGCCCGACCCGGCCAACGAGGAGGGCTGGGACCTGACCGCCAACGTGAGCGGCCTGACCGGCGGTGCCTGGTACTGCTTCGTGCTCATGGCGACCAACCCGAGCGGCACGAGCGACGGCGGCTTCGGGTTCTTCATCGCGGGAGCCCCGGCGGCGTACACCGACGACGCGACCGTGACCGGCGCCGGCACCGCGACCGTGACCGGCGCCGTCTACCCCTCGGGCCAGACCGCCACGTACTACGCCGAGTACGACGACGTCGATTCGGAGTGGTGCCTGAGCGACGGCTCGGAGGGCGCGCCGGCGCACTCCACGACACCGGCGACGCTCGCCTACACGGACTCGGACTTCCACGACGTCGCGGTGAACGTGGCCGGCCTCGCCCCGGGCACCGAGTACTGCGCGCAGATCGTCGGCCACAACGACTTCGCCGACGCCGAGGGCGGCCTCGTGTACTTCAGGGCCGGCTACCCGCAGGCGTACACGAGCGACGCGCAGGAGACGAGCGCCACCAGCGTGCGCGTGACCGGCCAGGTCAACCCCTCCGGTCAGGACAGCACCTACCGCGTGGACTACGCGGCGGCCGGGTCCGCCTGGTGCGACAGCTGGGGCGAGAGCGGCGCGCCCGCCGGCTCGACCCCGGCGGCGGCGCTTGACCCCGTCGACTCCGACTTCCACTCGGTGACCGTGGACCTCACCGGGCTGACCGCGGGCGCCGGGTACTGCGCGGCGCTGGTCGCGCACAACGGGTCCGGCGACGCCTTCGGCGGACTCGTCTGGGTCACGGTCGGGCACGCCCACGCGAAGATCGGCTCGGTCAAGCCCGCCGGCGCCGACGGCGCCACCGTGACGGGCACGGTGAACCCCGGCGCCCAGAGCGCCACCTACAAGGTCAACTACGACCTGAGCAGCTCGACCTGGTGCCAGACCTCCGGCTCGGGGGCGACGCCGGCGAACTCGACCGCCACCGTCACGCTGCCCACCACCGACGACTCCGACAACGCGGTGGCGGTGACCCTCAGCGGGCTCACGCCCGGCCAGTCGTACTGCGTCGAGCTCGTGGCGCACAACGCGGTGGGGGACGTGAGCGGCGGCTTCGCCACGCTGCTGGCCGGCCTGCCGGTGACGTCGCTCGACGCGCCGGAGCCGACGGGCCCGGCGACGGCGCTCGTCAGGGGGTCGGTCAGCCCGTCGAACCAGTCGTCCACCTACTACTTCCAGTACGCGCAGGCGGGATCCGACTTCTGCCAGACGCACGGTTCGGCCGACGAGGCCTCGACGTCCACCGCGACGACCGACGTCGGATTCACGGACGCGACGGCGCACCCGGTCTCCGCGACGCTCGAGGACCTCACTCCGGGCGTGACGTACTGCGTCCGGCTGGTCGCGTCGAACGCCGCGGGCCGGGAGGCGACCGACACGGCGGAGCTCACGATCTACCCGCCGTCGATCGTCACCGAGGCGGCGTCCGGGATCGGCATGCGCGCGGCGACGCTGCGCGCAACGCTGGACGGCAGCGCGCAGACCGTGAGCCACCAGTTCGAGTACGCCACCGCGACCTCGGCGTACTGCAAGAGCGGCGGCTCCTCGGGCGCGCGCACCACGACCGCGGCGGCGAGCTCGACCAGCCCGGCGCAGACCGTCTCGCAGGCGATCTCGGGGCTAACTCCGGGCACCGTCTACTGCTACCGGGCGACGGCGTCGAGCGTCACGGGCTCCTCGACCGGCGCCCTGCGGACCTTCAGGACCGCGCCGCTGCCGCCGGCCGGCGTGCTCACGCCCGCCAAGGTCCGGCGCGCGACCAGGGACGGCCGCTTCGACGTCGGCGGCCTGCGCTGCACGAGTGCGTCCAGGTGTGTCGCGAGCGTGGTGGTCAAGGGCGCGAAGAGCACGCTCGCGAGCGCGACCGTCATCGTCGGAGCGAAGAAGACCGGGTTGCTGAAGGTCGTGCTGGGGCCGGCGGCGCGGGCGGCGCTCGCGAGGGCCAGGACGCTGACCCCGACGGTCTCGGTGAAGGTCACGAGCAGCGGCGCGGCCGCGGTCGTGAAGCAGTTCCCGCTGACGCTGAAGGCGCCGCTGCCGTAGACGAGGCCGCTATGCGGTCGCGGCGTTTCCGGCGAACGTCTGCCGGTAGGCGGTCGGGCTCGTGCCCATCTGCCGCCTGAAGTGCACGCGCAGCGACGCGGCGCTGCCGAAGCCGGTCAGCGACGCCAGGTCCTCGATCGAGGTGCCGGAGCTCTCCAAGAGCCGCCGCGCCTCCAGGATCCGCTGCTGGAGCAGCCACCTGTGCGGGGTCGTGCCCGTCTCCGCGCGGAACCGGCGGGCGAACGTGCGCGGGGAGACGAGCGCGTGCTGCGCGAGCGCCTCGACGCTCAGCGGCTCGGCAAGCCGTTCGAGCGCCCATGAGCGGGTGGCAGCGAGGTCGGTCGTCCGCTCGACCTCGGGCGGGGTCGGCATCTCGATGAACTGCGCCTGACCGCCATCGCGGAACGGGGCGATCACCGTCCGGCGCGCGAACGAGCTGGCCACGGCGGCGCCGTGGTCGCGCCTGACGACGTGCAGGCAGAGGTCGAGCCCGGCCGCCACTCCCGCGCTCGTGAGCACGTCGCCCTCGTCCACGAACAGGACGTTCGGGTCCACCTCGACCTCGGGGAAGAGGGACGCGAGCCTGCCCGCGCTGTCCCAGTGCGTCGTGGCCCGCCGGCCGTCGAGCAGGCCGGCGTACGCCAGCACGAAGGCGCCCGTGCACACCGACATCGCCCGCGCGCCGCGCTCGGCGGCGCTCCGGATCGCGCGGATCAGGGGCTCGGGCGGCCGCGCGGATGGGTCCTCGAAGCCTGGGACGACGATCGTGTCGGCCCGCTCGATCGCGCGCACTCCGTGCTCGACGGCGATGTCGAAGCCGGCCGAGGTTCGGACCATGCCCGGCTCGACTCCGGCGAGCGCGAGGTCGTAGAGGGCGCCGCCGAGGTGCCCGAAGAAGTGCGCCGGCGCGGCCAGGTCGAGCGGCCGAACGCCCTCGAGGACCACCGCGACGACCCTGTGGGGGGCCATTGGCAGGATCCTAACGCCCACGGGCGTTTCTGTCACTTGTCCGCGTCGCGTCGAATCATCAACGTGCGAGTCGATGACTGCCGTGGACATCGTCGTGTACGACGGCTTCGACGAGCTCGACGCGGTCGCGCCGTTCGAGATCCTCGCGGCCGCGGGGCTCGGCGTGCGGCTCGTGACGCTGGCCGACGCCCGGAGCGTCCGCACTGCGCACGGGATGTCGATCGCGCCGCACGGACGGCTCGGCGAGGCCCCGGAGCTGCTCGTGGTGCCCGGCGGAGGGTGGGCGTCGCGGGCGCCCAGGGGCGCGTGGGCCGAGGTGCAGGCCGGGACGCTTCCCGCGGCGGTGGCCG
>DATENL010000013.1:0-7910 GCA_035275105.1 Thermoleophilaceae bacterium
CGACGAGCAGGTCGCCGGAGCCGACCTCGGCGCCGATGCGGACGATGCCGCGGTCGTCGAGGTTGCGCAGCGACTCCTCCGAGCGGTTCGGGATGTCGCGCGTGATCTCCTCGTCGCCCAGCTTCGTCGTGCGGGCGTCGATCTCGTACTCCTCGATGTGGATCGAGGTGAGCTCGTCGTCCTTGACGAGGCGGTTCGAGAGGATGATCGCGTCCTCGAAGTTGTAGCCCTCCCAGGACATGAAGGCGACCATCAGGTTCTTGCCCAGCGCCATCTCGCCCTCGCTGGTGGAGGACCCGTCGGCGAGGACGTCGCCGGCCTTGATCTTCTGGCCGGTGGCGATCAGCGGCTTCTGGTGGATCAGCGTGCCCTGGTTGGAGCGCATGAACTTCTGCAGCTCGTAGCTGTCGTCGCCGTCGCTCGTCTCGATGACGATCTCGTTGGCGTCGACGTAGGAGACCGTGCCGTCGTTGCGCGCGAGCAGGACGTCGCCCGTGTCGAGCGCGGCGCGGCGCTCCATGCCCGTGCCGATGATCGGCGCGTCGGTCTTCAGCAGCGGCACCGCCTGGCGCTGCATGTTCGAGCCCATGAGCGCGCGGTTGGCGTCGTCGTGCTCGAGGAACGGGATCATCGCGGTCGCGACCGACCAGATCTGCTCGGGCGAGACGTCCATGAAGTCGACGTCCTTCGGGCCGACCGTGACGTACTGGCCGGCCTGCGTGCGGCAGACGACCTCCGGGCCCTTGAGCTTCCCGTCCTTGTCGAGCGGGTGGTTCGCCTGGGCGATGAGCTGCGTCTCCTCCTGCGTGGCGTCGAGGTGGACGATCTCGTCGGTGACGACGCCGTCCTTGACGACGCGGTAGGGCGTCGTGACGAAGCCGTGCTCGGAGACCTTCGCGTAGCTCGACAGCGAGCCGATCAGGCCGATGTTCGGACCCTCCGGGGTCTCGATCGGGCACATGCGGCCGTAGTGGGTCGGGTGCACGTCGCGCACCTCGATCGGCGCGCGCTCGCGCGTGAGGCCGCCGGCGCCGAGGGAGTTCAGGCGGCGGCGGTGCGTCAGGCCGGCCAGCGAGTTCGTCTGGTCCATGAACTGGCTGAGCTGGCTGGAGCCGAAGAACTCCTTCAGCGCCGCGACGACCGGGCGGATGTTCACGATCGTCTGCGGCGTGATCGTGTCCTCGTCCTCGGTGGTGAGGCGCTCGCGGACGACGCGCTCCATGCGGTAGAGGCCGATGCGGAAGGCCTCCTGGATGAGCTCGCCGACGGTGCGCAGGCGGCGGTTGCCGAAGTGCTCGTACTCGTCGAGGTGGTCGGCGACGGGCTCGCGCGGCATCGCGACGGCCTCGGCGGCGTAGTCCTTGATCTCGACCTCGCCGTCCTCGGGGATGCCGAGGATCTTCGGGAGGTTGATGAGCTCGCGGACGAGCGCGTGGATGTCGTCGTGCGTGAGGGTCCGGACGTCGAGGTCGATGTCCAGGTTCAGGCGCGAGTTCAGCTTGTAGCGCCCGACGCGCGTGAGGTCGTAGCGCTTGGGGTCGAAGAAGAGCTGCTGGAGCAGCGCGTACGCGGCGTCGACGCTGGGCGGCTCGCCCGGGCGCTGCTTCTTGAAGAGCTCGATGAGCGCGCCCTTCTTCGTCTTCGTGTTGTCCGGGTCGGACTCGACCGTGTTGCGCAGGTACAGGCTGTTGTCGAAGAGGTCGAGCAGCTCCTGGTCCAGGCGCTCGATCTCCTCGATCCCCTCCTCGACGTTCGCGTCGGTCTCGGGGTTGTAGGTCATCGCGCGCAGCAGGACCGTGACCGGCAGCTTGCGCTTGCGGTCGATCCGGACGAAGACCTTGCCCTTCTTGTCGATCTCGAGCTCGAGCCAGCTGCCTCGGGCCGGCATCAGGTTGGCCGTGAATACCTGCTTCTCGCGGTCCTTCGGCTCCATCACGTAGGCGCCCGGCGAGCGCACGAGCTGCGTGACCACGACGCGCTCGGTGCCGTTGATGATGAACGTGCCCCAGTCGGTCATCCACGGGAAGTCGCCCATGAAGACGGACTGCTCGCGGATCTCCCCGGTCTCGCGGTTCTGGAACGCGACCTTGACGGTCAGCGGGCGCGCGTAGGTGAGGTCCTTCTCGCGGCACTCGTCGATCGAGGCCGTGGGGTTGTCGAAGGAGATGTCCTCGAAGACGACCGCCAGGTTGCCGGTGTAGTCCTCGATCGGAGAGACGTCGTCGATGGTCTCGCGCAGGCCGCCGCCCCCGGTCTCGACGAGCCAGTCGAACGAGCGCTTCTGGATGTCGATGAGGTTGGGAAGCTCACGGGCCTTTCCAAGGCGCGCGAACGTACGGCGGTGACGGAGGGCATCGGCACGGGCCAAGACAGCGGCTCCTTATAGGTCTGGAGGGACGGCAGAGGCGGGCGCATCGGGCGAACGAGCGCGACCAGCCAGAATAGCACAGCGAAGCCCACCCCCCTTGGGGTGGTGACACGGCCGTCACGGACCCCGTCCCGAGGCTCGGCGATATGTGGTCGAGCGCTGCTTCTTGAGGGACGGCTGCGGCTATGGGCCTTCGGCGAGGATACATGGGAGAGGCGGACGTGTCACCTGTGACCGCCCCCGGAGGGACGGTGTCCTTTATTGGCACCTATGGCTGCCAATCATGGACGCCGTCCGCGCCGCCCGCCCCCGGTGCTCCGGGGAAGCGGGCGACGCGGGGGCGCTAGGCCGGCCTGCTGCCAGGGCCGGCCGCCGATCGGTTTCGCTCGTAGCCCACTCGCCCCACCCCCGCCATGAGGGCGATGCAGGCGAATGCGCGGGCCCGGACGGGGTCAGGACCGGCGACCCCTTCTGTCCGGGAACGGCGAGGTGACCGGAGACCCTGGAGGGAGAGGCTCACACCCCAGTTATCGACCAACCGGACCCCGACTGCTACGCAGTATCGGGGACCCCGGTCGGGTGCGGCTCGCCGGCGAGCTACTTGAGCTCGACGCTGCCGCCCGCCTCCTCGATCTCCGACTTGAGCTTGTCGGCCTCCTCGCGGTCGATGCCCTCCTTGACCGGCTTGGGGGCCTCGTCCACCAGCGCCTTGGCCTCCTTGAGGCCGAGACCGGTCGCCGCGCGCACGACCTTGATCACCTGGATCTTCTTGTCGCCCGAGCCGGTGAGGACCACGTCGACCGTGGAGCTGGCCTCGTCCTCGCCCGCTCCGTCGGCCGCTGCCCCGCCCGCGGCCGGGGCGGCAGCGGCCACCGCGGTCGCGGAGACGCCGAACTCCTCCTCGAGCGCCTTGATCCGCTCGGACAGCTCCAGCACGGAAATGCCCTTCAGTTCGTCGATCCATTCCTGCGTCGTAGGCATCTAGCCCTCCTCTGATTCAGTCGTACCGCCCCCGGAGGGCGCTTCCGAAGTCTCTTCCTGGTCCTGCTCCTGCTCGGCCTCGGCGGTCTCGGCCTCCGCGACCGGGTCGCCGGGAGCCTCCTCGGCCGGGGTCTCCTCTGAGGAAGCCTCGTCGTCGGTGGTGGGGGCCTCGGCCTCGGGCGGAGCCTCCTCCTCAGTGGGAGCCTCCTCTGCGGCGGGGGTTTCGGGCTCGGCAGGAGCCTCCTCTGCGGCGGTGGCCTCGCCCTCGGTGGAAGCCGCCTCCTCGGCCGGGGCCTCCTCTGGAGCCGCCTCTTCGGCGGGAGCCGCGTCCTCAACCGCCGGGGCCTCCTCGGCCGCCGGGGCCTCCTCGGCCGGAGCCTCGGCCTCGGCCGGCGCCTCCCCCTGTACCAGCCCCTGGTCGCGGATCTGGCCGAGCTGGCTCGCCAGCCCGCCGATCATCGACCCGAGCCCGCGCACCAGGCCGGTCAGCGGCGAGGCGAGCACGCCGACGAACTGGCCGTGCAGCACGTCGCGAGCCGGCAGGCGGGCCAGCGCGTCGAGCTGTTCGACGGTCAGGAAGTCGCCGCCCATCGTGCCGCCCTTGAACTCGAGCAGCCCGTTCTGGCGCTTGAAGGTCGCGATCACCTTGGCCGCGACGGCCGGATCGCCGTCCACGTACGTGAACGCGGTCGGCCCCTCCAGCAACTGCTTCAGGTCCTCCGCGCCCGCCTTGTCCGCCGCACGGAAGGTCAGGCGGTTCTTGACGATCTGGAACCGCGCCCCGGCCTCGCCGAGCGAGATCCGCAACTCCTTGGCCTGCTTGACCGAGATCCCGCGGTAGTCGACCGCGAAGATCGCGTCAGCGTCCTTGATCTGGCCGGCCACCTCGTCGATGACCGCTGCCTTCTCTTCCCTGTTCACTCGCTCGTCTCCATCAAAAAAGCCCGCATGCAGGCGGGCTCCGTCGAGCGGGTGCTCTTGGATCCACCTGCCCAGGTCTTATGGCGCGAAGCCGGCCGGGGGTCTTGGGCGATCGGTTGTGGCGCGAAGGGTAGCGGGCGGCTAAGCGGCGGTCGGCTCGGCGTCCGGCGCCGGGGCGTCGGCTTCCTCGGCGAGCTCCTCAACGACGTCGCGCGTGCGCGCCGGGTCGACCCTCACGCCCGGGCCGAGCGTCGTGGCGAGCGTGATCGTACGCAGGTACCGGCCCTTCGCACTGGCGGGCTTGGCCCTGATGATCTCGTCGAGCAGGGCGGCGTAGTTCTCGAGCAGCTCGCGCTCGGAGAGGTTGGCCTTGCCGATCGAGAGGTGCACGATGGCGTGGCGGTCGGTGCGGTACTCCATCCGTCCCGCCTTCGCCTCGGACACCGCCTTGCCGACGTCCTCGGTCACCGTCCCGACCTTGGGGTTCGGCATCTTGCCCTGCGGGCCGAGCACCCGCCCGAGCTTGCCGACCACCGGCATCATGTCCGGCGAGGCGATCGCCACGTCGAAGTCGGTCCAGCCGCCCTGGATCCGCTCGGCCAGGTCGTCGTCGCCCACGACGTCGGCGCCGGCGGCCTCGGCGTCGCGCGCCTTTTCGCCGCGCGCGAAGACCACGACGGTGACGTCGGTGCCGGCCATGTGCGGCAGCGTGATCGTCCCGCGCAGCTGCTCCTCGGCGTGGCGGACGTTGAGCCCCGTGCGGATGTGGCACTCGACGGTCTCCGGGAACTTGGCCGACTGCATCCCCTTCACGAGCTGGACCGCCTCGGCGGGCGAGTACTGGTGCTCGCGGTCCACGCGCGAGTACAGGTCGCGGTAGCGCTTGCCGTGCTTGGCCACTACCCGACCTCCACGCCCATCGACCGGGCCGTGCCCTCGATGATCTTCGACGCCTGGTCGAGGTCGTTCGCGTTCAGGTCCTCCATCTTCGTCTCGGCGATCTGGCGCACCTGGGCCGCCGTGATCCGGCCGACCTTCTCGCGGTTCGGCTCGCCGGAGCCCTTGGCGATCCCGGCGGCCTCCTTGATCAGGACGGCGGCGGGAGGCGTCTTCGTGATGAAGGTGAACGAACGGTCCTCGAAGACCGTGATCTCGACCGGGATGATCCGCCCGTTCTGGTCCTGCGTCTGGGCGTTGAACGCCTTGCAGAACTCCATGATGTTCACGCCGTGCTGGCCGAGCGCGGGGCCGACCGGCGGCGCCGGGTTGGCGGCCCCGCCGGGCACCTGGAGCTTGATGAGGGTTAGGACCTTCTTGGCCATCTAGATCTTCTTCACCTGGTCGAACCCGACCTCTACGGGCGTCTCACGACCGAAGATAGAGACCAGCACCTTGAGCTTGGCGGCGTCCTCGTTGATCTCGGAGATCTCGCCTGAGAAGTCCGACAGCGGACCGGACACGACCTTGACCGACTCGCCGATCGAGAACTGGGCGCGGGTGCGCGGGCGCTCGGCCGTCTCGCGGTTGAGCAGGCGATCGATCTCGCCCTGGCTGAGCGGCACCGGCTTCTGCTGCGCGCCGACGAACCCGGTGACCCCGGGCGTGCCCTTCACGAGCGTCCAGGAGTCCTCGTTCAGGTCCATGTTCACGAGCACGTAGCCCGGCATCGTGCGGCGCTCGGTCTGCACCTTCTGGCCGTCCTTCATCTCCGAGACCTGCTCGGTGGGGATGACGATCTGGCGCACGTTGCGCTCCTGGCCCAGCGACACCACTCGATGCTCGAGGTTGTGCTTGACCTTGTTCTCGTGACCCGAATAGGTGTTGACGGCGTACCAGCGGAACATTTTTCCCTTACAGAATGGCTTGGATGATCTTGGAGAAGATGGCGTCGAGCAGACCCAGGTAACCGCCCGCCAGGACGCAGAAGAACAGGACGATCCCCGTGAGCTGGGTGAGCGTCCGGCGGTCGGGCCACTGGACTCGCTGGAGCTCGGCCCAGCACGCCTTCAGGAAGTTGAGAACCTTACTGCCGCTCGACTGCGACACGGGCTGAGCGGGGTCGCTGCGCCCGCCGCGAACGCCGCGCGGCCCGCCCGCGGCGCGCCCGCGGCCCGCGTCGACCGGCTCGAGCTCGTCCTCGTAGACCTGGCCCTCCCCCTCGCCGAGCGCGCCGGCCTCGAGCGCGTCGGCCTCGAGCTCGGGATCGACGTCGTCGAGCTCCGGATCCTCGTCGCGCAGGTGGTCCTGGTTGTCGAGCAGCGGGGCGGGGGGCGACGACTCGGCCACGGTGTCGCTGCGGCCGGTGTTCTCCGGCGGCGCGCCCGAGATGCCGCTGAGCGGTCCGGCCTTCTCGTCGAGCTCGTCGCGGCCCTCCCGGCGCGCGGCCGCGCGCTCCTCACGGCGCTGCGCCTGGCGCTGCTTCGCGCGCTGACGATCGCGGGCCACGGGGTCCTTACCGGCCGGCCGCTTGGGCGGTCCGCGTCACCGGGTCTCCTTGTGATCGGTGTGGCGGCCGCACCAACGGCAGTACTTGCGCAGCTCGATCCGGTTCGGATCGTTGCGCTTCGACTTCTCGCTCTGGTAGTTGCGCCGCTTGCATTCCTCGCAAGCCAGCGTCACGGCGATTCGGACGTCCCCGCGGGCCATGGTCTCCCTGGAAGATTTCGGTCTGCGGGCCCCGCGAAGAAAAGACCCCGGCGGGGCCGCGAGGTCGAGGCTGAGTGTAGCGGCGTCAGGCCTGCCCGGTGTCGTGGGCCTCGAAGCGATGCGCGTTGATGAGAGCGCCGCCGAGGATGATGAACGCGAGCGCGTAGAACCAGATCAGGAGGATCACGACGAAGACGACCGTCGTGCCCACCTGCCGGAGCGGCGTCCCGCCGAGGTAGACCGGGAAGACGTAGTCGACGATTCCCATCGCGATGGTCGCGGCCAGCGCGCCCGGCCAGATCCCGCGCCACGGGACCAGGCGGTTCGGCACCGTCAGGTAGATCAGGCAGAGGACGCCGAACAGGACGGCCAGCCCGGCGGCCAGCGTGAGCGCGTAGATCAGCCCGTTCACGTCCGCGAGCCCGAACGGGAGCCGGTGCGCGCCACGCACCAGTATCCCCTGGGCGGCCGGGACCGCCACCGTGGCCAGCATCAGCAGGAGGACGACGACCAGCATGATCAGCGCGAAGCGCTTCTGCTCGACCCACCTGCGGCACTCGACGTGGTAGATCCGGCAGAACGCGGTGTCGAGCGCGCCCCAGAACGACGCGCCGAACCAGATGCTCGTGACGACCGCGATCAGGCCGAAGCTCGTGGCGTTGTCCCGGATGTGCCGCAGGAGCGTGTCGATCGTGTGCTCGGTGGCGCTCGGGAAGACGTTGCGCAGGTCGGCCACGACGCGGGCCTCGAGGCTCTCG
The DNA here is from genome assembly GCA_035275105.1 of Thermoleophilaceae bacterium. Lineage (GTDB taxonomy): Bacteria > Actinomycetota > Thermoleophilia > Solirubrobacterales > Thermoleophilaceae > AC-37. The sequence goes on from DATENL010000013.1 coordinate 7,675, forward strand.
CTCTGGAGGATGCTCCCGGTCACGAACAGCGCGATCAGCGCGAGCGGGAACAGCGACAGCAGCAGGTTGTAGGCGACCATCCCGGAGAGCCCGGTGACGTTGTCCTCGTATCCCTTCCAGTACAGGTCCTTGGCGTAGGCCAAGGCGCGCGCGCGACGCGTGCGCGAGCGCTCACGAGGGATCGCCGGCGTCCGCGGCGCGGCCGCCGGCTGCGGCTCAGCCGCGACCGCTCTGCG
>DATENL010000014.1:0-9760 GCA_035275105.1 Thermoleophilaceae bacterium
CGCCGGCTCGACCCGCACCTGCCGGCCGCGCTTCCGGGCCGGATCTGACCGCCGCGCGACCCCGCGCCCGTCACGCGGCCGCCGGGACGACGCGCCACTGGCGCAGGTGGAGGTCCCTGTACGTGACCGGCCCGCGCGGGCCCGGGACCGAGTCGACGTTGATCCCGGTCTCGGGCGCCTGCAGCAGCTTGAACCCGTCGAGCCAGCGGGTCGACGCGTTCCAGAAGGCGCCCGTCCCCCGGTAGCGGCCGAGGAACGCCTCCGCCGCCGCGCGGTCGTCCGTCGCGATCCCCGCCGCGAGCCCCGAGGTGACCTCGTTCGCCACGTCGGCGGCCTCCTCGGGACCGCCCACCGCCACCACCGTCACGTTGGCCTCGTTGCCCGAGTCCGTGGCCCACTCGTGCCCGAGCGGATGCTCGTGCGGCGCCAGCGACGGCGTCACGCCGACGTCCGACAGGACAGGCTCGATCGCCGCCAGCGTCGAGTCGTACACGTCGCGGTGGAGCAGCAGCAGGTTGAGCCGGTTGCAGACGCCGAGCCGGTCGAGGCTCTCGCGCACGAGCCCCACGGCGCGCCCCTCGTCGCAGTCGCGGTCGACGTAGAGCACGCCGCCGCCCTCGGCATGGGCGAGGATCCGCGTGCCGTGGCGGGCGCCGACGTCGGCGAGGTGGGCGGTGGTCGGTCCGCTGCCGCGCAGGATCACGAGCCGGATCAGGTCCGGGACCGACACGAGCGCCTCGGCCGCGGCTCGGTCGGGGGTCCGCACGATCTGGATCGCGTCCGCCGGCAGCCCGGCCGCGGCGAGCCCCGGCGCGATCGCCAGGTCGACGCAGGCGATCGAGCTGCGCAGCGCCGCCCCGCCGGTGCGCAGCACGCCCGCGTTGCGCGACTTGACGAGCTGGGAGGCGACGTCGACCGTCACGTTCGGGCGCGCCTCGTAGTTCGCCCCCACGACGCCGATCGGGATGCGCCGCTCGGTGACCCGCAGGCCGCTGTGCTCACGCACCTCGCCCTCGACCGGGACGTGCGGCAGCTCGGCGAGCGTCCGCACCTGCGCCTCGATCGCTGCCAGGCGGTCGGCGTCGAGCCGCAGCCGGTCGCGGAGCGCGCCCGTCAGGTCGGTCGCGGCGTCCAGGTCCTCGGCGTTCGCGGTCAGGATCGCGCCGGCCTCCGACCGGAGCCGGTCCGCGATCTCGACCAGCGCGCGGTCGAGCGCCTCGTCCGCGGCGGCGGCCATCGCGCCGACCGTCGCGCGCGCCGCCTCCGCGGGTCCGGTGACCGAGTCCAGCATCCCGCTGATCTTATGGCGGCCGGGAGGCCGCCTCGAAACCGCCGGCAGCCTCTAACCTGCCGCCCCCATGACAGCACCGAGCGCGTGTCCGATCTGCGACGGCCGCCTGACCCTTCGTCATCGTGGCGGCGCGGCGGCGCTTGGAGCCGACTCGCTGTCGCCCACCAACCACCGGGCCGGCGAGCACGGCGACCTCTTCGAGTGCCTCGAGTGCGGGACCGTGCACCAGCCGTCGCTGCCGCCCGGCGCCGAGCTCACGCAGCTCTACCGCGAGATGACCGACGAGGGCTACCTCGCCGAGGAGCACGGGCGGCGGCGGACCGCGGGCCGGCTGCTCGAGATGGTCGGGCGCTACGCGCCGGCTGGCCGCCTGCTCGACGTGGGCTGCGGCCACGGGCTCCTGCTCGACGAGGCGCGCCGTCGCGGGTACGACGTGGAGGGCCTGGAGCTGTCGGCCAGCGCCGCCGCCTACGCCCGCGAGGTGCTCGGCCTGCGCGTGCACGAGCACACGCTCGAGGAGCACGAGGCCGACGGCTACGCGGCGATCGTCCTCGCCGACGTCCTCGAGCACCTCGACGACCCGGTCGCGGCGATCCGCCGCTGCCGCGAGCTGCTGCGCCCCGGCGGCGTGCTCTGCCTGGTCACCCCCGACCCGTCGTCGCTCACCGCGCGCGTCGCGGGCCCGCGCTGGTGGGGGTTCCTGCCCGCGCACAACTTCCTGGTGCCGCGCCTGACGCTGCGCGAGCTCGTCCTGGCCGAGGGCCTGTTCGTGTCGGACGACGTCTCGTTCGTACGCACGTTCTCCGCGCGCTACTGGCTCGACGGCCTCGCCCAGCGCGGTGGCGCGGTCGCGGCGGCGCTCCGGCCGCTGCGCCGGACCCTTCCGCGGCGGCTGAGCCTGTCGCTCTCGCTCGGCGACGAGCGCGTGCTGATAGCGCAGCGGCTCGAGGTGCTCCGCGCGCCGCGCCCGCTCGTCGAGCCGCGCGGGGGCGATCGCGCCGTGCACGCGGTCCTGCCCGCCTATAACGCGGCCGGCACTGTGGCCCAGGTGGCGCGTGAGATGCCCGTGGACGCTGCCGACCGGGCGCTGCTGGTGGACGACGCGAGCACCGACCAGACCACGCCGGCGGCGCTCCAGGCGGGCTTCGACGTGATCGCGCATCCCGCGAACCGCGGCTACGGCGCGAACCAGAAGACGTGCTACGTGCGCTCCGTGCGCGACGGCGCCGACGTGGTCGTGATGGTCCACGCCGACAACCAGTACGACCCGGCGCTGCTGCGGGAGATGGTCGCGCCGATCGAGCGCGGGGAGGCGGACGTGGTGATCGGCTCGCGGCTGCTCGAGGACGAGTCGATCGCCGGCGGGATGCCGCGCTGGAAGTGGCTCGGCAACCGCGGCCTGACGTGGGCGGAGAACCGGGCGTTCCGGCGCCGCTACTCCGAGTACCACACCGGCTACCGCGCGTTCTCGGCCGAGTTCCTGCGCTCGATCCCGTTCGCGCGCAACGGCGACGGCTTCGTCTTCGACCAGCAGGTGTTCGCACAGATCGTCGCGCGCGGCGCGCGGGTGGTGGAGCTGCCGATCCCGACCCGCTACTTCCTCGAGGCGTCGAGCGTCTCGTTCCGCGCGAGCGTCGAGTACGGGCTGCGCACGCTCGCGGTGCTGGCGCGCTACCGGCTCGACGAGAGCGGCCGCTGGCGCTGGCCGCTCCTGCGCCGCCCGGCGGCGCGGCTCGGGCCGTGGGAGGCCGAGGTCAGGCCAGGGTCTCCGGCGTACCCACCGGATCCCCGCTCTCTACCGGATCCGGCTCCACGGTCTCCGGGTGCGTAGCGACCCTGAACGCGAGCACGACCATCACCAGCGCCAGCACCGAGTTCACCGCCGTCAGCCCCACCGCGATCTCGACCAGGTCGGGACCGACCGCCGTCACGACGATCGGCTGGACGATCGCGGCGACGACGAGCACCGCCACGAAGCGCCAGCGGTGCAGCGCGAGGTGGTACTGCACGGCCAGGTAGGTGCAGGCGAGCATCGTGAACGCCACGCCGAGCCACGGCAGCGGCTCCGCACCGCCGGCGAACTTGCTGCCGAACGCGATCTCGATCAGGGGCTGGCCGGCGACCGCGAACAGGAGCACCATCGGCACGCCGACGAGCGCGATCAGGCCGAGCGTGCTCGCCAGCACGCCGTCCGCGCGCTGGCGCAGCCGGGCGCGGCGCGCCGCCTCGGGCACGAGGAACAGGCCGAGGCCGACCGCGATCCACATGATCGCCTTGGCGGCCACAGCCGCCGCGGCGTACGAGCCCGCGTCGGCGTCGCTCGCCACGTGCTTGACCAGGATCACGTTGCCGTCCTGCATCCAGGCGACGAGGGCCAGCGCGGCGACCGGCACCCCGGCGCGGACGAAGAGAGCGCCCAGGGTGTGCTCGCGCTCGGGCTCGAGGTCCGGGAGGAGCCGGCCGAGCGGCACGAGCAGCGCGACCGCCACGGCGGCGAGGGCCAGCGGCGTGCCGACGAACGCCCCCGTCACGTCGGCCGGCCCCACCAGGGCGAAGGCGAAGACGAAGCGGGCGACCTGCTCCGCGATCCAGCTCACGCTGACCGCGCGGTAGCGCTGGAACCCCTGAAGCGCGCCGCGCTGGACGGCCACGATCAGCCACAGGCACCCGCTCGGCACCGTCGCCGCCGCGGCCCACTCGAGGTCGTCGACGCCGATCGCGGCCGCGAGCTGGTCGCGCGCCGCGACCGACACCACCGTCGCCACGAGCGTCACGAGCGTCAGCCACCCCAGCCAGCGCCGGACGCCGGCGCCCGCGTGCGGGTCGCCGGCCGCGAACTGCGCGCTCACGTCCCGCGCCACCGTGGTCTGGAGCGCCGAGCCCGGGACCATCAGGATGATGTAGGTCGAGATCAGCGCCGAGAGCGATCCGTAGCCCTCCTGGCCGAGCTTGCGCGCGAAGACGACCGTGAAGCCGAGCGCGAGGACGTTGCCGACCATCACCGCTCCGGCCATCCCTGCCGCCCGGCCGGTGTCGGACCGCACCAGCTCCCCGAGGCGGGCCTGCCGGAGCGACCGGATCGACGGGGAACGCAAGGCCGGTGCAGATTAGCGCCGCGCCGGGCGCGTTTTCGCGGCCCCACCCACCGTTATCCTGCGGCTCCATGCAGGAATGCGCGCTCGCCGAGCGCCTGATCACCTACGACACGTCGACGCTCGACGGGATCAAGGCGGCGGCGGGATTCGTGAAGGGCTGGCTCGAGTCGCACGAGATCGAGGTGAAGGACGGCGCCCTCCACGACCTACCGGTCCTGGCCGCCACCGTCGGCCCGGACGACGGGCGGACGATCGTGCTTCACGGCCACATCGACGTCGTGCCGGGGCGGCCCGAGCAGTTCCAGCCGCGCATCGAGGGCGACAGGCTGATCGGCCGCGGCGCGTACGACATGAAGGGCGGGCTCGCGGGGATGATGTGCGCGCTGCGCGACCTCCGCGACCAGAGCGACGTTCGCGTCCACTTCGTCTGCGTCTCCGACGAGGAGTCGGACGAGCCCGGCGACTTCCGCGGCACCGACTACGTCGTGGAGAAGGGCTACGTCGGCGACTTCGCGATCACCGGCGAGCCGACCGACCTGCGCATCGGCGTGCAGTCGAAGGGCGTCCTCGCGCTCCACGTCGAGGTCACCGGCAAGGCGGCGCACGGCTCGACGCCGTGGGAGGGCGACAACGCGGTGCTCAAGGCGGTCGACGCCTTCCGCAGCATCCAGGCGATGCCGTTCGCGCGCGAGGCCTCGGAGCTGTTCGACCGGCCGTCGATCAGCCTCGGGCGCATCCTCGGCGGCGACCGCATCAACAAGGTGCCCGACCTCTGCGCGATCGACGTCGACATCCGCTACCTGCCCGGTCAGGACCCGGACGCGATCCTGAACGACATCGAGGCGCTGCCCGACGTCTCGGTCGAGGTGGTCTTCGCGCGCGACCCGGCGATCGTCGCGCGCGACGAGCCGCACGTGCGCGCCCTCGCCGCCACGGTCGCGCGCTGGACTCCCGAGGACCGGATCTCGATCGGCCGCGACGGCGCCTCCGACGCCAACAGCTTCCTGGACGCCGGCGTTCCGGCCGTCGAGTTCGGCCCGATCGGGGGCGGCCATCACGGCCCCGACGAGTGGGTCTCGGTGGAGTCGCTCGCCCACTACCGGGAAGCACTGGTGGAGTTCGTGCGGGCGCTCCCGCAGACGCTCGGGAAGGGCCACCTCCGCATTGCCTGACGAGCGCGGAGGCATGTGGAGACGGCTCGCGGTGGGCGCCGCGCTGATCGTGCTGGCGGCCGCTTCGGCCACCGGCGTGGCGGCCTTCCACGAGATCGACAAGGTCGTCAACGCGTTCGAGCACGGGAACACGATCGACCTGCCGCAGGAGCTCGCGCAGGCCGACACCGGCAAGCCGCAGACGATGCTCCTGATCGGCGCCGACCAGCGTGCGCCGGGCGCCGCGGACTACAACGAGGGCGCCCGCTCGGACACCATGATGCTCGTCCGGCTCGACCCGAGCAAGCGGGCGACCGCGCTGATGTCGCTGCCGCGCGACCTCAAGGTGCGGATCCCGGGCCACGGCGTCGCGAAGCTCAACGAGGCGTACTCGGAGGGCGGCGTGAAGCTCACCGTCAAGACGATCAAGCTCCTCACGGGCCTCCGGATCAACCACGTCGTGAACATCGACTTCCGCGGCTTCCGCAAGGCGATCAACGCGCTGCACTGCGTGTACGTGGACGTCGACCGCCGCTACTACAACCAGGGCGGCGGGTACGCGAAGATCGACCTCCAGCCCGGCTACCAGGAGATCTGCGGCGAGACGGCGCTCGACTACGTCCGCTACCGCCACACCGACAACGACATCATCCGCGCCGCCCGCCAGCAGGACTTCCTCCGCCAGATGAAGCAGCAGATCGGCGTCAGCCGGCTGATCGACAACCGCGACAGGCTGATCAAGATCTTCGGCAGGTACACGCAGTCCGACATCGGCTCGCGCACGGCGGTGCTCAGGCTGCTCAACCTGGTCATCGGGTCGGCCACGCACCCGATTCACGAGATCCAGTTCAAGGCCGAGATCGGGCCGAGCTACGTGACCGCGTCGTCGCGCACCGTCCACAAGCTCGCCGAGGAGTTCCTCGGGGTCACGGGCGCGGGCGCGCGCGAGCCCAGCTCGCGCAAGTCCAGCTCGCGCAAGCGGTCGAAGTCGAAGCGCAAGCGCGACAACGGGCTCGCGGACGTGTCGGAGCTGGGCCGCCAGATGGCGCTCCAGCTCGTGAGCGGTGGAGCGCGGGACCTCCGCCTCTACTACCCGACCCAGCTCCCACCCGGCGCCACCTTCGTCTCGCCCCCGCGCGCGTACGAGATCAAGTCGCTCAACCACCGCCGCTACCAGGCGTACCGAATGGTGATCCCGACGGGCCAGATCGGCGAGTACATCGGGTTCCAGGGACTGGGCTGGAAGAACCCGCCGATCCTCAGGAGCCCGACCCTCACGCGCACGATCGGCGACCGCGTGTTCCGGATCTACCGCGACGGGTCGCGCGCGCGGGTCGTCGCGTGGAAGTCGGACAACGCCGTCTACTGGGTCACGAACACGCTGTCTGAGTCGCTCAGCGAGCGCGAGCTCCTGTCGATCGCGCACGCGGCGCGGCCGCTCGGCTGACGGCGGGCTCGGTACCCTGCCTCGATGCCAGACCGGGAGCCGATCGGCGTCATAGGCGCGGGCTGGGTGGGGCTCGTGACGGCCGCGTGCTTCGCCGAGCTGGGCCACGACGTCTGGTGCCGCGACATAGTCCAGGAGAAGGTCGACGCGCTGCGCGGGGGCGAGATCCCGATCTTCGAGCCGGGGCTGTCGGAGCTGATCGCACGCAACTCGGAGCGGCTTCGCTTCACCACCGACATGGGCGAGGTCACCTCGGCGGCGGAGCTCCTCTTCTGCTGCGTCGACACGCCGCCCACGTACTCCGGCGACGCCGACCTCTCGCGGGTCAGCTCGGTCGTCGAGGAGCTCGGCGACTCGAGCTCCCACGCGATCGTCATGAAGAGCACGGTTCCGGTCGGCACCGGCCGCTGGATCCGGCGTTCCCACGAGATCGGCTACGTGTCCAACCCCGAGTTCCTGAAGGAGGGGACCGCGGTCGAGGACTTCATGCACCCCGACCGCGTCGTGGTGGGCGCCTGGGACGGCTCGGAGGAGTTCGGGGCCCGGGTCGCCGCGCTGTACGAGCCGCTCGAGGCGCCGATCGTCCGGACCGACGTGGCGAGCGCCGAGATGATCAAGCTCGCCTCGAACGCGTTCCTGGCCACGAAGATCTCGTTCATCAACGAGATCGCGAACGTCTCCGAGGAGCTCGGCGCCGACGTGACGGAGGTCGCGCGCGGGATGGGGCTCGACGAGCGGATCGGCTCGCAGTTCCTCAAGGCCGGGATCGGCTACGGCGGGTCGTGCTTCCCGAAGGACGTCAGCGCGCTCAAGCAGCTCGCCGGCAACACGGGCTACCACTTCCAGCTGCTCACCGCGGTCATCGAGGTCAACGAGCTCCAGAAGCGGCGCACGATCGGCAAGCTCCAGAAGCACCTCGGCTCCCTGGTCGGCAAGGAGATCGCGCTGCTCGGGGTGGCGTTCAAGCCGAACACCGACGACGTGCGCGAGGCCACGAGCCTGGTGCTCGCCGCGCGGCTCCAGAGCGAGGGCGCCCACGTGCGCGTGTACGACCCGATCGCCACCGACCGGGCGCGCGACCTGCTCGGCGGCGTCGGGGTCGCCGCCTCGGCGGTCGAGGCGCTCGACGGCGCGGACGCCGCCGTGCTCGTGACCGAGTGGCCGGAGTTCCGCGAGCTGGACTGGGGCGGCGAGGTCAAGCGGCGCATGGCGCGGCCGCTCGTGGTCGACGGGCGCAACTTCCTCGACGCCGAGCTGCTGCGTTCGCTCGGGTTCACGTTCGAGGGCATCGGGCGGCCGAGCGAGCGCGTCGGCGGTCCCCAGGAGCCCGTCGCGGGGACCAGCTGACTTGCGGGCGCTGGTCCTCGCCGGGGGCGAGGGCACGCGGCTGCGGCCGCTGACGCTCTCGGTCCCCAAGCCCGTCATGCCGCTCGCGGGGCGGCCGTTCCTGACGTTCATGCTCGACTGGCTTGGACGGCACGGGGTGGACGAGGCGATCCTCTCCTGCGGCTTCCTGTCGGACGCGGTCGAGCGCGTGCTGGGCGACCGCCACGACGGCATCCGGCTCCACTACGTGGTCGAGGAGGAGCCGCTCGGGACCGCCGGGCCGGTGCGGCTGGCGGCGGACCGCGGCCTGGTGGGCGACGACCGCCTGCTGGTGCTGAACGGCGACACGCTCACCGACTTCGACCTGAGCGCCGAGGTCGCGTGGCACGAGCGCGCGGGAGCGACCGCGACGCTCGCGCTCGTGGCGGTCGACGACACCTCGAGCTACGGCGTCGTCCCGACGGACGCGGACGGGAGAGTCGAGGCGTTCCTCGAGAAGACCGACGACCCGCCCACGAACAGGATCAACGCCGGCGCCTACGTGCTGGAGCGCTCCGTGATCGACCGGATCCCGGCTGGCCGCGCGGTCTCGTTCGAGCGCGAGGTCTTCCCGGCGATGGCCGGCGAGGGCCTGTACGGGTTCCCGGCCGAGGGCTACTGGATCGACATCGGGACGCCGGAGCGCTACCTCGAGGCGACCTACGACCTGCTCGCCGACCGCGTCGAGAGCTCGCTGCCGCCCCGCGACGAGACCGGATCGCTGATCGCCGAGGGCTGCATCACCGGTGGCGCGCGGATCGGCCCGATGTCCGTGCTCGGGCGCCGGTGCGTCGTCGGCACGGGCTCGGTGGTCGAGCGGTCGGTGCTCCACGACGAGGTGCGGGTCGGAGAGGGCGCGACCGTCAGCGGCGCCGTCCTCGCCGAGGGCGTGCGCGTGGGGGACGGAGCGTACGTCGAGGAGGAGGCGATGCTCGGCGCGCGCGCTCGGGTGGGCCCCGGCGCCCACGTGGGCCGCGGCGCGCGCGTGGAGCCGGGGGAGACCGTCGGGGAGCCGGTCGGCGCCCCGTGAGCGACCTGTCGCGCGCGGCGATCGATGCCGCGGACCCCGGGAAGATGATCGACGACGTGCTGGCGCAGCCCGATCAGCTCGCCGACGCGGTCTGGCGGGCGGAGTCGGCCGGGTTCCCGCGGTCCACGTCGGAGCCGATCGTGGCCGGCATGGGCGGCTCGGCCATCGGCGGGAACCTCGCCGCCGCGATAACCGGGCGCGCGATCCGGACGGTGCGCGACTACGACCTCGACGCGGGCCCGGACGACCTGGTGCTGTGCGCGAGCTACTCGGGCGACACCGAGGAGACGCTCGCGTGCTTCGAATCGGCGGGCGCGGCGGGGGCCGCGCGTGCCGTCGTGACCACCGGCGGCGAGCTGGGCGAGGCCGCGCGCGCGGCGG
>DATENL010000015.1:0-2980 GCA_035275105.1 Thermoleophilaceae bacterium
CCGCGCCCGCGACGGTGCTGCGCGTCCGGGACGGCCACTCGATAGCCCTTCGCGACAGGCCGCGCGGCCGCGCGCTCGCCACGCTGGGCGACCACACCGAGTTCGGGTCGCCGACCGCGCTCTCGGTCGCGGCGCGCCGCGGGCACTGGGTGGGCGTACCGAGCCCGCAGCTCGGCAACGGGCGGCTCGGCTGGGTCGACGCGCGCTCCGACTCGCTCGTGCGCCGGACCACCGACGTGCGCCTGACCGTGGACCTCTCGCACCGCCGGCTCGAGCTTCGCGTGCGCGGCCGGGTCAGGCGGCGGGTGACCGTCGCGATCGGGCGCCCCGGGTCCGAGACACCGCGCGGACGCTTCTCGATCACCGACAAGCTCACCGGCTCGCGCTACGGCCGCTACTACGGCTGCTGCATCCTCGCCCTGTCGGGCACGCAGCCGAACCCGCCGCCCGGGTGGACGGGCGGCAACCGGCTGGCGATCCACGGCACCAACGCGCCGTCGACGATCGGGACGCCCGCGTCCGCCGGCTGCCTGCGGGCGGCCGACGGCGATCTCCAGGTCCTCATGCGCCGGGTCCCGCTCGGGACCCCCGTGCGGATCCGGGGGTAGCCTCGCCCCGCATGGGGCCTGCCGAGATCCTCGAGCGCGCTCTCGCGTACCCGTTTCCGCGGCCGCCCGGGTCGGTGCTGATCGAGGGTGGCCGCGTCCGCGAGCTCCGCGACCTCGAGCCGGCGCTCTTCGCCGGCCGCAACCCGGTGCTCGCGTACGGCTCGAACGCGTCGCCCGAGAGCCTCGGGTGGAAGTTCCCGGACGAGCGCGACGCGGTCCTCCCGCTCGTGCGCGGCGCGCTGCGGGGCTTCGACGTCGTCTACTCCTCGCACATCGCCGTCTACGGCTCGGTGCCTGCGACGCTCCAGGCGTCGGAGGGCACCTCGGTCGAGACGTTCGTGGCGTTCCTCACCGACTCCCAGCTCGCGCTCGTCGAGGGCTGGGAGATCAACGCCACCTACGAGCGGCTGCACGTGGACCTCGAGCTCGAGGTCGGCGACCCGCCGCCCGCCGTGGGGGCGTTCGTCTCGCGCCACGGCTGCCTCGCCGCGCGCGGGGCCGAGATCGCCCTCGCCGAGGTCCCGGCGCGCGGCCGGCGCTTCGCGGCGATGACCCAGCCCGAGGCGCTCGAGTTCGCCCGCGCGACCGCCGCGCCGGAGCTGTCGCTCGAGGACTTCGTCGTCGGCAACGTCCGCGACTACGCGCGGGCGCGCGAGCTCACCGCGCTGCTGCCGGCGCTGCCGTTCGCGCGCGACGGGGCGGGGCCAAGCCGGAGAGGGGACTCGAACCCCTAGCCTGCCGCTTACAAGGCGGCTGCTCTGCCAGTTGAGCTACTCCGGCGGGCGCCCGGGGGAGTCTAGGTTCGAGGCCGGTTACGCGACGACTGTCGCGGCCGCGGCCTCGATGTCGCCGTGCCCGTTCGACGACGCCGGCACCGGCGGCGGCTCGTCGGCGCTGCGGTCGTTCAGCACGTGCTCGAGCGCGCCGAGGACCGCCCCGAACAGCGCGTGCCGCCACGTGGCCTGCGCGAGCGCGCGCGGGCTTCCCCACAGCGCCGGCAGATCGCCGCGCGCGGGGTGGTAGCGATCCACCGCCCGCACGCCCGGCCAGGTGATCGCGTGCTCCGCCAGCGCCGCCGCGACGCCTCGCAGAACCGGCGGGCCGGGCAGGAACGGCTTCCCGAGCGCATACGCCCCGCCGAACAGCGCCCCGTTGCCCACGTGGATCGCGATCCCCACCGCCCGCCACTCGGGCCCGCGCGTGACGAGCTTCCCGAGCAGCTCCGTGTCGTCGTAGTCGCAGCCGAACGCCCGCTTGTCGAGCGGCTGCTGCGCTGCCCACGCCGCTGCTGCGATCCCACCGGCCAGGGCTCCGCGCAAGCTTCGTTCCAAGGTCATGCAGGCAGCGTAACGACACTGGCGAACCGGTGATAGGTGAGTGCCATGCGCGACCTCCACCGCTACCACGCCCGCGCGCGCGAGCACGGTGTCAACCGTCTCGTCTACTGGCCGGTTCGCGCGATCCTCCAGCCGGCAATGCGGCTCTGGTTCCGGCTCGAGCGCCAGGGCCGCGAGCACGTCCCGCGCACCGGGCCCGTCATCCTCGCCGCGAACCACCGCAGCTTCCTCGACCCGTTCATCGTGGGCGTATGCCTGCGCCGCCCCGTGTACTTCGTCGCGAAGCAGGAGCTGTTCGCCAGGCGCTGGCAGGGTTGGCTCCTGAACGCGCTCGGCGCCTTCCCGATCCGCCGTGGCGAGTCCGACGAGGAGTCGATGGCCACGGCCAGGGCGATCCTCGCCCGCGGCGACGCCGTCGTGATCTTCCCGGAGGGCACGCGCATCCGCCGCGGCTCGCTCGGGCGCCCGAAGCGCGGCGTCGGCCGCCTCGCGCTCGAGACCGGCGCACCCGTGGTGCCGATCGCCGTGGCGGGCACGGAGCGCGTGCGCCGGGGCTGGGTGATCCGGCCGGCGAAGGTAAGGGCCCGCTGCGGCCGGCCGCTCACCTTCCCGCGCGTCGAGCACGCCTCGCCGTCGCTCGCCGCGCGCGTGACGGAGCGGATCTGGCCGTGCGTCGAGCTCCAGTGGGAGTGGCTCGGCGGCCTACCGCCTCTCCGCACGGCGGCCGTGGTGGGCGCCGGCTCGATGGGCACCGCGGCCGCGATCGTCCTCTCTCGCGCCGGGGTCGACGTGCAGCTCGGCTGCCGCACCGCCGCCCAGGCGGAGACGCTCTCATCGGCGCGCGAGAACACGCGCTACCTGCCGGGCCTCGAGCTCGACCGCGCCATCGACGTGAAGACCGTGCCCCAGATCGAGTTCGCCGGAGTGGACCTGGTGGTGCTGGCGGTTCCGTGCGCCGCGCTGCCGGCCGCCGTCGGCGAGATCGGCGCGCGCACCGGCGAGCGCTCGGCTGTTCTGGTGGCGTCGAAGGGCCTC
>DATENL010000016.1:0-9315 GCA_035275105.1 Thermoleophilaceae bacterium
TCGCCGGCCAGCAGCTGGTCGCGCTCCGCCGCGGTGAGCTCGGCGAGGGGGCGCTCGAAGAGCTGGCGCGCGACGCCGAAGGCGATCTCGCGCTCGAGCTCGCCGCCGCTGGCCCGAGCGACGGTGAAGCGGTGGGCCAGCTCGACCCCGGCGCCGAGCAGCCGGGTCTTCCCGATCCCCGCGGGGCCCTCGACGAGTGCGGCAGCGCCCTCGCCCCCCGCCGCGCGGTCCAGGATCTCCCGCACGGCGGCGAGCTCCCGGTCGCGGTCGAGCAGCGGGAGCTCGCGGCCAGTCACCACACCTGCCTCCATGGCGCGCAGTGTCGCAGCCGGTCAGTCGTTGGGCGACAGGCCGCCCGCGACCGCCCAGCGGCCGTCCTCCCTGACGAGCGGCAGCGAGCAGTCGGGCGCCGTCGAGTCCTCGCAGCTCACGGTCGCGACGGCCTCGTCGCCGGTCACGTCGACTCCGCTCAGCCTGTTGTCGTCGTCGCGGAAGGCGCGCGCGTAGCTCTCGGCGAGCCGCTCGCACGAGAGGTGTCGCTCGTTGTCGGGGTCCTGCTCGATCCCCTCGCGGTAGTCCGAGCTGTAGAGCGCGCACATGCGCGCGCCGTCAGCCGCTCGCTTGGCCCGGAGGAAGTCCTGGACGACCGCCTCGGGCGGCCGCTCGGGCTCGCCGCCGCCGCTGCCGCCGCACGCCGCGACGGCGGCGGCCACGGACGCCAGGACCAGCGGGGCGCTCAGCGCACGCAGGGCGAGCGCGACACGAGCGTCTCGGTCACGCCGTCTCGATACGTGAAGTCGATCTTGAACTTCCAGGAGCCGTTCGCCGGACAGGTGGGCGGCGTGCGCGCGTACGGGCGCTCGTTCGTTCCGTAGGGCTCGATGGTGATGTCGAGGTCCTTGACCGGCGTGTACGGCTCGGGCGGCGGAACGCCGGGGAACAGCGGGAAGTTGCTGGTGGTCGTGTCGCCCTCGATCCTCGTGCGGTCGATCGTCCTTATCACCGGGATGTCGTTGTTCTGCCCGACCCCGACGACCTCGTCCTGGTTGTTGAAGTGGCGAAGTGTGGTCTTGCTCGTGGTGCCGTTGCCGTTGTCGCTCTCGGCGAGGCCCTGACCGATCCTGGTCTCCTCCGGGCACGCGTCGAAGCCGAGCGCGTAGATCTCCGCGTCCGTCGCGTGGCACTGGGGCGGAACCGTGGTGTCCATCCGCGCGCCGGTCGGCATGTGGATGACCATCCTCGAGGCGGCGTACGGCTTCAGGCTCGGGTTGTCGGGGTTCTGGAAGTGCACGTCGAGCACGCTTCCGGTGACGGTGCCGGGCACCGTCGAGGTGAAGCTGAGCGTGCCGACCTGCCGCGGCGCGGCCGCCGCGGGTGTCGCCAGCGCCGCGGCGGCGAGGCACGCCGCCAGGATCCATACGCACTTCCGTCCCATTGACCGCATCTCCCGCTGCGAGGGTTCCCTGAAGCCGCAGGGTTGCAAACCCGCACCGGCGGCGCGCCGGTCCTCAGCGGGCGGCGGGCAGGGCGATCGCGTGAGCCTTCGCATGCTCGTCGGCCCACGCCTCGAGCGCCCGGTAGATCTTCGTCGGCTTGCCCTTCTTCGTGACGATGCTCATGTCCCAGTTCTTGGAGTACGGCGGCGGCGGCGCCAGCCCGTACTGGAGCATCTCCTTCACGCGCGGGTTCCTGAGCGCGATGTTGAACGCCGCCGGCAGGAACTTCGCCCGCCTCGACTCCGGCTTCTTGTACCGGCCGCGGGCCATGTAGCCGAACTCCGTGAGGTAGAGGTTGAGCGGCTTGCCCGAGCGGGTCGTCAGCCGCTTCTGCTTCGCGAGCTTGTCGAGCGCGCGCGTGAGGTTGTCGAGCCCGGTGATCGACGCGTTCGCGTCGCGCGGCGACGGCCAGCGCGGGCCGTGCACGTAGTCGTACGGGTGGTGGGCGTAGCCGTCGGCCTTGAGCTTGCCCTTCTTCGCGAGCGCGCGCAGGAACTTGACGGGCGACGTGGAGGTGCCCTTCTGCCCGTAGGGCGACGTCTCGCCGATCAGGATCCTCGCCCTCCTGTCGTGCGAGTGGATGATCTTGTACGCCGCCATGTACATCGCGCGGTAGCGCTCGGCGTTCCCCTCGAGCGGCGAGTTCCAGGACCTGTAGTTCGGCTCGTTCCAGATCGCGTAGCGGTCGACGTTGTGGCGGAAGTGTCGGATGACGGCTCGCACGTAGTGCTTGAAGTCGGCGAGGATGATCTTGTAGTTGCCGGCCTTGCGGTCGCCCGTAGCCCACCGCGGCGCCGGGCCGGTGATCGTCAGCTGGAGCTTTATCCCGCGCCGCCTGGCGGCGTTGAAGAGCGCGTCGTAGGAGGTGAAGTCGTAGCGCCGGTGCTTGGGCCGCTTCTTCGCTCCCGGCTTGTTGACGATCGCGGACCAGGGGAGGTTCACGCGGATGCGCGTGACGTGCAGCTTCCGCGCGAGCTTCAGGGCCTTTCCGCGCTTCAGCGTCAGCTCGGAGACGAACGCCGGGTCGTCCTGGAGCGCTATCTCCATCCCCCTGGCGGCGTGCGCCGCCGGCGCCGTGGCGGCGCAGAGGGCCACGGCCACGAGGGCGATTCGAGCGGAGCGCGACACGTGCTCCCCAACACCGGCGGCACCGGGTTGGATCGCACCGGCCCGCGCGCCTTAACAGAGCGGTCGAAGGGGGCGAGGTGTCCTTTATTGGCACCTATAGCTGCCAGAGATGGACTCCGCGCTGCGATTCCTCGCCTCGAGCCAGGACGACGTCGTGGCCGCCTGGCAATTGCGCGAGAGCGGCTGGTCCTGGGGGAAGATCAAGCACCACGTGCGAAGCCGCGGCTGGCGGCGGCTGCACCGCGGCGTCTTCCTGCTCACCAGCTCCGCGCCCACCCGCAAACAGCTGTGGTGGGGCGCCGCGCTGACCAGGCCCGAGAGCTTCCTGAGCTACGGCAGCGGCGGGGCCTGCTACGGCTTCCATAGCTTCGATCCCGGCTTCGAGGTGATCACCCGGCCGGGGCACGGCGGGTGCCGGCGGTACAGGGGAGTGCTGGTCTACAGGTCGACCACCCTCGCGGACGAGGTCACGCGCTTCGACGACATCCCGATCACCACGGCGGCCCGGGTGCTGGTCGACCTCGCCGCCGCCGGCCTCGACGACCGCCGGCTGGGCCGCGCATTCCGGGAATCGATCCGGCTCAAGCGGACGACCGCGGCGCGGGTCGGCCACTGTGCGCGGCGCCACGTCCACGCCCCCGGTGCGTCACGGCTCGCCGCGCTGGCCACGCGCTACGGGCAGGTCCCGTACCACCGCACCCGCTCGGACGCGGAGGGCCGCTCACTCGAGCTGCTGAACGACGCGGGTGCCGAGCGGGCCGAGGTGAACGTCACGATCGCGGGCGAGGAGGCCGACCTGGTCTTTCGCGGGCGGAAGGAGATCATCGAGATCGACGGTCCCCAGTTCCACCGGTTCCCCGACGAGGACGAGCGCAAGCGGCGCATCTGGGAGGAGGCCGGCTTCAGGGTCCGGCGGATCGGCAGCGGCGAGGTCTACGCGCTGACGCCGGAGGAGCTCGTCCGCCGTCTCGAGCTGTCCTGATCAGCCAGGCCGCACGTTCGCGGCGCGCGTCGCGCGGCCCACCCGCGTGGAGAGCGAGGGGTCGGCCGCGTGGCGGGCGAACCCCACGAGCCGTCCGCGCTCCTCGTCCCACAGCTTGAGCCGGAGCGCGGCGATGCCGCTGCGGATCGTGACCACGGGGGTGCGCGAGAAGACGTCCTGCTCCTCGTGCGCCGCACGAAGCCGGTAGTTGGGGATCCTCGCGCTGAGGTGGTGCACGTGGTGGTAGTTCGCGTTCCCGACCACCCACGTGAGCGCGCGCGGCAGCTTCAGGTACGAGCTGCCCTGGAGCGCCGCGAGCTCGAACTCCCACTCGTCGGGGCTCCGGTAGTAGGTCTCCTCGTACTGGTGCTGCACGAACAGCATCCAGGCGCCGACGGCCCCGCCCAGCACGAGCGTGGTGCCCTGGATCAGCAGGAACGTGGAGGTCCCGACGGCAGCGCTCCAGCCGACCGACCACGCCACCAGCGCGAGGTTCGTGGCGACCACGCTGGCGAGCATCCTCCGCGTCATGCCCCGCTGCGGGAAGCGGCGCTCGAAGAGGAAGACGAGGCTCGGCCCGACGAGCAGCAGCAGGACCGGGTTGCGGTACGCGCGGTAGCCGAGGCGGCGGGCGAGCGAGGCGCGCTCGTACTCGGCCACCGTCATCGTGTAGATCTCCCCGGGGCCGCGGCCGTCGAGGTTGCCCGTGTGCGCGTGGTGGAGGCTGTGCTGCCGCTGCCACCAGCGGTAGGGCGTGAAGAGAAGGAAGCCGAGCAGGTGGCCGAGGCGGGCGTTCGCGGTCCGCGACCTGAACATCGAGTTGTGCGTCAGGTCGTGAAAGAGCGAGTACATGCGCACGAGGAACACGGACGCGACCAGGCCGAGCCCGACGGCCAGCCCCGCGCCCGGGTCGATCAGCGCCGCGACCGCCCAGACCCCGAGGTACGGCAGGGCGACGCTCGCGATCTGTCTCGAGCTCCTCGCGTCGTCGGGCTCGAGGTAGGGGGCGACGGCGCACTTCCAGGTCTTGCGGTCGGGAGCCGTGGCGATGTCCACGAACGCCATTTCGCTGCTCGGGCCGAGGCGGATCACCCTCCGGCAGCCGGACGCATACCCGCGGGCGTTCCGGGTAGGCGCAAGGCATGGCCACTTCACACGTGAACGGGACGCAGGCGGACCGCTTCGCCGAGGAGGCGGCGCAGAAGGCCGAGGAGCGGCGCGAGAAGGCGGACGGCGCGGCGGGATGGGTGGCCGATCGCGCCGGGGACTGGAGCCTCGACGGCCCGGACTACGACTTCATGAGCCGCCAGCAGTACTTCTGGAACCCGCTCGTGGACTACTGGTTCCGGATGGAGATGGGCGGCTGGGACCGGCTCCCGGAAGCGCCCGCGCTCCTGATCGGCATCCACTCGGGCGCGCCGTTCGTCTGGGACGCGTGGACCGTCGGCATCCAGTGGTGGCGCCGCTTCGGCGACGAGCGCCCGCTCCACGGCACGGCGCACGACGCGCTCATGGCGGCGCCCGGCGTCGGGGCGTACTTCCGCCGCATGGGGGTTCTGCCCGCCGCCAAGGACAGCATCGCCGGCGCGCTGGCCGCCGGCCACGACGTGGCGCTCTGGCCGGGCGGCGAGATCGACTCGCTGCGCCCGTGGGTCAAGCGCGACGAGGCGATCCTCGCCGGCCGCAAGGGGTTCGTGCGGATGGCGATCCAGGCCGGCGTCCCGATCGTGCCGATCTCGACCGTCGGCGGCCCCGACTCGATGCCGGTCGTCTTCAGCGGGCGCAGGCTCGCCAAGCTGCTGAGGCTGGACCGGGTCGCGCGCCTGAAGATGTTCCCGATCGCGCTGAGCGTGCCGTGGGGGCTCAACCTCGCGATGCTGCCGGAGATCCCGCTGCCGACGAAGATCCGGACCGAGTTCCAGGACCCGATCGAGCTCGACACGGACCCGGACCGCGCCGACGACGACGACTACGTCGAGGCCAAGTACGAAGAGGTCCAGGCGAGCATCCAGGCCGGGATGGACAGGCTCGCCCGCCGCCGCCGGCTGCCGCTCTTCGGCTGACGGGCCGTCACTCCACCCGCTGGAGGAAGACCGTGACGAACGGGACCGCGCCCTCCCGCTCGTAGAAGCGGATGGCGTCGGAGTTGGTTGTGATCACGCCGAACGTCAGGTCGCGCACCCCGATCCGCCGCAGCTCTTCGTGGACGGCGCGCATCAGCTCGCGCCCGATCCCGCGCCCGCGCACGTCGGGCGCGACCGACAGCGTGGCTAGCTCGGCGTGCGGCTCGGACATCGCCACCGTCGCCGACGTGTTGGTGGCGACCAGCCGCACGAAGGCGTAGCCCGCCAGCGCGCCCTCGAGCTCCGCGGCCAGCACGAAGCTCCGCGGCTCCTCCTCGAGCCAGCGGCGCTCGAGCTCTCTGCGGTCGCGCCAGGTGTCGGGCAGCGGACGAGCGCGGTCGGACAGGTGCGGCGTCAGCGCGTACTGGTGCCCGACCAGGGCCGTCCAGAGGGGCTCCAGCTCGTCGAGCCGCTCGGGCGGGAGGCGAACGATGCGCACGCGGGTCGCGGCGAGGCTACGCGCGCTTCAGGGTCAGGTCCGGCGAGGTCAGCGTGGGCGTGTTGGGGCCGTTGCCGTCGAAGCCGAAGCGCTGGTGCATGGTCAGCACGCCCTCCCCGGTCTCGACGGTCGCGGTGTAGTCCAGCACCACTCGCCCGCCCGGCTCGAGCCACCAGCGTCCGGCGATCGGGACCGGTGGAATCGCTCCGAACAACCACAGCCGGCCGGTGAGGCCGCCGTCGGGCAGGAGCACGACGCTCTCCCCGCCCTGACCGGGCCGCGAGTCCACGCTCGCGACGCTCCACTCACCCGCGAGCGAGGCCGGCTCCGTTGCCGTGGGGGGACGATCCGGCGCGCCGACCATCTCCACGTAGAGCCCTCCCGGCACCTCGTGAGCTCGGACGGTCGGCTCGCCGTCCACGACCTGCTCGACCGCGGCGGCGGGCGGCCCCGCGACCGCACCTCCCTGCGGCAGAGCCGTGCGCAGCGCGTTCACCGCCTCGTCGCGGGCGGTGACGTTCTCGGTGGCGCCCCGCAGCGACCAGAGCCCCGCCGACACAACCACGACGCGTGACTCGCCGCTTCGCATCGTCACCCTCAGCTTCGCCGAGTCCGCGATCGGTTCCACCGCCACGATCTCCGAAAGCGGTATCGCCCACCCGCTGAGGACGCCGGTCGCGTCGATGGCCTTGTTCGCAAGCCCGCCGATCTCTCCGGCCCCGAGCAACTTGGCGAGTGGCCCGAGCAGGGCGTCCTTGGGCGTCCGCATCGGCTCGAACAGGAGGCGCTGGGTGGTGAGCACGAGCTTGCCACCGCTCGACAGGGCGCCGCCGGCCGCCGTCCAGGTCGCGGACACCTGCTCGCCCGCGGCCAGCTCGTAGGCCTGGTAGTGGAGCCGGTACTTGTCGTCCCTCGGTTCGATCTGCCGCTCCTAGCGTCGGGCGATCCTAATCGCCGCGATGGCGCAGGGCAAGGTCGCGGAGGCGTCCGCCCTGCGAGGCCGGCTTCGCTAGGTTGGCCCGCCTCGTGCTCGATCGGCTGAAAGCCGCCGGACGGTGGTTAGCGGACCGGCCCGGAGGCCGCCGTGCCAAGTTCGCGGTCCTCGGCATCTGGCTGATCGCGTTCATGGCCATGGGGCCCCTCGCCGGCAAGTTCGAGGACGCGCAGGAGAACGACCCGGCCGACTACCTGCCGGCGGAGGCCGAGTCCGTCAAGGCGATCGACGTGCTCGAGGACTTCCCCTCGGGAGACACCGCGAACGCGATCACCGTCTTCAGCCGCGACACCGGCCTGACCGTGACGGACCGCGCCACGATCAGGAAGGCGCGGGCCGAGATGAACGCGAAGCGGCGGCCGTTCGTGGGGGAGACGACCCTGCCGGTGTACTCGGTCGACGGCCACGTGGCGCTGCTGCTCACTCCGATCACGATCCCGGACGGGACCAACAAGGCGGGCGAGCGGCTCGTGGACGCCACCGACGACATCAAGGAGATCCTGAAGGACCTGCCCCCGGGGCTCGAGGGGAAGGTCACCGGGCCGGCCGGCTTCTCGGCGGACGCGATCGACGTCTTCGACTCGATCAACGGCACGCTGCTGTACGCGACGGCCCTGCTGGTGCTGGTGCTGCTGATCATCATCTACCGGAGCCCGATCTTCTGGCTGATCCCGTTCTTCTCGGTCGTGATCGCGGAGGTCGCCTCGCGCGGGATGGGATACCTGCTGGCGAAGGCCGGCGTCACCGTCACGGGCCAGTCGGGCGGGATCCTGCCGGTGCTCGTCTTCGGCGCCGGGACCGACTACGCGCTGCTGCTGGTCTCGCGCTACCGGGAGGAGCTCCGGCACCACGAGGACAAGCACGACGCCGTCCGTATGGCGATGCGGAAGGCGGGCCCGGCGATCTTCGCGTCCGGGGCGACCGTGATGGCCGCCCTCCTGACCCTGACGGCCGCCGAGGTGACCGGCACGGCGGGGCTCGGCCCGATCGGCGCGCTCGGGGTGGGGCTCGCGATGGTCGCGATGCTCACGATCCTCCCGGCGCTGCTCGCGCTCACCGGCCGGCGGGCGTTCTGGCCGTTCGTGCCGCGCGTCGGGACTGTCGGCGCCGACGAGACCCACGGCGCCTGGAGCAGGATCGCCGCCCGCGTCGGCCGTCACCCGCGCCGCGTGTGGATGGGGACCGTCGCGCTGCTGCTGTTCCTTTGCCTCGGGCTGACCCAGCTCAACAGCGACCTGACCACAGGCAACGGCTTCCGCGACGACGTCGACTCCGCCGAGGGCCAGAAGCTGCTCGAGCAGGGATTCCCGGCGGGCGTGAACGCGCCCACGAACGTCGTCGTCACCGACACCTCCAAGCTCGCCGCGGTGAAGGCCGCCGTCGCGAGCGCGCCGGGCGTGGCGGTCGTGAGCCCGATCGTGGAGCGGGGCCCGACCGGGGCGAAGCTCGAGGCGTCGCTCGAGCGCGACCCGTTCAGCACCGAGGGGTTCGACCTGATCCCCGGGATCCGGAAGGCGGTGCACGCCGCCGCCGGCGACGGCGTGCTGGTCGGCGGCCCGACCGCCGAGGAGTACGACCTGCGCAAGTCGGCCGCGCGCGACAACAGGCTGATCGTGCCGATCGCGCTGGTGCTGGTGCTGCTGATCCTGATGGCCCTGCTGCGCGCCGTGGTGGCACCGCTCGTCCTGATCGGGACGGTGATCCTGTCCTACGGGGCGGCGCTCGGGATTGCGACCTTCTTCTTCGAGAACGTCTTCGACTTTCCCGGCATCGACCCGACGCTGCCGCTGTTCGCGTTCATCTTCCTGGTCGCGCTGGGCATCGACTACAACATCTTCCTGATGGCGCGCGTGCGCGAGGAGACGATCGCGCGCGGCACCCGCGAGGGCGTCCTTCGCGGCCTCGCGGTCACCGGCACCGTGATCACGTCGGCGGGCATCGTGCTGGCCGGCACGTTCTCGGCGCTCGCCGTGCTCCCGCTGGTGGCGCTGACGGAGATCGGCTTCACGATCGCGATCGGGGTGCTGCTGGACACGTTCCTGGTGCGCACCCTTCTCGTCCCGGCGCTCGTGCTGGAGATCGGCGACCGGGTGTGGTGGCCGTCGGCGCTGGCGCGGCGCGGCGGCGGCGAGCCGGCGAGGCCGGCCGAGCGC
>DATENL010000017.1:0-5392 GCA_035275105.1 Thermoleophilaceae bacterium
CGGCGTGGGCGCCTGCTGCGGCACGGGCGCCTGCTCCTCCGGCGCCGGCGCCGGCTCCTGCGGCACCGCCTCCGGGGCGGGCTCCGGGGCGGGCTCGGTGGGCACGGGCTCGGTGGGGGCGATCGGCGACTCCGGCAGGACGTCCTCGGGCTTGACCCGCTCCGGGTGGCGCTCGGCGTCGATGTCGAGGATCGCGCTCATGATGTCGTGCCAGATCTCGGCCGGGTACGTCCCGCCCTCGACCGGCCCGCCCTGGTACTCCGTGGTCATCGACCTGACCTTGTCCGCGTAGCCGACCCAGACGGCGATCGTGTAGCGCTTCGTAAAGCCGACGAACCACGCGTCGCCGTAGTCCTCGGTCGTGCCGGTCTTGCCGGCCGCCCACTCACCCACCTGCGCGTTCTTGCCGGTGCCGGCGACGACGACCCCGTGCAGCAGCGACTTCATCTGCTCGCCGACCTCCCACGAGTAGACGCGGTCGTACTTGATGTGGTCCTTGTCGATCGTCTTGCCGCTCGCGTCGGCCACCTTCTCGATCGCGACCGGGCCCAGGTGGCTCGAGGCGAGCGTCCCGGAGGTGCGCTTGCCGCCGTTCGCGATGGTCGAGAACGCGAACGCCATCTCGAGCGGCGTCACGCCCCGCTTGAGCCCGCCGAGCAGCATCGCGGGGTTGGTCGACAGCTTCGTCTTGATGCCCATCTGGCGGGCGGTGCGCGCGACGCGCTTCGGCCCCATCTTCATCCCGATCTCCGCGAAGACCGAGTTGTCGGAGTGGGCCGTGGCCGTTGCGAGCGACGACGAGCCGGAGTACGAGTTCTCGAAGTTGTGCACCCGGAAGACGTCCCGCACGCCGTGGATCTTGTACGGGATCGCCTTTGGCGCCGAGGTCCACACCGATTCCGGTCCGATCCCGTGCTGGAGCGCGGTGGCCAGGATGAACGGCTTGATCGACGAGCCCGGTTGACGGTGCCCGCTCGTCGCCAGGTTGAACGGCCGGCGCTCGTAGTCGGTGCCGCCGACCATCGCCCGAACGGCCCCGTTCTTGTTGTCGATCACGACGGCCGACGAGCTCGGCCCGATGCCCCCGAGCCGGCCCTGGATGCCCTGCTCGGCGGCCTCCTGGAACGCCGGGTCGAGCGTGGTGGTCACCTTGAGGCCGCCGCCGAAGGCCGCGCCCGCGCCGTAGCGGTCGACGAGCTGCTGGGCCACCCAGGTGGAGAAGTAGGGCTGCGTGGAGTCCGGCTGCGGCGGGTTGATGTCCCGCTCGGTGGGGATCACCTGGCGGACCGACTCGGAGTACTCGAAGCGGCTGATCATCCCCTGCTCCGCCATCCGCTTGAGCACGAGGTCGCGCCGCTGCTCGGCCTGGATCGGGCGCTGCGCCGGGTCGTACGCGGACGGTGACGCGATCATCGCGGCGAGCATCGCCGCCTGCGCCGGGGTGACGTTCTTGGCCAGGCGGTCGCTCGGCAGGTAGTCGCGGCCGCGGCCGCCGAAGTAGGTGCGCACCGCCGACTCGACGCCGTAGGCGCCGTTGCCGAAGTACACGGTGTTCAGGTACTCGGTGAGGATCTTGTCCTTCGACCAGCGCCGCTCGAGGTGGTAGGCGAGCGCGGACTCGCGCAGCTTCTGGAAGACGGTCCTGTCGCGCTGCGCCGCGAGTGCGTTCTTCACGAACTGCTGGGTGATGGTCGACGCGCCCTGGGCGGCCCGCTTGCGCAGCACGTCCTGGACCACGGCTCGCCCGATGCCCGTGAAGTCGACGCCCTCGTGCTGGTAGAAGCGCTGGTCCTCGATCGCGACCACCGCGTTCTTGAGGTTCGGGGAGATCTCGCCGGCGTCGAGGAGGATCCGGTTCTGCGCGTCGGTGAGGTGCGCGATCTCCTGCTTGCCGTTCGTGGCGAAGACCGCCGAGTTGCGCGCGGCCTTGAACTGCGCGCTGTTCTCGAGCGACGGGAGCTCGTTTGAGACGGCCATCATCATCCCGAAGATCGTGGAGATCACCGCCAGCACCGAGAGGACGAGCAGCACCAGCAGGAGGCGGAGCTTCTTGACCTTCCCGCGCGGGCGCGCGTCCGCGGGCCCCTCTCCGTCCGCACTCCGCGGCGGCGGCGGGCGCAAAGGTATCGGGCTTGTGGGCGTCTCCTGCATACGCTGGCGGCGGCGCGGGGGAGCCCGCGGTGAGTCTTCTTCGGACGGCGTGCGAGGCGGTTCGCGGGCTCCGTCCGGCGGGCCGAGGACTCTAGCATCGCGAGGATGACGAACCGACCGGCGTCCGACGCCCAGTTCCTGCTGCGCAACGCGGTCGACGCCCTGCCCGCGGGCGAGCTGGAGCGCAAGCTGGGAGAGGGACGGCCGCTGCGGGTGAAGCTCGGGATCGACCCCACGGCGCCCGACATCCACCTCGGGCACACGGTGGTCCTGCGCAAGCTGCGCGAGTTCCAGGACCTCGGCCACGTCGTGGTCCTGATAATCGGGGACTACACCGCGCGCGTGGGCGACCCGAGCGGGCGCTCGGCCGCGCGGCCGGAGCTGAGCGGGGAGGAGATCGACCGCAACGCCGAGACCTTCCAGCAGCAGGCCTTCACCGTCCTCGATCCGGGGCGGACGGAGGTGCGGCGTAACGGCGAGTGGCTCGACATGTCGATGGAGGAGCTGTTCCGGCTCGCGCGCACGTCGACGGTGGCCCAGCTCCTGGAGCGCGACGACTTCGCCAAGCGCTACCGGGAGGGATCGCCGATCTCGATCCTCGAGCTGCTCTATCCGCTGCTCCAGGGCTACGACTCGGTCCAGGTGCGGTCGGACGTGGAGATCGGGGGCACGGACCAGCTCTTCAACCTCCTCCTCGCGCGCGACATCCAGCAGGCGTACGGCGTGTCGCCGCAGGTGGCGCTCACGCTGCCGATCCTGCCGGGGACCGACGGCGTCGCGCGCATGGCCAAGTCGGCGGGCAACTACATCGGCGTGACCGAGCCCGCGGCCGAGGTCTTCGGCAAGGCGATGAGCATCCCCGACGCCGCGATGCCGGTCTGGTACGACCTGCTGCTCGACGCGCCGTTCGACGCGGGCGCGGCGCCGGTCGAGTCGAAGCGCGCGCTCGCGCGGGCGCTCGCGGCGCGGCTGGCCGGCGACGAGGCCGCGAAGGAGGCGGAGGCGCGCTTCGACCGGGTGCACGTGCAGCACGAGGTCCCCGAGGAGGTCGAGGACTTCACGCTCCCCGCGGGCTCGGTGGTCCACCTGCCCGCCGTGCTCGCGGACGCGTTCGGCGTCTCCCGCTCGGAGGCGCGGCGGCTGCTGGCTCAGGGCGGGGTCAAGGTCGGCGGCGAGCCGCTCCCGGACGGCGAGCTCGACCTGCCCGCCGAGCGCCTCGACGGCCAGATCGTGCAGCTGGGGCGGCGCCGCTTCAAGCGCTTCGTGGGCGACCGCTAGAAAACGCTCTAGAATGCGGTCCTCGACCGGCCGGGGCCCGGGCGCGCGCGTTGCCGAGCGTCCGATACGGCGCTATACTCGGCCGTCGCTCTGAGATGGCTTTTCGAATGGCCGCTCAGCAGTGCCGAAGGGCGGAGTCCCCGCCCGGGGGCGCGGCGGTCTTTGAAAACTCAACAGCGTGTGCGACTCGGAGGTCTCCGCATGGAGCTCTGCGAGTCGCGTCCAGGTTCGACCCGTCGCCGGTTGGTCCCCTCGGGGCCCCGTCGGGCGGCGGGCTTAGCCAAATCCCGTCATGTCCGGGGCGTCCTCGTAGGTGTACAGAGGCCGCCGGAGCAGTACGGACCTGACAACTTTCTGAACTAGACAGTGACACCGCTCCTTTCGGGGGGCGATTGACACGACAGTCTTTTACGGAGAGTTTGATCCTGGCTCAGGACGAACGCTGGCGGCGTGCTTAACACATGCAAGTGGAGCGACGAAACGGGCTTCGGCCCGTGGCAAAGCCGCGAACGGGTGAGTAACACGTGGGTAACCTGCCCCGATGACTGGGACAACCCGAGGAAACTCGGGCTAATACCGGATGTGCTCACATCACACCAGTGATGTGCGTAAAGGTAGCTTCGGCCTCCGCATCGGGATGGGCCCGCGGCCCATTAGCTTGTTGGTGAGGTAACGGCTCACCAAGGCCGCGATGGGTAGCTGGTCTGAGAGGACGATCAGCCACACTGGGACTGAGACACGGCCCAGACTCCTACGGGAGGCAGCAGTGGGGAATCTTGCTCAATGGGCGAAAGCCTGAAGCAGCGACGCCGCGTGCGGGATGAAGGCCCTCGGGTTGTAAACCGCTTTCAGCAGGGAAGAAGATGACGGTACCTGTAGAAGAAGGTGCGGCCAACTACGTGCCAGCAGCCGCGGTGACACGTAGGCACCAAGCGTTGTCCGGATTTATTGGGCGTAAAGAGCTCGTAGGCGGTTCGGTAAGTCGGATGTGAAAACCCCAGGCTCAACCTGGGGACGCCATTCGATACTGCTGTGACTTGAGTTCGGTAGGGGAGCGGGGAATTCCTGGTGTAGCGGTGAAATGCGCAGATATCAGGAGGAACACCGGCGGCGAAGGCGGCACTCTGGGCCGGTACTGACGCTGAGGAGCGAAAGCGTGGGGAGCAAACAGGATTAGATACCCTGGTAGTCCACGCCGTAAACGTTGGGCACTAGGTGTGGGTCTCAACCAACGAGATCCGCGCCGTCGCTAACGCATTAAGTGCCCCGCCTGGGGAGTACGGCCGCAAGGCTAAAACTCAAAGGAATTGACGGGGGCCCGCACAAGCGGCGGAGCGTGTGGCTTAATTCGATGCAACGCGAAGAACCTTACCTAGGCTTGACATGTACGGTAAAGCGGGTGAAAGCCCGTGTCCTTCGGGGCCGTACACAGGTGGTGCATGGCTGTCGTCAGCTCGTGTCGTGAGATGTTGGGTTAAGTCCCGCAACGAGCGCAACCCTTATTCTATGTTGCCAGCGGGTAATGCCGGGGACTCGTAGGAGACTGCCGGGGTCAACTCGGAGGAAGGTGGGGATGAAGTCAAGTCATCATGCCCCTTACGTCTAGGGCTGCAAACATGCTACAATGGCCGGTACAAAGGGCTGCGAACTCGCGAGAGCAAGCGAATCCCAAAAAGCCGGTCTCAGTTCGGATTGGAGTCTGCAACTCGACTCCATGAAGTCGGAGTCGCTAGTAATCCCGGATCAGCAATGCCGGGGTGAATACGTTCCCGGGCCTTGTACACACCGCCCGTCACACCACGAAAGTCGGCAACACCCGAAGCCAGTGGCCCAACCCGCAAGGGGGGGAGCTGTCGAAGGTGGGGTTGGCGATTGGGGTGAAGTCGTAACAAGGTAGCCGTACCGGAAGGTGCGGCTGGATCACCTCCTTTCTAAGGAGCTACTTCCATCTCGTTCCTCGACA
>DATENL010000018.1:0-3252 GCA_035275105.1 Thermoleophilaceae bacterium
TCGCCGCGCCGCCGGTAGGCGGCGTACGCCTCGCGGCGGCGCTCGATCCCGGCGCCGCGCTCACCGAGCCACCACAGCGCCTGACCGAGCCCGTCGAGCGCGTCCGGATCGCCGGGCCGCTCGTCGAGTGCGGCGGCGAACGCGTCCCGCGCGGCCGCCCAGTCCGCCCGGGCGAAGTGCTGCCAGCCGTCCCTGGTCGCGTCCATCCGGAGGAAGTGTGACCGGACGGCGCCCACGCGGGCCGCGCAAACTGCTTAAGCTCTGTCGATCACTGCGCGCAGTTTGGGCGTGCGCGCTCGACTGGAGGGGAAAGATGGCCAGGCGCAAGACAGGAGGACGCTCGAGCAAGGCTGCGGCGGGCCGAACGTTGACGGGCGAGATCGCCGCGTGGGAGGACGACCCCGGCGCGCCCGACGAGCCCCGCACGCCGATCACGCGGCCGGTGCCGGACCTCGCCCGGTCGCCCCTCCCGACCCGAATCGCCGGTCGCGCGCCGGCTCCGAAGTCGTACACGGTGGGCACCGCGGGCTTCCGCTACTGGACCGCGGCCGAAGCGCTCCGGCGCGCGTCCGACTACTGGGGCGGACTGGTCCCCCAGGCCAAGTGGTTCACGACGGTCGGAGCTCAGCTCCAGGTCACGCTCGACGTGAAGGAGGACTTCAACGCGGACTACAACCGCGCGGGACTTCGCTTCTACCACGGCCCCGTGGACGGCGTCCTCGTCTACTCCGGCGAGAGCCCGGACGTGGTCGCGCACGAGTTCGGTCACGCGCTGCTCGACGCCATCCGGCCGCAGCTGTGGGACGCGGCGAGCGACGAGGTCGCCGCGTTCCACGAGTCGTTCGGCGACATGAGCGCGATGCTGGTGGCATTGCAGCTCGACTCGTTCCGCGAGCAGGTGCTGCGCTCGACCGCCGGCAGCCTCGCGCGGTCGTCCCAGCTCTCGCGACTCGCAGAGCAACTCGGCTGGGGGATCCGAACGGCGGTGCGCCCCGACGCGGTTGACCGCGACTGCCTCCGCAACGCGGCCAACTCGCTCTTCTACCAGGACCCGACCACCCTGCCCCCGAGCGCGCCGGCGTCCGCGCTCTCGTCGGAGTCCCACTCGTTCTCGCGCGTCTTCAGCGCGGCCTTCCTGCAGGCGCTGGCGGGTGTGTTCCAGGCCCAGCCGCGGCAGAACTCGAACGGGCTGCTGACGGCGAGTCAGGACATCGGCGCGCTGCTGGCGGCCGCCGTGCAGGCCGCCCCCGTCGTGCCGTCGTACTACAGCCAGGTGGCCGCGCACATGATCGAGGCCGACGCCACGGACTTCGGCGGCCGCTACAACGACGCGCTGAAGAGCGGGTTCGTGCGCCAGGGAGTCCTCGCGCTCGACGCCGCCGGCGGCCTCGGGGCGTCGATGGTCCAGCGATCGACCAAGCGCGCGCGGCGCTCCATGGTCGGGATGGTCGGCACCGTGGGGGCGCCGGTGTACGAGCCGCGGCGGGCCAAGGACGACGCGCTCCCGCGCGTCGCCGTCGCGGGCGCGGCATTCGGCCTCGAGCGTCCGCTGGTCGTGCACGCAGCCGCGGAGCCGAAGCGCTTCGCCGTAGCGGGCGCCGCCGCGGGGCTCCGCTCGTTCGACCCGCCCACCCACGACCGCGCGGCCACCGCGTTCGCCGCGTCGCTGTTCCGGCGCGGACGGGTCGATCTCGCGGACGTGAGCGACGCCGAGCTCGCGCCCGCGCGGCCCGCGGCGCACAAGACTCACACGCTCGAGGAGGGCGACGAAGGCCTGGTGCTCAGGCGCCTCCACTTCGACTGCGGACTGGGTGGGTGCGCGGACTACCATTGAGGGTCGAGATGGCGCGAAGGAAGGCCAAGCGCGAGCGCACCGACGAGTCCCCCCCGCCGGCGGAGATCGACGAGGCGACAGCCGAGCAGCACGTGCGGGGCCTGATCGTGCGCGGCGAGGCCGCCAAGGCCGACGAGGACGGGAACCTGCCCCCCGGCGCCACGCACGAGATCGTCGAGGAGCCCGAGGGCGAGCTGCCCAAGGTTCGGCGTCGCCGCTACTCGGCCTTCTGAGCCGCCGCCGCAGTCAGTCCAGCCGCTCGGGCAACCCGAAGTTCCCGAATGCCGCGACCATCCGCTCGGGGTCGGCGGGCTGCTCGGGCAGCCGCGCGATCACCTCGCGGTCGGGCGTCGGCGCGAGGCGGGCGATGAACGCGGTGACGTCGCTGATCCGCTCGCCGTCGAACGTGAGCACGTTGAGCGCGAACGGCATGTAGGCCCCCTCTTCCGGGTCCCACGCGTAGAAGGCGAGGGCGACCTGGCCGTTCGCCCGCACCTGGAGGGGACGCCACCGCCACTCGCCCGACATGGGCCAGCCGGCGAGGAAGACGCGCAGGGCGTCCGAGCCGCGGAACCACGTGCCGAGCGGCGGCATCGCGAACGACGCGTCCTCGGTCAGCATCTCGACGACCGTCTCCACGTCGCAGCGATCCCAGGCGTCCACGTAGCGGTCGACCAGCTCCCGGAGCCTCTCGTCGCCCAGGGCGCGGAGCGTGGCCTGCTGGCTCTGCTCGGGCAGGCGCTCCTCGACCGTCGCGCGGGCGCGCTGGAGCGCGCTGTTCACCGACTGCGTCGTCGTGTCGAGCATCGACGCCGCCTCCTTCGCCGAGAACCCCAGGACCTCGCGCAGGATCAGAACGGCGCGTTGGTTGGGCGGCAGGTGCTGGAGCGCGGCGACGAACGCGAGCTCGACGCTCTCGCGCTGCTCGTAGCGCGCGTCGGGCGAGGCGTAGCCGTCCTCGATGTCGAGCGTCTCGTCGGGGAAGGGCTCCAGCCACACCGTGTCGACGAGCGGCCTCCCCGGCCCCTCGACGTGGGGATCGGTCTTCGGCTCGTTGTTTTGCGGCAGCACTCGTTTGCGCTTGCCGATGATGTCCAGGCAGGTGTTGGTGGAGATCTTGTAGAGCCAGCCGCGCAGCGACCCTCGGGCGTCGAAGGTCCCGAGCCGGCGCCAGGCTCGCAGCAGTGCGTCCTGCAGCGCGTCCTCGGCGTCGTGGGTCGAGCCGAGCATCCGGTAGCAGTGCGCGTGCAGCTCGCGGCGCAGCGGCGCGACGAGGCGGCCGAACGCGGCGTCGTCGCCGGTGCGGGCGGACGCGAGATCCGTGTCGGGCAGCGTGGTCTCGCTCACCGCTGCGAGTCTGCCGCAGCCGCGCCGTCGCCGGGCCCTCCGTGCTCGAAGGCGTCGGACACCTCGTCGAG
>DATENL010000019.1:0-14565 GCA_035275105.1 Thermoleophilaceae bacterium
GAGCGGCGCCACGCCGGCCGCGAGCGAGTGCCCGACCACGACGACCGGGCCGTCCGCGCCGGCCAGGGCGTCCACCGCCGGTCGCGCCCGCTGCTCGTAGGTCGCCGCCGGATCGTCGAATGGGACGGGGGGCGTCAGGCAGCGGTGGCCGCCGCGCTCGAGCTCGCGCACCAGCGGCTCCCAGCAGCCAGGGTCGTGCCATTTCCCGTGGAGGAGGCAGAACGTCGCCACGGGGCGCAGGTTATGACGGTCGGGTCCTAGGATCGGGCGGATGATCGAGCCCGGCCAGCCCGCTCCCGACTTCACGCTGCCCGACCAGGACGGCGAGCCGACCACCCTGAGCGACAAGCGCGGGGGGCCGGTCGTCCTCTACTTCTACCCAAAGGCCGATACCCCGGGTTGCACGACGCAGGCGTGCGGGATTCGCGACCGCCGCGCCGACTACGAGCGCGCCGGCGCGACGGTGCTCGGAGTCTCGCCCGACCCGGTCTCGCGGGTCCGGCGCTTCGCCGACAAGTACGACCTCGACTTCACGCTCCTGGCCGACGCCGACCACGAGGTGGCGGAGCTCTACGGCGTCTGGGTCGAGAAGCGGATGTACGGCAGGAAGTTCATGGGGGTGCAGCGGGCGACGTTCGTGATCGCGCCGGACGGCGAGGTGGCCCACGTGCTTCCGAAGGTCTCGCCAAAGACACACGACGACGAGGTGCTCGCGGCGCTCGCCGCGGTCCGCCGCTAGCGCGCGAACGCGAGCTGCACCACCAGCAGCGACACGATGCCGGCGAGGCAGATGAGATGGCCGGCGTAGATCGAGCGCGCGAGCCGGGTCTGGACCTCAGGCGGATCCGACCGGCCCCCGAGGCGGACGGCCTCCGGGAAGATCCGGGCGCCGGCTAGCGCGACCGGCCCGCCGGCGAGGACGAGCGAGGCGAGCGCGACCCAGTCGGGGACGTCGTCGCCGGCGAGCTGCGCGACGATCGCGGCAAGCGTCAGGGCCATGACGACGACCACGAGCCGATTGAGCGGCCGGGCGGTGATCGTGACCCGCCGGTAGTAGTCAGCGATCGACGCGAGCACGGTCTCGGGCGCGGCCGGCTCCCGGTGCCGCGCGACCTGCACGTCGAACATCAGGTCGGCGTAGAGGATCGTCAGGAGGAACGCGCCGCCGGCGGTCACGAACGGGGTCATCTGCCCGACATGGTGCCTGGCCCGTGGCTCGTACGCTGGGGCGGTGCCGCGCAGGTGCCTCATCGGGTTGATCGCGGTCGCGCTGACGGCCCAGCCGCACGCGGCCGCCGCCGCTCCCGGGGGCCTGAACCGGGCGTTCTCGGACGACGGCGTCCACGTGCTGGACCTCGGCTCGACCCGCGACCACGCGGCGGCGATGGCGATCCAGCCCGACGGCAAGATCGTCGTCGCCGGCAGCGTCGGCGGCGACGCCTACGTCGCCCGGCTCACCGACCAGGGTGCGTTCGATCCGGACTTCGGGAGCGGCGGGATCGTGACCGCCGCGCTCGGCCCGGCCGACGTCGCGTCGGCGAATGGCGTCGCCATCCAGGGCGACGGCGGCATCGTCGTCGGCGGCTACGCCGACGTGGACCCCGACCCGACCGTGCGCGACGACGACATGGTGGTGGCGCGCTTCGACGCCACCGGCACGCCCGACGCCGGCTTCGGCGACGGCGGCCGCAGGGCGATCCCGTTCGGCGGCGCGTTCGACCAGGCGTCCGGGCTCGCGCTCCAGCCGGACGGCAAGATCGTCGTGGCGGGGCGGACAACCGCGAACGCCGCCACCGGCGACGACATCGCCGTCGCCCGCCTGACCGACACCGGCGAGCTCGACGCCGGCTTCGACGACGACGGCAGGCAGACGACCGCGGTCGACCCCACGGCCGACCGCGACGACTTCGCGGCGGCCGTCGCGATCGGGCCCGGGCCGAATGTGCTCGTGGCCGGCGAGACCACGGACGACGCCATCGGGGCGGCGTACGACGCGGTCGTGGTGCGCTACAACGACGACGGCACGCTCGACGGGAGCTGGGCGGGGGACGGCATCGCGCGCCTGCACGTCGGCTCCTACACGACGGCCGCCTCGCTCGCGGCGCTGCCCGGTGGGGGCGCGCTGATCGGCGGCGCGACCACGGCGGGCGACGCGTTCGACCCGCTGCTCGCCCGCTTCACGGCGAGCGGCGAGCCCAACACCGCGTTCGGGAACGGCGGCCGCCGGGTCGTGTCGGTCAACGCGACCGGCTACGAGCAGCTCGACGCGCTCGCCGTCCAGCCCGACGGCCGCATCCTCGGCGTGGGCTACTCGAGAACCGAGGCCACCGCGGAGGACATGATCGTGCTGCGCTACTCGCCCCGCGGCGACCTCGACCTAGGCTTCAACGGCGACGGTCGCCGGACGATCGCCTTCGACCCGACCGCGCCGCGCGGCGACTTCGCGTTCGACCTCGAGATCGCGGCCGACGGCGCGAGCGCGCTGATCGCCGGCCGGACCGCGCACGCGCCGCCCGCGGACTCCGCCGACTCCGACCTCGCGTTCGTGAGCCTCCTGCTCGCCGGCCCGGCGGACGCCGACTACGACGGGGTGCCGGACACCAGGGACATATGCCCGAACGCGCGCCACGCGACGGCCATCGGCTGCCCGGACGCCGACGGCGACCGCGTGCAGGACCGGCGCGACGCCTTCCCGCACAACCCGGCCGAGTCGGCCGACACCGACCACGACGGCATCGGCAACCGCGCCGACACCGACGACGACAACGACGGCGCTCCGGACGCGACGGACCTGTTCCCGCGCGACAGGCGCCGGCACCTGCGGCCCGCCACGGCCGGCCCCGACACGATCGTCGGCACGTCACTGGGCGAGCAGATCGACGGTCGGGTCGGGGACGACACGCTCTACGGGCTCGACGGCAGCGACGTGCTCAGGGGCGGGCCCGGCGCGGACGTGCTCCGCGGTGGGAACGGCAAGGACATCCTCCGCGGCGGCACCGGCAGAGACTCGTTCGACGCGGGCGCCGGCAACGACACGATCGAGGCTCGCGACGGGCTCAAGGAGACCGTCGACTGCGGGACGGGCGCGAAGGACGTGGCCGTGGTCGACGAGACCGACGTCGTCACGAACTGCAACCAGGTCGAGCGCCCGTAAGCTGCCGCTTCCACTGCCGATCGGCGAGGAGGTTGCCATGGAGGTTCTCGCGGTCCATCACGTCCCGAGCCTCACTCAGGAGCGGTACGAGACCGTTATCCAGAACCTGATGGGTGGGAGGCGACAGCGGTTCGAGTCGATGGACGACCTGCCGTTCACCGGGCTGCTCGTCCACGCGGCCGCGCAGACCGACGACGGGTTCGTGATCTTCGACGTCTTCGAGTCGCAGGAGGCCTTCGACCGCTTCTCGGAGGAGATCCGCCCGTTCGCGAGCGGCGCCGGGATCGAGGAAGGACCGAAGCCCTGGCCGATCCACACCTTCGTGTGGGATCGATGAGCGGCGCCGCGGAGCTCGGCCCGCTCGGCGCCCTCGTCGGCGACTGGACCATGGAGGCCGGGCCGCCCGGCGGGCCGCCCTGGCCCGGTGCGGCACGGACGAGCTTCGAGTGGCTCGAGGGGCGCACGTGGCTGATCCAGCGCTGGACGGTCGAGGTGCCGGAGGCGCCCGACGGGATCGCGATCATCGGAGCGGGCGACGACGGCCGCCTGCGGCAGCACTACTTCGACTCGCGCGGCGTCCACCGCGTCTACGAGATGCAGCTCGACGGGACGACCTGGACGCTCGAGCGCGACGCGCCCGACCCGTTTCCGCAGCGCTTCAGGGGGACGTTCGGCGACGGCGGGAGCACGATCTCGGGCCGCTGGGAGAAGCGCGAGGAGGGCGCGGACTGGGACACCGACTTCGACCTGACCTATCGCCGGGCCAGGTGAGGGCCGGCTAGCGCCTGGCGATCCTCAGCGAGGCGGCGGGCCGATGCACCGTCTCGCAGTCCTTCGCCACCGAGTCCCACGGATCGGCGTAGACCACGTCGTCCCCCTTGCCGCACTCGATCGCGTCCGGGTAGTACTGCTGCCCGTCCTGCGCGCGCATCACGTCGCCGCCGCCCTCCCCGTGCAGCTCGGCCCCGCCCGTGCCGCTGTACATCACGTCGTCGCCGCCGTGCCCGTAGGCGAACACCTTCGTGACGAACCGGTCGGGGCGGATGCGGTCGGCCCCGTCGCTGCCCAGGTAGCGGTAGCCGGGGCTGCAGCTCGCGGCCGGCGCCTCGCTGTCGGGCTGGCAGTAGGGCCTCCCGACGACCTCGCAGTCGCGCGCGACTTGGTCGTGCCGGTCTGCGAGGACGCTGTCGCTGCCCGCGCCGCAGCGAATGGTGTCGTGCCCCTGGGAGCGAAGCACGCCGCTGTCCGTGCCCGAGTCCTCGATTCGCCCGCCGGCGATGTGGTCCCCGCCGCGACCGCCTATGAGCGTGTCGGCGCCCAGGTCGCCGAACAGATCCGATCCCCGGCGCGAGCCGCGCAGGGTGTCCGCGGCGCGACTGCCCCTCAGCTCCTCCACGTCACGGTGGACGTTGTCGCGCCGGGCGGCGCCGTCGTCCGCGCGGCGGTTCGCGGAGATCGCCACGGGCTCACCGCTGCGCGAGTACTCGATCGAGTCGACCCCGCCGCCGCCGGAGTACTCGAACGGCGCGGGGAGGTCGGCGGCCGGGATGAGCCGGTCCGCGCCGTTCCGCAGCGTCACGCGGATCCGGTCGACTCCGTCGGAGTCGCAGATCACGTCCGAGCCCTCGCGTCTGCAACCCGGCCCCACGTCTGTCGGTACGCCCGGAAGGTCGAAGCCTCCGCCGTCGTACAGCCTGTAGTCACCAGCGTCCGTGAGCGAGATCTCGAGCCAGTTGGTCTCGCCGCTGCCGGCCGAGTAGCGCAGCGCCCCGGCGCTCTCGCCGACCGTGGCGCCGCTTGCCGCGCCGGGTACGGCACCCAGCGCGCCCGCCAGCGCGAGTCCAGCGAGAGCCCGATGCATCCGCATGCTCGATTAACACCCAGAGCTGCGTCTTTGTTGCGCAGTGCCACGCGCCGTTAGAGTCGCGGACGTGCGCGTCGCTGCCGTGCAGCTCGAGGTCGCGCTCGGCGACGTCGAGCGCAACCTCGCGGAGTCCGAGCGGCTCGTGAGGGAGGCGGTCCGCGACGGCGCCGAGCTGGTCGCGCTCCCCGAGTTCTTCACGACCGGCGCCGCGTTCTTGCCGGAGCTGGCCGATGCGGCGGTCGCCCCGGACGGCCCGGCGACCGAGCTCCTGACCGAACTCGCGCGCGAGGGCGGGATCTGGCTCGGCGGCTCGTTCCTCTGCCGCGACCCCGACGGCGAGGTGCGCAACGCGTTCCTGCTGGCCGGGCCCGACGGCGAGCTGCTCGGCCGCCACGACAAGGACCTCCCCACGATGTGGGAGAACTCGTTCTACGTCGGCGGTGGCGACGACGGCGTGATCGACGCCGGCCCGTTCACCGCCGGGGCCGCGGTGTGCTGGGAGTTCATGCGCTCGGCGACGGCGCGCCGCCTGGCCGGCCGGGTCGACGTGGTCGTCGGCGGCTCCAACTGGTGGAGCATCCCGCCGTGGCCGCCGGCCGCGGTCACCCGCCGCCTCGAGATCCGGAACGCGGCCACCGCGCGGCGGGCGCCGGCGGTGTTCGGGCGCTTCGTGGGCGCGCCGGTCGTGCACGCGTCGATCTGCGGCGAGGCCCGCTGCCGCTGGCCGGAGCTCCCGTTCCTGACCTACGAGGGGCACTTCGAGGGCGGCGCGCTGATCGCCACCGCCCAGGGCGAGATCGTCGCCCAGCGCGCGCGCCAGCAGGGATCCGGGGTGGTCGTGGCGGACGTGGAGGTCGGCCGCGTGGAGCCGGCGGAGCCCGTCCCGAACCGCTACTGGCTGCACCGCCGCGGCGCCATCGCCGCGCTGGCGTGGAACACGCAGCGCGCGCACGGCCGCCGCTGGTACCCGCGCCACGTGCGGGGCCGGGCGCCCTGGTCGCCGCGCGAGCCGGCGCGCGATCCGACGCCCGCGGCCTGACCGCCGCGCGTCAGATGCAGGTTTCCCCGCGTGGGCAGGTGGGCTCCCCGGGATTCTCGAAGGCCGTGCTCACCGAGCCCTTGTTGTTGCTCGGGTCGGTCTCGCCCTCAGCCGCGGAGGCCTCGACGGTGATGTCGATGCCGCCGTGCCCCGAGCACGAGCCGCTCACCGTTCCGGTGACGGTCGCTCCCGGGGCGAGGTCGCCCAGCGTGCGGTGCGGGTCGGCGAACCCGCCGCAGCTCACGTTGTGCTTAGTGAGCGCGATGTCGACGACCGCGGCGGGCGCCAGCGTCGGCCCGGCGTTGGTGACGGTGTACTCGTAGGTCACGCTCGCCCCCTCGGGCACCACGCTGCTCTGCTTCGCCTGGAGGGTCACCCGCAGGTCGTACTGCACTGGTCCCACCGTGACGGTGGACGTGGACCTCCGAGCGGGGTTGAGCTTGCTCGTGGCGGTCACCTCGTACGTGCCCTCGGCGACCGGCGCGGTGTAGAGGCCGTTCTGGTCGATGGTGCCGGCGGTGGCGGTCCACTCGACCTCGGAGTTGCGGTCGGGGTCGATCAGGTCGGTGACGGTTGCCGTGAACTGCTGCGTCCCGGCCGGGTCGACGGTGGCGGTGGTGGGGGCCGCGGCCACGTGGATCCGGCAGAAGTCCATGGCCTCGACGTAGTCGGTGACCACGAATCCGAGCGCCACGGCGTAGTCGAGAGCGTGCTGGAGGATCACCTCCGCGTTGGGCCGGTCGGTCTCGCAGCGCGCCTTGCCGTCGACCGGCAGGCTGTCGAACCCGTCCGAGAAGCAGTCCTGGGCCTCGACGGCCATGTCCGCGAGGCCCGCCAGCTGAAGCTGCGAGACCAGGAAGTGCATGAACTCCAGGTTGGTCAGCTCGAAGTCCCCGTCGAGGTCGCTCACCGCGCCCTCCTCGACCGTGTGCTTGACGATCAGGGAGTGCCGGCCAAGCGGCACGGCCGGCACGCCCGGCGAGCCGCACGCCTTCTCACGAGCGGGCTCGAAGATCGCTCGCATGATCTGCTCCCGGCAGTCGAGGCTGATGTCTCCGTCCGCTCCGAGCTTGCGGCGCATCGCCTCGAACTCGAGGATCTCCCGCACGGCCTGGAGGTTCGGCATCTCCAGAGGGTGCGCGCAGCGGCTCTTGATCCGGGTCGTCATCGACGCGAGCGCCGCGTCCTTGGCGTTCTCGCAGGCGGGCTGGTTGAGGCAGAAGGCCGGCGGAAAGGCGCTTTCGTACACGGCGACGAGGTCGAGCACGCGCTCCGCGACGTCGAGCCGCATGGGCGACTCGACGAGCAGCGGCGCGACCGCATTGGCGAAGTCGGCCGGGTTCGACCCCGCCACGGCGGCGTCGCTGAAGTGCTCCACCCGCAGGACCCGGGCCCGACCCGAGCCGGTCGGCGCCTGCGCCTCCAGTACGCGCGTCCCGTTGGTGTATGCGAAGCCGACCGTGCCGGCGGGGAACGGCTGCTTCGAGGTGATCGTGAGGGTGGCCGGCTTGGCGAACCGGAGCCCGTCGGGGCCGAACTGGACGCCGAGCGCCCGGCCGCTGAACGGCAGCCCGCTGAACTGCTTGATCGGGCTCACCTTCAGCGCGTGCGGCTGACCGAGCGCGCCGGCCGGCACCCTCAGCGTGTACGTGGTCCCGTCGTCGCCGGTCGCCGTGATCGAGCCGCCGCTCGGCCCGATCGTGCCGGCCTTCGAGCGCTGGGTGGCCACCGTCACCCGGACGGTGCCGTCGAACGGCCGCAGCACGAGCAGCCTTGCGGTCGCCGTGCGGCCACCGCGCCGGACGGTCACGACGCGCTTCCCGGCACCCACCCTGGGCACCACGATCCGCAGCTCGCGTGGGCGCGCGCGCAGGACGGCCGCGCGCTTGCCGGCCACCGTGACCGCGGTGCCGCTGCCCGCCAGCTTCGAGCCGCGAATCGAGATCGCCGCCCCGGCCACGGCGGACGCCGGGTCCAGGCGCGCGATCTTCGGCCCGGTGGCCGTGGCCGCGAGGGCCTGGCCCGGCGCCCAGGCGAGGAGCACGAGCGTCGGAAGCGCGAGGAGGCGGCGCATGCGGGCGACCCTAGGCGGCGACGCTCACAGGATGCTCACAGCGCGCCGCCGTACCCGACTCGATTGACGGCGTCCCCCAGCGGTGGGATACTCGCGCCGCTCACAGGAGGACTCGCTTGCAAGTGCTGGGCGTCGTGCGATGGGTGACTGGCCTGTTCGCAGCATTGGTCCTGGCGGCCGCGGTCGCGGCGTGCGGCGACTCGGACAAGAAGGCCGCCGCGAAGCCGGCCGCGGCGAGCAACGAGCAGACGATCCGGTTCCAGAAGCCCGAGGACCCGGGCCCCGAGCCGTTCACGGAGCCCACCGACGTCAGCGGATCGAAGACGGTCTCGCTCCAGTCGAGCAGCTCCGGAGGCGGCGGCTCCAGCTCCGGGGGCAGCGGCCCGTACGGCGGATCGGGCTCCGACAAGGTGTGCGACCGCGACACGCTGATCCGCTACCTGAGGGACAACCCCGACCGCAGGCGGGCGTGGGCGGAGGTGCTCGGCATAGATTCCGACGAGAAGACGGTGTCGGAGTACATCGCCAAGCTCCACCCGGTCACGCTCACGCGCGACACGCAGGTGACCAACCACTCGTTCGCCAACGGCAAGGCGATCCCGTTCCAGGCGATCCTCCAGGCCGGTACCGCGGTGCTCGTGGACCGCTACGGACACCCGGTCGCCCGCTGCCGGTGCGGCAACCCGCTGCGCGAGCCGACGTACATCACGACGGCCAAGTGCATCGACTGCCCGCCCCACTACCAGCCGCCGACCTACTGCAAGCTCTGGACGCGCGAGACGGACTACGACTACACCGACGACTACTACACGAACGAGGAGTACGACGACCTCTTCATCGACGCGTGGCGCGACGGGCCGTACGTGAGGTGCTACGAGGCCTATCCGGACCCACCGGTGGTCACGATCATCGACATATACGAGAAGCCGCCTCCAGAACCCGAACAGACGCCCCAGTACACCCCGCCACCCAAGCAGTCGCAGCCGTACCAGCGCCAGCCGTACGACTACGACCAGGATCCCGACCACGGCACGACCGGCGGCGACACCACGGGCGGCGACACCACGGGCGGGGACACGACCGGGGGCGACACCACGGGCGGGGACACGACCGGGGGCGGCACCACGGGCGGCGACACGACCGGCGGTGGCACAACGGGCTGACGTCGCGGAGCGACTCGAGGGGACACGGCAGGGCCGCGCGCTGATCAGCGCGTTCCTCATCGTCACCCTCGTCGCCGTCGTCGTCACGAATCTCCCCGACTCGCATCTCCGCCGGCAGGTCCAGCGGGTGAGCGAGCCGTACCTCCACGCGACGGGCCTCGACCAGGCGTGGCGGCTGTTCGGACCTGAGCCGCGCCGGTACACGATCGGCCTGCGCGCCAGCATCACCTACGCGGACGGGCGCGGGGAGACCTGGCGCCCGCCCGCCGGCGGCGACCTCGTCGACGGCTACTGGGACTACCACTGGCAGAAGTGGCAGGAGTGGGTGATGGACGTGCGTCACCGCGATCTGTGGCGCCCGGCCGCCGAGTTCGTCGCGCGCGAGCACCGGAGCGCCGGCCGCCGGCCCGTCCGGGTGACGCTCGTGCGGGTCACCTCGCTGAACCGGCCACCCGGGCGGGGCCCTGACGCCGAACCCGCCGTCGCTCAGCCCTACTACACGCTGCGACTGCCGTGACCCGCGCGTGGAACAGGTTCTGGTTCGAGCCCGAGCCGACCTCCACGCTCGCGCTCGTGCGCATCGCCTTCGGCCTCGTGGTGCTCGGCTGGACCGTAGCCCTCCTGCCCGACTTCTTCGCCTGGTTCGGCGCGGACGGGATCCTCCCGCGGCAGCCGGGCGGCATCGCCGGGTGGTGGGGCCCGCTCGGCCCCGATGCGCCCGACGGCGTGCTGGTCGGCGTCCTGATCGCGCTGCTCGTGTCGGCGGCGTGCCTCGTCGTGGGCTACCGGACCCGGCTCGCGGCCGTCCTGGTCTTCCTCGGGCTGCTCGCCTTCGAGCGCCGCGACCCGTGGGTGTTCGACTCGGGCGACGGCCTGCTGCGCGTGATCGCCCTCTACCTCGCGCTCGCTCCCTCCGGCGCCGCGCTGTCCCTCGACCGGGCCCGCCGTGCGCGCGAGAGGTTCTGGGAGTTCCCGGCGCGGGCGCCGTGGGCGCTGCGCCTGATGCAGGTCCAGCTGAGCGTGATCTACCTCGCGACGGTCTGGACCAAGCTCCGCGGCACGACGTGGAACGACGGGACCGCCGTCTCGTACGCGCTGCGCGTCGGCGACCTCGAGCGGTTCCCGCTACCGCACTTCGTCACGGACTCCGTGCTGATCGCCAACCTGATGACGTACGGGACGCTCGCGATCGAGCTGGCCATAGGCGTGCTGGTCTGGAATCGCAGGGCGCGGCCATGGGTGCTCGGCCTGGGGGTGGCCCTGCACCTGGGGATCGAGTACTCGATGAGGGTCGGCTTCTTCACCGTCGGGATGCTGGTGCTGTATCTCGCCTTCGTCCCGCCCGACACGGCGTCGCGCGCGGTGCTCGCTGTCCGCGACCGCGCGCGGCCGCGCCGGGTGCGCCAGCCGGCCTAGAAGTCGTGGTACTGCTGAGCGACGAAGCTGGTGAGCGCCTCGTTGCCGCGCCGGTCGACGATCCGCACCCGGTAGGTGCCGTCCGGGTCGTCCTTGCGGACGTCGAGCAGCCTCGTTGCGCCACCGCGCGGCGTGTACGCGTGTCCCGGTCCGACGTAGGCGCCTCGCCGTCGCGCGCGCGTCTTGAGGACCCGGTGGCGCCCGCCGGGGTAGCGGACGTGGATCCGCAGCCGCGTGCCGGCCTTGAAGTGGCGCGCGGCGAGCGTGACCGTGGTCGGCAGCGAATCGCCCCTCGACCGCTCGGCCAGCGCCGGCGTCGCGGACGCCGATGGCGGCGCGAGGCTGATCTGGGCCCTGACCTCGCAGGGCGCGTTCGGCGGCCCTTCCTCGCGCTTCGGGTAGCCGAAGCAGAGCGTGTAGCCCACGAAGTCGCGCGGCACGTACTTGGTCGGCCGCTCCGACACCTCGAACTCGCCGTTCGCGTCCGACTCGAAGACGCGGAAGTACAGCGGCAGGATGCAGAGGCCCGTCCCGCACAGTGCTCCGTGTGTGTAGGAGACGCGCGCGTTCGGCCGCCAGCCCGAGCCGCGGTAGACGAAGCGAGTGTTGACGTCGCCGGCGTGCGGCTTCACCGACACGCGCTCGGCCGCGGCCGCGGTGCCGGGCGCGGCGAGGAGCATCGCCGCGAGCGCCAGGAGGGCCAGACGACGCCGCACGCCTCCATTCAACACCCGCGGTCGAGGTCTGTCGAGCGGGCTTAACGCTCGTCGACCGGCAGCGAGTAGTCGAGCCACTCCGAGCGCTCGCCGCCGACGCGGTCGTAGACCGCCTGCGCGCGGAGGTTGTCCTTCGCGGTCCTCCACGCGAGCTCCGCCGCACCGCGCTCGCGGCAGAGCCCGAGGCACTCCGAGATCAGCGCCTCCGCCACCCCGGCGCCGCGCGCGTCCGCGGTCACGAACAGGTCGTTCATCACGCCGATCTCGCGTGCCTGGAGCGTGCTCCAGGTCCAGTAGACGGTGGCGAAGCCGATCGCGCGGCCGCCGCCGTCGCGCGCGAGCAGCTGAACGCCGTGGCACTCTGGCCAGGCGAGGAGCGACCGCGACAGCGCCAGCAGCTCCTCGTCGGAGGGCTGGACCTCGTAGAAGTCGCAGTATCCGCGCATGAGCGGCAGCAGCTCCGGCAGGTCCGCCTCGGTCACGCGCGCGATCACGCCGCGACCGCCTCGTAGAGGTCCCACGCGTCCGGCACGCCCTTGAGCTCGTGCGACCCGCGCGCCTCGAACCCGAGGCCCGAGCCGGCCACCAGGT
This sequence comes from Thermoleophilaceae bacterium, assembly GCA_035275105.1. Classification (GTDB taxonomy): domain Bacteria; phylum Actinomycetota; class Thermoleophilia; order Solirubrobacterales; family Thermoleophilaceae; genus AC-37. Next base: position 12,018 of record DATENL010000019.1, read on the forward strand.
CCTTCACGGTGCGCGACACCAGCACCTCGCCCGGGCCGGCCAGCGCGCTGACCCGCGCCGCTATGTGCACCGCGATCCCGCCGATGTCCTCGCCCCGCACCTCGCACTCGCCCGTGTGGAGGCCGGCGCGCACGCTGATCCCCTGCCGCTCGGACGCGTCCAGGATCTCGCGAGCACAGCGAACGCCGCGCGCCGGCCCGTCGAAGGTCGCGAGGAAGCCGTCGCCGGTCGACTTCACGGCGCGGCCGCCGAAGCGGCCGAGCACCTCGGTCACGGTGCCGTCGTGGCGGTCGAGCAGCTCGCGCCAGCGCTGGTCGCCGAGCTCCGACGCGGTGCGGGTGGAGTCCACGATGTCGGTGAACAGTACGGTCGCGAGCACGCGGTCGGGCTCCCGCGCCTGCCGGTCGCCGGTGAGGAACTCCTCGATCTCGCCGGCGATCTCGTCGAAGCCCTCGTACTCGAACGCGTGGTCGGTCCCCGGCACCTCCACGAGCCGGGCGTTCGGCATGTGCTCGGCCAGCCAGCGGCCGTGCCGTACGTTCACCAGCAGGTCGTGCCGGCGGTGCAGGATCAGCGTCGGGGCGTGGACGGTGCGCACCACGTCGCGCACGTCGATGTCGAAGAACATCTGGGCGAGCTGGGCGAGCATCCCCGGGCTCACGCTCGCTCGCTCGATACGGGCGTAGAAGGCGCGCTCGTCGGGATCGTCCGCCTGGCTGGGCGAGCTCAGCTCGATGCCGGCGCCCTGCCCCCAGAAGGGGACGAGGAACTCGACGCCGGACTGAATCAGGGCGTCGGCCGGCGTCCCGATCTCGTAGCCGTCGGCGGGCGTCGAGCGCGCCATGCCGCCCCAGAGGACGAGCGCGTGGACGCGCTCGGGGTGGGCCGCCGCGAACAGGATGCTCATGGGCGCGCCCTCGGATGCACCGAGCAGCGCGGCGCGCTCTGATCCCGCGGCGTCCATCACCGCGCGAACGTCGTCCATCCGCTCCTCGAGGGTCGGCGCCTGCTGCACCGGATCCGACAGGCCGGTGCCGCGGCGGTCGAACACGATCACGCGAGCGAACGACGCGAACCGCTCGAGCGCGCGCGCCCAGGCCGCGCTCTCCCACTGAAGCTCCACGTGGTGCACGTAGCCCCTTACGAGCACCAGGTCGAGGTCGCCCTCCCCGAACACCTGGTACGCGACGTGCACGTCGCCGCTCTTGGCGTACCTCGTCTCGGGGCGGGAGACGGCCACGGGCCCGGATCGTAGGCCACTTGCCCCGCCGCCCCTCTGCCCATAGGGTCGATCGCGTGACTCTGCCGGTCGCGATCGTCGGGGCGGGCGGCTCGGGGCTGCTCACCGCGGCCGCGCTGAAGCGCGCGGACGTCGACTTCGAGCTGCTCGAGGCGCGCGACGGGGTCGGCGGCACGTGGCGCTACGACGAGGACGGGACGGGGTCGGCGGCCTACGCGTCGCTCGTCGCGAACACCAGCAAGCTGCGCATGTCCTTGGGGCGGAAGCGCATCCCCGGGCGGCCGTGGCAATACGCGGCGCATGCCGAGATGCTCGCCTACATGGAGCGGCTGGCCGACGACGAGGGACTGCGACCGCACATGCGCTTCGGCTGGCGCGTCGCGGAGGCGCGGCGCGAGCACGACGCGTGGGTCCTGCGCTCCGACGCCGGGGAGGAGCGCCGCTACGGCGCGGTGGTGTGCGCGATCGGCACGAACACCCAGCCCCGGCTGGGCGAGATCCCCGGCACCTTCGAGGGCGAGCAGCTCCACAGCTCGGAGTACCGCAGGCCCGAGCGCTTCGCGGACAGGGACGTCCTCGTGCTCGGTCTCGGGACCTCGGGCGCCGAGGTCGTGGGCGACGTGGCCGGCACCGCGCGGAGCGTCCTCGTATCGGTTCGCTCCCCGATGTGGATGCTCACGCGGCGGCTCGGCGGGTACCCGCTCGACTGGACCGACACGCACAGCGGCGCGCTGCTGCTTCCGTGGAGCGTCCGGCGGCGCGTGATGGCCGGTCTCTCGAAGGTCAGCACCAGGCGCCTGCACGAGCGCGGGTTGCCGCGGCCCACCCGCCGGATCGGCGACGACATCGTCGCGATCTCCGACGCGTTTCCGCGCGCGGTCCGAGCCGGCCTCGTGCAGTTCAAGCCGGCGGTCGCGCGAGTGGAGAGCAGGGAGGTGCGCTTCGCCGACGGCAGCACGGCGGAGGTCGACGCGATCGTGCACGCGACCGGCTACGACCCCGCGATCGGCTTCCTGCCACCGGACGCCCGGCCCGGTCCCGACTCCCTGCATCGCCTGGTCGCGCACAACGGTGCGCCGGACCTCTTCTTCGTGGGCCTGATGGAGGCGCACCGGGCCCTGCTGCCGATCGCGAGCGACCAGGCGGCGTGGGTGGCGGACGTGCTGTCGGGACGTCTGGCCCTGCCGGCGCGCGAGGAGCGCGAGCGCGAGGCCGCCGAGTACGCCGCGGCGCGCCGCCGCGACTTCGGCGACCGCCGGCCGTACATGGTGGACGCCGCGCGCTACCGGGCGACGCTGCGGCGCGACC
>DATENL010000020.1:0-11258 GCA_035275105.1 Thermoleophilaceae bacterium
GGCCGGCCGTGCCGCGCGCTCGAGACGCTCGAGGACCTCCGCGGGGCGATCCGCCGCTCGGCCGCGCCGCGCGTCCGCGGCGTGTACGGCGCCGAGGCGGCCATTCTCGCCACCACGGACGGCGCCCGCTGCGGCAACCTGTCGCGACACGTGAAGATCGACGCCGAGCCGCCCCTGCTCGGCGGCGTGATCGTGCCGCTGCCGCGGGTCCGGAAGACGCCCGAGGAGGACGAGGGGGTCGAGGTCGAGCACGAGGTGGCGCATGTCCGACCGCCGCGTCCCGGACCGCCGACCAGCGTGACGCCGGTCGCCCCGGGCGCGCCCTACGCGACCGGCTCGGACCCGTTCGCGTTCACGACCCTGAGCGCGATCGGGCAGGGAATCTTCGGCATCCCCGAGGAGCCGAGCCAGGCGACCGCGGGCCGGGTCGTCTGGTACACGGGAAACAGCGGCGGCGCCGCGTACTCGCTCGACGGCGGCGCGACGTTCAAGAAGGTCGACCCGCGCGAGGTAGCGCCCGAGGGGGACAACGCGTTCTGCTGCGACCAGGTCGTCGTCTACGCGCCCCAGATCAACCGCTTCATCTGGTACATCCAGTACTGGTGTCGCGGCGCCGACCTGTATTGCGAGAGCCCCGGCAACTCGAACCTGGGGCGCCTGCTCGTCGCGTCGCCGGAGGAGATCCGCAAGGACCCGGTCGGCGCGTGGACGACGTGGACGCTCAGGCCGGGGATGCTGGGGCACCCGGGCGTGTTTCTCGACTACCCCGACCTCGGCGTGGGGACGAACAGCCTCTACGTGACCATGAACATGTTCAAGGGGGACGGGTTCACCGGGAGCCTCGCGGCGCGCGTTCCACTCGCCGACCTGAAGGCCGGCCGCGCGCTCGACATGCGCTTCTACCGCGATCCCCACGCGGGGACGTTCAAGGTGGTGCAGGGCCTCCGGTCGCGCGCGTTCCTAGCGACGCAGAGCAGGAACACGAAGCTCATGACCCTCAGCTGGGACGAGCGCTCGCCGCTCCTGATGCGCCATCACACGCCCCATGCCGTCAGCGCCGACACCGACTACGAATCACCCACCGGCGCGGCGGGCGGGGTCGACTGGGGCGAGCGGTCGGACGCGCGCATCACGGCCGCCACGCTGCGCGGCGACGAGCTGTGGCTCGCCTGGCCGGAGGGTCGCGACATCTGCACCGACCGCTGCGTGCGGTTCTGGCCCCAGCCCCACGTCCACGTCGCGGTGATCGACTCGCGCACGTGGCGCTTGCGGCGCGAGCGCTTCATCCACAACCCGAGCTTCGCGATCGGCTTCCCGTCGCTCGCCACCGACGCGCGCGGGCGGGTCGGGCTGTCGTTCTCGTACGGCAGCGGGACCGCGGGGAACGCGAGCCCGGCGGCCGGCTACCTGACCGGCGGCGAGGCCTTCCGCCAGGTCGCGAGGAGCCCGGGCGCGGGCTATCAGGGCGACTACTTCAGCCTCCGCCCCGACTGGCCGAACGGCAATCGCTTCGTCGGCACCGGCTACGTGACCGACCGCGGCGGCGAGCACGTGCGCTGGCTCTACTACCGCTACTCGCGGCCGCGCTGAGCGCGGCGGCGACCTAGGCCGCCTCGAGCGACTCGCCGGGCGCGAGCGGCGCCGCGCGGTAGGGCCGTCCCCGCGCGGCGCGCTCGAACCGGTCGCGGGCGTCGGCGATCGGCCGGTAGTGGGGCTCGAGGGCGAAGCCCCCGTAGTGCGCCGGCACGACGGTGGCGGCGCCCAGCAGCTCGCCGGCCAGCGCCGCCTGCTCGGGCTCCATGGTTGCGGGCAGCGAGCTCGGGGGCTGCTGGTGCGGGAAGTCCACGATCGCGCCGTTGATGGGCGCGAAGACGGCGTCGAAGGGCCCGGACCGGCGGGCCATCTGCCACCACCCGCCGTGGAAGACCGTGTCCCCGAGGTGCAGCACGCGCCGCCCCCCGGCCTCCACGAGCCACGACACCTGCGGATCGCCGAGGCCGTCGACCGCGGGCAGCGCCGTGCAGGTGAACGGCCCGACCGTCACCGACGTCCACGTCGGGACGGGCCTGCGCGGCAGCCCGGCCGCGCCCAACTCGTGCTCGGCCTGCGCGAGCGCGAGGTTGCCCCCCTCCTCGGCGGGGGCCGGCTCGTGCACCGCGGCGCCGGGAGCGAGCGCGGCGGCGAGGGCGCCGGCGTCGGTGTGGTCGCGGTGCAAATGGCTCACGAGCCCCGCCACGGCCCGCCCCTCCCGCGCCGCTGCGACCGCCGGAAGCTCCACGTCGCGCGCCGCGTCTCCGAAGCCCGCGAACGTGCCGGACGGGTCCGCGAGCGGATCGATCACCAGCGTCGCGCCGTCCTGCTCGAGCTCCACTCCCGCCCAGCCCAGCCATCGCACCTGCATGCCGTCCTCCTTCATTTACCGAACGATCGTTCGTACGGTATCATGGAGACGCAGATGCCGCGCCGCTCTTCAGCCGCAGTCGCCGACACGCGCGCCGAGGTGGTCGACGCCGCCGTCCGCCGCGCGTCGATCGACGGGCTCGAGGGGCTCACGATCGGACGCCTCGCGGACGAGCTGTCGATGAGCAAGAGCGGCCTCTTCGGCCTCTTCGGCAGCAAGGAGGACCTCCAGGTCGCCACCTTCGACGCCGCCGTCGAGCACTTCACGATGGAGGTGTGGGAGCCGGTCGCCGGTCGCGAGCCGGGCCTCCCGCGCCTGCTCGCCCTCGTCGACCGCTGGGTGGCGTACCACCGCCGTCGCGCGCTCCCGGGCGGCTGCTTCGTGACCACGGCGACGATCGAGTTCGACGCCCGTCCGGGCCCGTTGCGCGACGCGGTAACCCGCGCGCGCCGCCGGATGCACGCCGCGCTCGAGGCGGACGTTCGGGCCGCCGTCGCGGCCGGCGACATGAGCGCCGAGACCGACCCGGCGGACGTCGCGTTCGCCCTCTACGCCCTCGCCTCCGCCGCCAGCCAGGCGGTCCAGCTCGATGAGCCCGGGGCCGCCGCCCGCGCGCGGCGCTGCATGCGCGCGCTTCTCGCCTAGGGCAGCGGCGGCGGCTTCTGCACGTGGACCCAGACCGTCCCGGTCACGTCCACGATGCCCCCGCTCCTGTTCAGCAGAGTCACTCCGACCGTGTTCGCCGACGTCACGCTGGCCGTGATCGCCGCGCCCGCGGGGAGGTCCGAGCCGAGCCCGGCGCTGCACGGGTCGCCCACCGACGCCCCGTCGACCGGCAGCGTGGTGGTCGCCACGCCGCCGTCCGGCACCGGCGGCGGATTCCAGCCCGCGGTCCCGAACAGCGTCCGGTAGGGCCCGTCGAAGCTCGCGCTGTGGCTCCCGGGGTGCAGGTCGTAGTCCGCGCTTGCGTGACCCCAGGCGGTGTTGTCGCGGAACGCCCACACCCCCCTCAGCCCCTCGAGGGCGATTCCGTAGGTCTGGGTCGCCGGGCTGCGGTCGTCGTACACCTGGTTGCCATCGCAGGACCCGCCGTCGGCGCCCGCGATCCGGATCCCGTGGCCGGCCCCGCGGTAGACGGCGTTGCCGCTCACGTGCACGCGCTTCGCGCCGCCCATGCAGGTGATCCCGCCGATCGCGAAGCCCTTGATCCGGTTGCCCTCGACCACCACGTCGTTGATGCCCGGCGAGACGATCTCGACCCCGTGCTGCCCCGAGCCCTCGATCGAGTTGTGCGCGATCAGGACGTCGGCGATGTCGTCGTCGGCCGGGCTCCCCTTGACGTTGTGGAGGCGGATCGCTGTCTCGCGCGTGTCGCGCAGCAGGTTGCCCACGATGCTGAGCCCGCGGACGTGGGAGCCCGCATTGTGCACCGAGATCCCGATCTTCTCGGCGGAGCCGCCCTCGCCCGAGCGGTGGATCGCGTTGGCGGAGACGACCAGGTCCGTGAGCGGCGCGGTCTGGAACGTCTCGAGCTTGATTGCCGCCTGCGACACGTCCCGGATCACGTTGTTCGCGATCACCACGTCGTTACCGCCCCGCACGGTGATCCCGGGTCCCTTCCCGCGCGGGCTCGGGCCGACGATCGTGTTCTCGGTGACCACGATGCCCTCGCACAGGTGACCGAACGGCTCCACGTTCTCCGAGTTGATCGCGATGTGGTCGTCGGCGCAGCCGACGATCGTGTTCCCGCGGACCGTCACGTTCTTGGTGTCGTGGTAGAGCGTGATGCCGTCGCGGTTGTTGCCCTCGATCGAGCAGTCGCGGATGGCGCCGTCGACGACCGACTCGAACACGATGCCGAGCCGGAAGGAGTCGAACACCCGCAGCCGCTCCACGTAGATGCGACGGCAGCCGCTCGCGATGCCGTCGGCGATCACGATGCCGGCGGGGCCGCCGTTGAGCCTGTCCGGGTCCCACCCCTGCCCGGCGGCGGCGATTGCCGTCTTGTTGCCGTCGACCGCGAAGTCGCGCAGGTGGACGTCCTCGGCCGCCGGGAGGATCCGGAGGGGGTAGGGCACAGCCGACGGCTGGACGACCAGGACGCTGCTGAAGCCGGCTCCGAAGAGGTCGGTGCCGGAGGGGACGTCGAGCACGCCGATCGCGTACCGGCCGGGCGGCAGGAACACGCCGCCGCCGGCTCCGGCGTCCAGCGCGAGCTGGATCGCGCCCGTGTCGTCGGTCGACCCGTCGCCCGTCGCCCCGAAGTCCTTCACGTTGTGGGGCATCCGCCAGCCGAGCCCGAAGCTCTCCTCCACGGGGTTCGGTAGCTGCGCGTCCGCCCTTCCGGCGCCGAGCATGCCCGCGCCGAGCGCCCCGGCGCCGCCCGCCAGCAGGCGCCGCCTGGTGTGGATTCCCCTGTGCCGGTCCGGTCGGGACGGGTCCATCCCGCCGGAATCTAGACCGCCTCTCGCTGCGCGACGCCGCTCAGAGGCGCGTGCCGACCGAGAGCAGGTACTCGTGCTCGAAGCGCGCGCTGTCGGGAGTGCCGCGGTTCCACTCCTCGCAGAAGTCGCGCAGCGCCTGCTCGAACTCGGCGTGCCGGTCGGTCCGTCTCGCGTTCGCCTCGGCCGCGATCGTCGGTCCGTAGCGCTCCCTGAAGTGCGTTCCGTAGTCCTGGGGGTGCTCGAACTGGTCGATGCCCAGCGCGTCCCGGTCGTGCGTGCGCCAGTCCACCCGATCGCCGAACAGGCCCGCCAGGTGGCCCTCGCCGCCCCATAGCGGCGGCGGCTGCGCTCCCGGCGGGGGCGGCGGGGCGAACGGGCCCATCGTGCGGAACAGAGCGCCGATCATGCCCTCGGGCGTCCAGCTCAAGAGCCCGATCGTGCCGCCCGGCCTGCACACGCGCACGAGCTCGTCGGCGACTTCCTGGTGGTGTGGCGCGAACATCGCGCCGATTGACGACATCACGACGTCATACGACTCGTCGTCGAACGGCAGGTTCTCGGCGTCCGCCTCCGCCCACTCGAGGCTCACGCCCTCGGCCTCGGCGCGGCGGCGGCCCGCCTCGAGCAGCTCGGGGGTCAGGTCGCTCGCGGTCACGTCGGCGCCCGTCTGCGCCGCGGGTATCGACGCGTTGCCCGTCCCCGCGGCCACGTCGAGCACCCGCGTGCCGCTGCCGATGCCGCACGCCTCGACGAGCCGCGGCCCGAGCGGCAGCAGGAACGTCTCGACCATCGACGCGTAGTCGCCCGACGCCCACATCGAGCGGTGGCGCGCCTTGAGCTCGCTGTCGACAGGGGTGGCCATCGGCCCACGGTATGCCCGACCTGCCGTCGTGGTCAAGCGGTCGAGGCGCCAGATCCCGCTCACCGCCTCAGAAAGATCGGAGCGCGAAAACGTTGCGTTCGCTCGGTGAGCGGGCTGCGTCGCGCCAACGTAAGGCCCCGCTAGCGTCCGCGCGATGCCGCGCCGCTTCGGGCTCTACCTCGCGGGTCTCGTCCTGCTCGGGCTCGGCGTCCGGCTCGGTTACGCGTTCGCGCTGCCGGTCTCCCACGGCGCCGGCGACGACGTCTGGTACCACACGATGGCCAACGGGCTCGTCGACGGACGCGGGTTCACCGACCCGTTCGTGTCGCTCGGGCGCGGCGAGAAGGTCCTGCTGGGCACGGCGGGCGAGCGCATCCCGACGGCCTTCCACCTGCCGCTGTTCCCGGGTCTGCTCGCGGTCGGGTCGGAGCTCGGCGCGGACGGCTACCGGGCGCACCAGGTCATCGGCTGCCTGCTCGGGTCGGGAACCGTGGCGGTCGTCGGGCTGGTCGGCCGCCGGCTCGGCGGCGACCGCGCCGGGCTCCTGTCGGCGGCGGTCGCGGCGGTCTACCTCCCGCTCGCCGTCAACGACGCCGTGCTGCGCAGCGAGTCGCTCTACGGGCTGCTGATCGCCGTGACCTTCCTGCTCGTCCTGCGGCTCCGCGAGTCGCCCACCTGGCGGCGCGCCGCTGCGCTCGGGGCCGTGCTCGGCCTGGCCGCGCTCACCCGCAGCGAGGCGCTGCTGTTCGCCCTCCTGCTCGCGCCGCTCGTCTGGTCGGCGGGCGGACGGCGAACGCGCAACCTGCTCGTGGCCGGCGCCGCGATCGCCGTCGTCGTGCTTCCGTGGGCCGTGCGGAACACCGTCGTCTTCGACCGCCCGGTCGGCCTGACCACGGGGGCCGGCTCCGTAGCCGCCGGCGCGAACATCGACACGACCTACCACGGGCGGCTGCTCGGCGCCTGGGACCCGCTCGGTCTCTACCGCACGCCGGCCGGCCGTACGCTCAGGCGCAACGAGGCCGTCCAGTCGGGGCGCTGGCGGCGTGACGCGCAGCGGTACGTGGGCGACCACCTCGGGCGCCTGCCGGTGGTCGTGGCCGCGCGCGTGGGGCGCACGTGGAGCCTCTATCCCCTGGCGCCGGCGGAGAAGGTGCGCTTCGCCTCGGACTACTACTCGCACCTGCACTCGGCGGAGTACGCGGTGCTGCTCGCGTACGTCGCCGGCCTCGGGCTCGCGATCGCCGGCGCGGTGGCGCTGCGGCGCTCCGGCGGCCCGCTCTGGCTCTTCGTCGCCCCGGCGGTCTTGGTGACGCTGATCAGCGCCTTCGGCTACGGCGACACTCGCTTCCGGCAGGCCGCGGACGTCTCGATCGCGGTGCTGGCGGGCCTCGGAGTGGACGCGCTTCTTAACAGACGCTCGCGCGCAACTTAACCGCGAACCACGAGTTCCAATGCGCCATGAGGGTCGTCGGTATCGCGCTCGTCGGAGCGGCGGTACTGGCCACGGCGGCCCCGTCTTCGGCTGCGCGCACGCTCGACTGGACGCGGTTCGGGGTCGACCCCGCGCGGTCGAACCACTCGCGTGCGGCGACCGGGATCGCGGTGGCCGACCTCGCGCACCTGGAACGTCAGGACGTGCCGATCCCGGGAGTCGTCGACAGCTCGCCGGTCTACCTCGACGACGTGCGGGTCGCGGGCCGGCGGCGCGACGTGCTGTTCGCGACCACGAGCTACGGACGCGCGGTCGCGGTCGACGCGGCGGACGGGAGCCTGCTCTGGACGTACACGCCGCCGGGCTACGACGCGCTCGTCGGAACCCCGCAGTTCACCACCTCGTCGCCGGTCGTGGACCGCGAGAACGGCTTCCTCTACTCGCCGTCGCCGGACGGCCAGGTGCGCAAGCTCACGCTGGACGGCCACGAGGTCGAGTCCGGCGGCTGGCCGGCCGCCGTCACGCTCGACCCCACGCACGAGAAGCTGTCGTCGGCGCTCAACCTGGCCGGGCGCTGGGTGATCGCCACCACCGCCGGCTACGGCGGAGACGTCCCGCCGTACGTCGGCCACGTGGCGCTGGTCGACGCGGAGTCCGGAGCGGTGCGCCACGTATTCAACGCGCTCTGCTCGACGCGGCGGGAGCTGATCGAGCCGTCGACCTGCGACGCCTCCGACGCCGGAATCTGGGCGCGCGCCGGAGCCGTCGTGGTGCCCGGCACGCACGAGCTCCTGGTGGCCACGGGCAACGCCCCGTTCGACGGCGAGGCGCACTGGGGCGACAGCGTCCTGAAGCTCTCGCCGAACGGCGAGCGGCTGAGGGGCAACTGGACGCCGAAGAACCACGAGGCGATGGAGCGGCTCGACCTGGACCTCGGCAGCACGGCGCCGGCGCTGCTGCGGTCGGGCAGGCGCTGGCTCGCGCTGCAGGGCGGGAAGGACGGCTGGCTGCGGCTCCTCGACGTCGCCGACCTCAACGGCGAGGGCCGCGCCTGCGAGTGCGTGGGAGGGCACCTCCAGAAGCTCCCCGAGCGCGACAACCCGAGCGTGATGACGACGCCCGCCGTCTGGGGCCACGGCGGCAGGAGCTGGGCGTTCGTCACGAAGTCCGAGAGCACGACGGCATACCGGCTGTCGGAGGGCGAGCATCCGAAGCTGCGGGTGGTGTGGCGCAAGGAGCGCGGCGGCACGAGCCCGGTGGTGGCGGGCGGGCTGCTCTACGTCTACGAGCACTGGGCCGGCAGGATCGCCGTGTACCGGCCCGCCACCGGAGAGCGGCTCGCCGCGCTGCGCGCCGCGCGGGGGCACTGGAACAGCCCGATCGTCGCCGGCGGCCGCGTCGCGCTGGGCGTCGGGAGCGCGAACGCCCAGCCCGCCACCGGCGTCCTCTCGATCTACCGCCGCCCGTGATGCCGTCCTGGCTACGATCCGCGGCGTGGCACTGGTCAGGCTTCGCGGTCCCCTGAAGCGCCTCGCCGGCGACCGCGCGGAGCACACCGTCGAGGGCGCGACGGTCATCGAGGTGCTCCGCGAGCTCGAGCGCGAGCATCCTGCCACCGACGGCTGGATCCTCGACGAGCGCGGGCAGGTCCGGCGCCACATCAACGTGTTCGTGAACGGCGAGCTCCGCGACGGCGATGCGGCGATCGTCGGCGACGATCGCGTGGACGTGTTGCCGGCGATCTCCGGCGGGCGATGACCGAGCTCCTCGTCGGCACGCGCAAGGGGCTCTTCGTCCTCGCGGGCGAACCGGGCGGCGAGTTCGAGGTCGCGACGCGCGCGTTCGCGGGCGAGACCGTGGAGTACGCGCTGCGCGACACCCGCACCGGGCGGGCGCTGGCCTCCGTCACGTCGGCGTTCTACGGGCCGAAGATCTGGATCGCCGACGATCCCGCGGGCGAGTGGGAGCAGGCCGCCGGCGTCGCGCTCCCGGAGGGCGGCGACCAGGCGCTCGAGCGGATCTGGACGCTCGTGCCGGGGGAGGCCGACGGCGTTCTCTACGCGGGCGGCGACCCGGGCGTGCTGTTCGAGAGCAGCGACGGCGGCGCGACGTGGGAGCTGAACCGCGGACTCTGGGAGCACCCGACCCGCGCCGAGTGGCAGCCCGGGGGCGGCGGGCTCTGCCTGCACTCGATAGTCACGTGGCCGGGCGAGCCGGACCGCCTGGCGGTCGCCGTCTCCGCCGCCGGCGTCTGGCTGACCGACGATGGCGGCGCAAGCTGGCGAACGGGCAACGACGGCCTGGTGCCGCGCTACCTGCCCGACGACACCCCCGACGACGAGATCTCGCTCTGCGTGCACCGCCTGCACCGCGCGCCCGAGCGCCCGGAGCGGATGTTCATGCAGTTCCACGGCGGCGTGTACCGGTCGGACGACGCCGGCTCCACGTGGACCGACATCGGCGCCGGCCTGCCGTCGGACTTCGGCTTCCCGCTCGCGATCGACCCGGCCGACCCCGACAGCGCCTACGTCGTGCCGCTGACGGCCGACACCGACCGCGTCACGCCCGACGGCCGCGTGGCCGTCTACGAGACGCGCGACGCGGGCTCGAGCTGGCGGCCGCGCGGCGACGGTCTGCCGGCGCGGCACGCGTACCTCACCGTGCTGCGCGAGGCGCTCGACTGGACCGGCCACGGCGACGCGCTCGAGCTGTACTTCGGCGCGACCTCGGGCGACGTGTTCGGCTCGGCCGACGCCGGTGCGACCTGGACCACGGCCGCCGCGCACCTGCCGCCCGTGCTCTCGGTGTACGCGAGCTCCTAGGCCGGGTTGCTGCGCTCGCCGGCGGTCACCCGCTCCATGCCGAGCCAGAAGAAGTCGACCACACGGTCCACGACGACCTCGCGCGGCACGTGGCGGTTTGCGTACCACCAGAACGCGAGCCCCGTCTGGGCGCTCGTCAGGAGCTTCGCGAAGGTCTCGATCCGCTCGTCCGAGTCCGGATCGTCGAGCATCGCCGCCGGCGCGCTGGACCGGATGAACTCCGTCACCGCCCCCGTCACGTCGCCGCCCAGCTCTCGATAGGCGTCCGAGATCCGCGGGTCGGTGTTCGCGTCGCGGAACATCAGCCGCCAGGCGAACTCGTGCTCCTCCACGAACCGGAAGAACGCGTCGATTGCGGCGCGGAACCGAGGGCGGAGCTCCGCGGGCGCCTCGGCCAGCGCCGCGCCCACCTGCGCCATCATCTGCTGCGTCTCGCGCTCGAGCAGGGTGATGTGGAGCTCGGCCTTCGACTCGAAGTGGTCGTAGATGACGGCCGGGGTGATCCCCGCCGCGCGCGCGATCTCCGCCATCGACGCATCGCGGTAGCCGCGCTCCGCGAACACGCGTGTCGCGCCCTCGAGGATGAGCTCGCGCCGCGCGTCGCTCGACAGCCGCCGGCGGCGCGCTGCGGGCTTAGCCGCGGCTCGTGCCACACCGGGTTTGTACCAAACGAGGATTTGGTATAACCGAACGAGCATTTGGTTACGACTGCCACGGAGGCGGCGATGAGGGACATCTGGAAGGCACGGCCGTAGTGGGCGGCGCGGCGGGCCGGCGGGCAGCGGCAAGCGGTACGCCGGCCCGGCGCGCCGCATTCGGCGGGCCATCTCTCGCGGCAATCGGCATGGCGACCGTACTCGCCGTGCCGTGCGCCGCGGGAGCCCTGCCGCGTGAGAGCGCGCGCGGCCACGGCGCCAGCGAGTTCGTCCTGAACGCGGTCGGCCGTGCGAGCTTCTCCTTCACGGCCCGGGGCGGCCCCCGGCCGACGGGCTACGTGCGCACCAAGGGCGACCCCGACGGCGCCGGGCCGATCCCGCCGTTCACCGCCGAGGGCCCGATCACGTGCCTGCGCGTGGACGGCCGTCGCGCGTCGCTCAAGTGGCGCTTCAGGCGCGCGACCGGGTCCGCGGCGTCGTTCCGCGGCGGCGGCATCCAGACGTACGTGCAGGACGACGGCCGGCCGCGGCGCGGGCAGTCGGTCGACCACGGTGCCCTCGACCCGCCGCAGCCCGCGGCGGCCTTCGACCCGCTCGCGCGCACGTGCGAGTTCATGCTCAAGGAAGAGGCGCACCACATG
>DATENL010000021.1:0-3185 GCA_035275105.1 Thermoleophilaceae bacterium
CGGCGAGCAGGTCGCCGTGGTCTCCTCCGGCGCGCTGCCCGCGGAGGTCCAGTCCGACGTGCGCGAGGCGGCGCGCCTCGGCGACGCCCGGCTCGGCCTCGTCGCGCAGCTCGCGGACCCGCCGGACCTGGCGACCCTCGGGAAGACCGTCGGGTCCCGCTTCGACGGGCTGCGCTCGGACGACCCGCGCCTGCGCCCGCTCGGCCGCCGGATCGGGCGGGCGCTCGTCACCGGCGGGCCGCTCGCGCGCCGGCTCAAGAAGCGGTTCCCGGACCGCTTCAGCGGCTCGGCCGCGCGGGCCGACGCCGTCGTCTTCTACCGCGAGCCCCAGGACGACCGCACCGAGGCCACCAGGCAGTTCGAGCAGGGCCTGACGGAGGGCCTGCGGAGGGCGCGCAGGCCGCTCGTGGCGGTCGAGCGCCTCGACACCGACCCGTCGCAGATCCCGTACTACTCGGCGCAGCGCATCACGAGCGTCGACAACGTCGACTCGGCGGGCGGCCGCATCGCGCTCGTGCTGGCCCTGGCGGAGCCCGGGCGTGGCGGGAGCTTCGGGTACAAGGAGACGGCGGACGCCGCGCTTCCCGAGCCATCGCGGTCGGGCGGCTAGCCTCGCCGCTGCCGCGGACCGCCGCCGTCCGTACCTCGATGTAGGTTCGCCAGGTGCAGTGGCTGACGCTCGCGGTCTCCTTCCTCATGGCGGCCGTCGTCGCACCGGCGCTGGTCAGGTCGCTGCGCGACAACGGCTTCGTGCGTGAGAACTACCGCGGCGCAAAGCCGGCCTTCCCGGCCGGGATCGCGATCCCCGTCGTCGCCCTGCTCGCGCTGATCCCGCTGTCGCTGCTCGCCGAGCTGGCGGACGCCGACGTGTTCCCGGACGGCGTGCGCGCCGCGTTCACCTACGTCACGGGCGTCACCCTGCTCGGGCTGCTGGACGACCTGGTCGGGAGCGACATGCCCGCGCGCGGCTGGCGCGGCCACGCGCGCGCGGCGGCGCGCGGCGGCCTCACGACCGGGGCGATCAAGGCCGCCGGCTCGCTCGGGCTGGCGCTGTTCGTGCTCTACGGAGCCGGCCTCAGCACCGGCGAGTACCTGCTCGACGTCGCGCTGCTGGTCGTGGCCACCAACCTCTTCAACCTCCTCGACCTCCGCCCGGGCCGGTCGATCAAGGCGCTGGTCCTGCTCGGGGTCGGCCTCCTGATCGGCTCGATGGACGCGGAGCCGATGTGGGTGGTCGGCGTCTTCCTCGGCCCGGTCCTCGTGCTGCTCCCGCTCGACCTGCGCGAGATCGGGATGCTCGGCGACACGGGCTCGAACGCGATCGGCGCGATCGCGGGCATCTGGCTCGTGCTGGCGCTCGAGAGCACCACCGCCGAGGCGATCGCGCTTGCCGTCATGGCCGTCGTTACGGTGTATGGCGAGTTCCGATCGATCGCCGCGGTGATCGATCGGACGCCGGGACTACGTCATCTAGACTCGCTCGGAAGGATCACGCATGCCTGATTCCCGCCCCAAGACACGGTTCATCTTCGTCACCGGGGGCGTGGTCTCGGCTCTCGGCAAGGGCATCGCCTCGGCGTCGATCGGCCGCCTGCTCGTGGCCCGCGGCTTCAGCGTCACGCTCCAGAAGTTCGATCCCTACATCAACGTCGACCCCGGCACGATGAGCCCGTTCCAGCACGGCGAGGTCTTCGTGACCGAGGACGGCGCCGAGACCGACCTCGACCTCGGCCACTACGAGCGCTTCACCGACGTCAACACCACGCGCGGCTCGAACGTCACCGCCGGCGCTATCTACAACAGCGTGATCCGGCGCGAGCGCCGCGGCGACTACCTCGGCGGCACGGTGCAGGTGATCCCGCACATCACCGACGAGATCAAGAACCGCATCCGCCTCGTCGCCGAGGGCGACGACGTCGACTTCGTGATCACCGAGATCGGCGGCACGGTCGGCGACATCGAGTCCCTGCCGTTCCTCGAGGCGCTGCGCCAGTTCCAGGTCGACGAGGACCGCCACGGCTCGATGTTCATCCACCTCACGCTCGTTCCGTTCCTCGGGCACGCGGGGGAGCTCAAGACCAAGCCCACCCAGCACTCCGTGCAGGAGCTGCGCCGGATCGGCATCCAGCCCCACCTCCTCATCTGCCGATCGGAGGGAGCGCTCTCGCGCGACATCCGGTCGAAGATCGGGCTGTTCGCGAACCTGCCCGTCGACGCCGTGATCTCGGCGCGCGACGTCGACTCGATCTACAAGGTGCCCCTCTACTTCCGGGCCGAGGGCCTGGACGACCAGATCCTCGACCACTTCGGCGTCGAGGCGCCGCCGGCGGAGCTCGCCGACTGGGAGGCGCTCGTCAAGCGGGTCGACTCCGCTCAGGACGTCGTCCGGATCGGCATGGTCGGCAAGTACACCCAGCTCTCCGACGCGTACCTGTCGGTCAACGAGGCGCTCGGCCACGGCGGCTTCCACGCCGACGCCCGCGTCGAGATCCGCTGGGTCGACGCCGAGGGCCTCGCGGACGAGGAGGCCATCCGCGAGCTCGAGGAGTGCGACGGGATCCTGATCCCGGGCGGCTTCGGCGTCCGCGGGGTCGAGGGCAAGATCCGAGCCGCCCGCTTCGCGCGCGAGCGCGGCGTGCCGTACCTCGGCATCTGCCTCGGGATGCAGATCGCCGTCTCGGAGTTCGCCCGCAACGCGGTCGGGATGGACGGCGCGAACTCGACCGAGTTCGACCCCGAGACGCCGTTCCCCGTCATCGACCTCCTGCCCGAGCAGAAGGAGGTCCGGGACATGGGCGGCACGATGCGGCTGGGGGCCGACCCGGTCAAGCTGCACGACGGCACGCGGGCGCGCGAGATCTACGGCGAGCCGGTCATCTACGAGCGCCACCGCCACCGCTACGAGGTCAACAACCACCTGCGCAAGCGGCTCGAGGCGGCCGGGCTGGTCTGCTCCGGCACGTCGCCGGACGACCGCCTGGTCGAGCTGATAGAGCTGCCCGAGCACCCGTTCTTCGTCGCAACCCAGTTCCACCCCGAGTTCAAGTCGCGGCCGCTCCGCCCGCAGCCGCTGTTCCGCGAGTTCGTGAAGGCGGCGGCCGAGCGGGCGCGCGAGCGAGCTGGGGCGCCCGAGCCGGCGGACGCGGAGCGGGCGCCCGTGGCGAGCGGCGACGGGGGCGACGCGG
>DATENL010000022.1:0-8034 GCA_035275105.1 Thermoleophilaceae bacterium
CGCCGAACACGCGCCGCGCCACCGGGGGCGGCAGCGCGTCGAGCGAGTCGAGCACGATCGCGGCGTGGCCGCCGGACTCGGCGCGGCGCTTGGCGCGCTCGACGGCCGTCTCCGCCATCTGGACCTGCTCCTCGACGGGACGATCGAAGCCGCCGCCGACGACCGCGACCTCGGAGTCCCGGCGCCATTCGGTGACCTCCTCGGGTCGCACCCCGGCGAGCAGCACCGTGAGGTCCACGTCCTCGTGCGAGGCCGCGAGCGTGAGCGCGATCCGGCGCAGCAGCGTGGTGATCCCGGACCCGGCCGGGCCGCCGACCGCGACGCGCGAGCCGCGCCCGAAGGGCACGGCGTCGAGCCCGTCGGGGGCGCTCAGGCGCTCGCTCGCGAACACGGGCGTGAGGTCCTCGAAGCGCGGGCGCTCGGGCGGCGGGTCGGCGCTCTGGCCGTTGACGGTCTCGACGTGCACCAGCGACGGGTAGCGCTCTGAGCGGCGCGGGGGGCGGACCGGCCCCGAGATCTCGTCCCCGGCGCGCAGCTCGCAGCGCCGGATCTGGGCGGGCGAGACGTAGACGTCCTCGCGCGAGTGCACGAACGGGTCGGGGCGCATGAAGCCGCTGCCGTTGGGCAGGATGTCGAGCATGCCGCCGCGGACGTCCTCGGGCTCCGGCTCGGACTCGGGCTCCGGCTCGGCGGCCGGGGACTCGTCGTCCTTCGCGCCGTCGCCGGACTCGGAATCGGCCTCGCCGGAGGCATCCGCCGCCGGCGGGTCGGACTCGGCGCTGCGCCGCCCGCCACGCCTGCCCCGGCCGCGGCGAGCGGGACGGGGCTTCTCGCCGCCCTCCTCGGGCTCCGCGCCGTTGCCGCCGGCGAGCAACGCCTCGATCAGCTCGTCCCGGCGCAGCCGCCGGTAGCCCTCGATGCCGAGCTCCGACGCGATCGCGTGGAGGTCGGCGAGCGGGCTCTGCTCCAGCTCTTTTCGGTCCAGGATCGCCATTCGAGGGCGGAAGGATGTCACACGGCCCGGCGTAGCCCGGGATCGAGGCGCAGCTCGGGCGGCACCTCGGTGTCGCCTCGGAGGGCCGACCGGACGGCGACGAAGTCGGCCACGGCCGCCACGTCGTGCACCCGGAGGATCGAGCCGCCGCCGTCCAGGCCGGCGCCGATCGCGGCGAGCGTGCCGGCCAGCCGGTCGCGCGGCGCACGCCCGGTGAGGGCGCCGACGAAGTCCTTGCGCGACAGCGCCAGCAGCACCGGGCGCCCGAGCGCCGCGATCCGCGGGAGCGAGCGCACGAGCGCGATCGTCTCGGCCGGTAGCTTGGCGAGGTCCGGGCCGGGGTCGACGATCAGCGCCTCCTCCCCCACCCCGGCCTCGCGCGCCGCCGCCATCCGGTCGGCGAGGAAGCCGACCACGTCCTCGACCACGTCCTCGTAGCGCGGAAACACCTTGCGCTTCGGCTCGGCGCGGGTGTGCGTGACGACCAGGCCGGCGCCCGCGGCGGCACACTCGGCGGCCAGGCCGGGGTCGCGCAGGCCGCTCACGTCGTTCACCAGCGCCGCGCCGGCGGCGAGCGCCTCGCGCGCGACGTCCGCCTTCCACGTGTCGATCGACACGACGACGTCCTCGGCGGCCAGCCGCTCGACGAGGGGGACGACGCGTGCGGCCTCGGTCGCGGCGTCGACCGCCGGGCGATCGGTGACGCCGGACTCGCCGCCGACGTCGATCAGGTCGGCGCCCTCGTCGCGCATGCTCAGCGCGAGCTCGACCTGCTGCTCGAGCCCGCCGACCTCCGCGCCGTCCGAGAACGACTCGGGGCTGGCGTTGACGATCCCCATGATCAGCGGCCGCGCGGGCCCAGGGGCCAGCTCGCGCCCGCGCAGGACCAGGCGAGTCACGTGACCTGCGCCGCGCCCAATGCCACGCCCTCGGACGCGGCCTCCGAGCGCCAGTCGTCGAGCTCGCGCTCCACACGCGCCTCGTCCCAGCCGAGCTCGGTCGCCATCGCTGCCGCCGCCGCGCGTGCCTCGGGCGAGTCGGGCGCGGTCAGCCGCGGCGCGTCGAGGATCCCGAGCCGCGTGCGGCGCAGCAGCGCGTCGGCGAGCGTGACCGCCTGCTCGTTGCGCGCCGCGAACGGCAGCTCCGCCAGCAGGTCGGGAAGGTCGGGCACCACTCGCCCGCGGAGGGGCGGGTCGGCGTCGGCCACCGCCAGCACCTCGCGGGCGGCGTACCCGTAGCGGTGGGCGAGCAGCGCGCGCGACTCGTCGTCGATCACGGTGTCGACCAGGTCCTCGGGCTCCGCCGGCTGCCCGAGCGGGATCTCGTGGGTGCGGCAGGGCGCCTCGCGCCCCTCGCGCTCCACGATCCGGTCGACCGCCATCTTGGCCATGCGGCGCCAGGTCGTCAGCTTGCCGCCGGTGATCGTCACGAGCCCGGAGCTCGTCTCGAACAGCTCGGCCTTGCGCGAGATGTCGACCGACTTCTTCGTGTCGCCGGTCGAGATCAGCGGCCGCACGCCGGCGTAGGCGCCGGTCAGGTCGGACGGCCCGAGCGAGACCTCGAAGAACCGGTTGCAGGCGTCGAGCAGGTACTCCACGTCGCCGCCGTCGGGCGGGATGTGCTCGAGCGGCCCCTCGTAGTCGTTGTCGGTCGTGCCCACCAGCGTCCGGCCGAGCCACGGCAGCGTGAAGATCGTGCGCCCGTCGCCCACCGGCACGATCGCGCCCGCCGCGAGCGGCAGCTTGTCGTAGGGGAGCGTGATGTGGGTGCCGCGGCTCGGGCGGATCTGGGGCACCTCCTCCTCGGCGTAGAGCTCCTCCGAGCGGATCGTGTCCGCCCAGACTCCGGTCGCGTTGATCACGTTCGCGGCCCGCACCTCCAGCTCGTCGCCGCCGACGCTGTCGCGGCAGCGGACGCCGACCGCGCGCCCGTCCTCGTCGAGCACGTCGAGCACCTCGCAGCGGTTGACCATCACCGTGCCGTAGCGCTCGGCCTCGCCCAGCACCGTGAGCACGAGCCGCGAATCGTCCGTCTGGCAGTCGTAGAAGAGGTAGGCCGCGGTCGGCTCGCGCGAGGCGAGCGCGGGCAGCAGCCGCTTCACCTCGTCGCCTTCGATCACGCGGTGGCGCTCGGGGCTCCACTCCTCGAGGCCGTCGGCGCCGTCGCGCCGGCGCCGCCCGGGCAGGCGCAGGCGGTCGGTCGCCATCGCGTCGTACATGTTCAGGCCCATGCCGAGCGCGCGCTGCGGGTGCTTGCCCTCGAACGCGGGGACGAGGAGCTGCAGCGGGCGCACGAGGTGCGGCGACAGGTTGACGAGCAGCGCGCGCTCGAGCAGCGCCTCGCGCACGAGCCCGAGGTCGAAGTTCTGGAGGTAGCGCAGCCCGCCGTGGACGAGCTTCGAGGACCGGCTCGACGTGCCCGACGAGTAGTCGCTGCGCTCCACCAGCGCGACGCTGTAGCCGCGCGACGCCGCGTCGAGCGCGACGCCCGCCCCGGTGATCCCGCCGCCGATGACCACCACGTCGAACGGGTCCGCCGCAAGTGCCTTCAGAGCGTCGGCGCGTGTAATCACCAGCCTTACGTTAAACCGGCGGGCGCGACGTGCCCCTCAGGGGTACGCTCGCCAGCGCTCGCTCAGAGAGCCCCCTTCGCGGCACATCGCGCCCGCTGGCTCGGAAACCTGCTCGTTCCTGCGCACGTTCGCGGAGCGAGCCCACATCGATACAGCGCGCACCTTGAGACTCGCACAGGACGGCGGAGACTCCGAGGCCCGGACATCCGACGGGACCCTCCATGCCCCTCCCCCAAGAAGCAGTGACCGAGCGCAACTTCGGACCCGAGCGCCGCAAGGACTTCGAACGGCGAGCGATGGTCGACGTCGCGCTCAGCCTGGCCGAGCTCGACGCGAGCTGGGGCGACTACGCGTACGCCGTGGAGTACCTCGACGCCGCCAACGAGCTCAGCGGCGGCGCCATCGCCCCGCGTTGGGCCGCGCGACGGCGGCGCTGGATGGACGCCCTCAGGGGTTATTCGGCGTAAACGCGATGAGCGCAGGCGCGCCAGCTCAGGCCGCAGCGCAACACCGGCGCACCCCGCGAGTTATTGCTCTAGATTTGCGTACCGGGATGCGTCTACCCCTGCTCATCGCCGTCCTGGCGAGCCTCGCGCTCGCCGGAGCGGCCCTCGCGGCCGGCTCGGCCAAGCTGAGCTTCAGCCCGAACACGGCGGGCGCGGGCTCGGTCGCGACGGTCAACGCGACGCCGCCGGACGGGAGCAAGAATCCCAGCTCGGTGGCGCTGAAGGTCGTGAAGGGCCTGAAGTACGACGGACGAGCCGTCCCGGGGCGCTGCTCGGACGCGCAGGCGAAGCAGAACAGCTGCCCGGCCGGGAGCCGCGCGGGCGGCGGCAGGATCGACGTCACCGCCACGCCGGGCGGGCCGGTCACCGTCAACGTCGCCCTCTTCCTGGGCCCCAAGCGGCAGCCGGGCGACCTCGTCGGGCTGGTGGCGATCGCGACAGTGCAGGGCACGGGCCAGAAGGGCCACGCGTTCGGCCGCGTGAGGCCGATCGACGAGGGCAAGCTCGGCGTCGAGACGCGCTTCGACAACCTCAACGACGCGCTCAAGCCGCCCGCCGGCTTCAAGGTCCACGTCGACCATCTGAAGCTGAGCCTGGGCAAGCACAGGCAGGTCAACGGAAAGCGCGTGGACCTTCTCAAGAATCCGAAGACGTGCGACGGCGGCTGGGCGTTCCGCGCCGTCGTCAGGTACCCCGACGGCACTGGCAAGACCTTCCCCGGGTCGGCCAGTTGCAAGCCAGGAGGATGATCTGATGCGCCGTTTCGTTCCGGTTGCCATCGCCTTGACGATCGCCGGCACCGCCAGCGCAACCTCGCTCGCACCAGACGTGGCCGTGAACGTGAATCCGCCCGAGGCCGGCAAGGGCAGCGAGCTGAACGTCGACGTCAACTCCAGGCCGCAGAAGTCCGGATCGGTGCGCGGGGTCGTGGTACGCCTGGTGCGCGGATTCAAGTTCAACCCCGCCGCGGTCGGGACGCACTGCAGGGTCGTCGAGGCGTCGCAGACGAACGCCTGCCCGGCCGGTAGCCGTATCGGGGGCGGCGAGGCGCAGGTGGTCCTCACGCCCGGCGGCCAGGTCACCGCCCCGATCGACCTCTACCTGGCTCCGCGGCAGCACGCACGCGATGCCGCCGGGATCGTGGCGATCGCCGACGTCGAGGGGCGGAAGGGCCACGCCGTCGGACGGGTTCAACGACTCGACCCCGACGTGTTCGAGACGTACGGCCTCCAGATCGCAATCGACCCGCTCCAGTCCGCGTTCCGGCCGCCCGCGGGTGGGAAGGCGCGGATCAAGAGCCTCAACCTGCTGGCCGGCGCGCACCGCACCGTCGACGGCCGGCGCCGCGATCTGATCAGGAACCCGTCCTGCGGCGCCGACGACTGGCCGTGGGAGCTGTTGCGAATCCACCAGCAGGGCGATCGCAGCCACCACTACGGCTCGATCGAGTGCGCCCCCAAGCCTACGCCGTGAGCGCGTGCGGCCGCGTGATCCGCGGCCGCGCGATCGCCTCGGGCTCCGGCTCGTCGCGCGGCGGCGCCTGACCCAGGATCCCGAACGCCGCGCGGGTGGCGAGCGCCATGATCGTGATCTGCGGGTTGACGCCGATCGAGCTCGGCACGACGCTGCCGTCGGCGACGTAGAGGTTCTCGAGGCCGCGCACGCGCAGGTCGGCGTCGACCACGCCGTGCCCGGGGCGGGCGTCGGCGCGGGCGGTGCCCAGCGGGTGGAACGCGAGCAGCGTGAGCTGGCTCGGCCGTAGGTCGTGGTCGCGGATGGTCCGGACGTCGCCGTCGCGGAGCTCGCCGATCCCCTCGATCGGCGGGTACACGATTCGCGCTCCCGCCGCCCAGTAGAGCTCGCAGAGCAGCTCGATCCCGCGCTTGAACGTGGCGGTGTCCTCGCGGTTCAGGTCGTAGCGGATCTGCACGAACGGGCCGCGGCGGTGGACGCTTCCGCGCGAGAGGTCGGAGACCATCAGCCCGAACTGCGACTGGCTGGCGTAGCGCAGCATCACCTGGCGGTGGCGCTCGCCGGAGAAGGGGTACGACATCGCGGTGTAGTCCGGCGGGCCGGCGGCGCCCTCGAGCATGATCCCCTCGTCGGCGAACTCGTCGATGAAGTACGACTGCGGGACGCCCTTGGCCATGTCCACGTGCTCGTCCAGCTCGGCGCGGACGCCGGTCGCGGGGTGGATCGACAGGTTTCGCCCGAGCTGCCCCGATTCCGCGCCGATCCCCTGGCCTCGCAGCAGGAGCGGCGTGCCGATCGCACCGCAGGCCACGACGGCCACGTCGCACTCCACGCGCAGCCGCCCGCCGCCGCTGGCCGAGGCCTCGACCGCGGTCACGCGGCCGCCGGCGATCTCGATCCGGCGCGCGCGGCAGCCGGTGTAGGTGGTCGCGCCGGCGTCCCAGGCGAGCGGCACGTAGGTCAGGCCGACGTGCTGCTTGGCTGAGGTGGGGCAGCCGAACGTGCAGATCCCGGAGCCCACACAGCCGCGCACGTTGCGGTAGATGAAGTCGCCCGACCAGCCCAGCGCGTCGGCGCCGCGCTTCACCACCAGGGCGTTGCGGCCGGCGTACTCGGCCGGCACCTGGACCACGTTCTGGATCCGCTCGACGCGCCGGAAGTACGGGTCGAGCTCCTCCGGGCTGAGCGCGTCGAGCCCGAAGCGCTCGCCCCACATCGTGAGCACCGGGGGCGGTGTGCGGAAGCAGGTGCCCGAGTTGATCAGGGTCGTGCCGCCCATCGAGCGGCCGAGGGGCAGGACGACCGGGACGTTCCCGAGCGTCGCTACCTGGCCGGCGTCGCGGTAGAGGCGGGCCATCATGTCGCGCGGGCGGGCGTTGAAGTCGTCCGTCGTGAACCGCTCGCCCTCCTCGAGCATCGCGACGGTCATGCCGCCCTCGGCGAGCTCCTTGGCCACCGGCGCGCCGCCGGCGCCCGTGCCGATCACGCAGGCGTCGACCCTGATGGTGCGGTCGGCGGCGATCGAGCTGCCGTGCTCGACGCGCTCGGTCGCCGGGCGGATGGCGTCGCGACCGTCGGCGTACGCGGCGCCGTCGAGCGTCGGGCGGAAGCCGTTGTCGCTCGGCGGCGGGCCCGCGCTCACGGTCGGCCCTCTGCCGCGCGGAGGCGGCGGCCGCGCTCGAGGTTGGCGTCGGCGTCGTAGCCGAGGCGGCCGAGGACGGCGTCGTTCCCGTAGTAGGAGAGCTGCGCCGCGCTCACGACGAGCTTCGTGACCAGGCGGAGCTGGGTGAAGGGCGCGTGCTCCACGCCCTTGAGCCAGCGCGTGCGCGTCGCGCGGTCGAGGCGGCGAAGGCGGGCGCGGAACCCCTGCGCGAGCGGGGCGAGCTCGGCGACCCAGAGCAGCGCGCGCATGCCGGCGCGGTTGGGGCCGGGGAGGAGCGACAGCCACTCGTCGAAGAACGCGACGGCGTCGGTCTCGCGGACGGGAGGGAGGATCGGCTCCGGCGCCACGACCGTGTCGGTGAGGCAGGCGAAGATCGAGGCCTCGCG
Source organism: Thermoleophilaceae bacterium (assembly GCA_035275105.1). GTDB lineage: Bacteria > Actinomycetota > Thermoleophilia > Solirubrobacterales > Thermoleophilaceae > AC-37. Next base: position 7,595 of record DATENL010000022.1, read on the forward strand.
GCGGGTGAGCACGCGCAGATCCCCCATCGAGCCGGAAGCCTATTCTGAAGCCGGTCGATGGCGGCTCCGCACGTGAACCACACGTTGGTCGTGAGGGCGCGGCACGACGAGGTCAGGCGTGAGCTGCTTCGCATGGCCGAGATCGGCGTGGGCGGCTACAAGCTGATCGGCGAGACGCCCGACGGGCTGGCTCTCCGGAAGCGGTCGATCCCCGGATGGGCGATCGCGCTCGCGGTGCTGTTCCCGATCCCGGGGATCCTGTTCCTGCTCGCCCGTCGCGAGGACATCGTGACCGTGTCGCTCGGGCACGTGCCCGAAGGCACGCGGGTCGCGTACGCCGGCCGGGCGTCGACCAGGCTCCAGCAGGCGCTCCAGGGAATGCTTGGCCAATGGCAAATCGCGGGCGCGCCCGCGCCGCGCTGGGCCGCGGCGGCGCTCCC
>DATENL010000023.1:0-24546 GCA_035275105.1 Thermoleophilaceae bacterium
CGGACGCTCGCCCTGCTGCTCGCGGGCGGCGGAGCGGCGGCGCTGCTGCTCGCCTCACTCGCGGGCTACGCAGTGGCCGCCGGCGCGCTCAGGCCGGTGGAGGCGATGCGCAGGCGCGCGGAGGCCGTGGGCCCCGGGGACGGCGGCCGGCTGCCCGTCCCGCGGTCGAACGACGAGATCGCGCGACTGGGGAGCACCCTGAACGAGATGCTGGACCGGCTCGAGGCCGCGTTCGAGCGCGAGCGCTCCTTCGCGGCGGACGCGAGCCACGAGCTGCGGACGCCGCTCGGGATCCTGCGCGCGGAGCTCGAGCTCGCGCTGCGCCAGGGCCGCTCGCCGGACGAGCTGCGCGCCGCGCTCGAGTCCGCCGCCGAGGAGACGGACCGGCTGATCCGGCTGGCGGAGGACCTGCTCGTGCTCGCCCGGCTGGACGAGGGGCGGCTACCGCTGCGACCCTCGCGCGTCGACGCCGGCGAGCTCCTCGAATCCGTGGCGGAGCGCTTCGACGGACGGGGCGAGCACGTGCGGGTGGCGACGGCGCCCGGAGGCCTGGCGCTTCGGGGCGACCGCGCGCGGCTCGAGCAGGCGCTCGGGAACATGGTCGACAACGCGTTGCGCCACGGGTCGGGCGAGGTGGGGCTCGCCGCGGCCGCCAGCAACGGCCGCCTGGAGCTGCACGTGACCGACTCCGGCCCCGGCTTCGACGCCGCGATGGCCGAGCGCGCGTTCGAGCGCTTCACGACCGCCGATCCGGCCCGCGGAGGCGGCGCCGGGCTGGGGCTCGCGATCGTCGCGGCGATCGCGCAGTCGCACGGGGGCGCGGCGCGCGCCGCCAACCGGGAGGGCGGCGGCGCCGACGTCTGGATCGAGCTGCCCGGCGTCAGCCGCGCTTGAACGAGACGAGCTCGTTGCGCTCGTTCGCGCCCTTGACCGTCCGCTCGAGCACGGTGCCGACGCCGCGCACGTAGAACTTCGCGTCGACGACGTCCGGCTCGAGCGGCGTCCACTCGCGGGTCCGCAGAGCGTGATCCGAGCTGCCGTAGGGCACGCGCACGCGGACGTCCCGCTCGGCGACCTCGAAGTGGTCCTCCGCCTCGCCCTTCAGGTACTCCTGGCGGAACGACTGCCCGACCGCCGGCTTCGCGGGCATGTAGATGCCGGCTCGGGCACCGTCGACGCCGGCCTGCCAGGACCCCGACGTGCTGGCGGTCCCGCCGTGCCGGTCGAGCTCACGGGTGGCCTCGCCCAGGTACCAGACGTTGCCGTCGCGGTCCTGCGCGTACCAGTCGACCGTGTCCTCGGCGAGCCTGCCGTGCTCGTAGAGGCGGTCGGTCACGGCCGTCGCGTCGACGCCGAGGATCGCGTGCGTGCGATTCGTGACCCTCACGACCTCGGTCGACGGCTCGCCGTCCTTGACTCCCCGGTAGCGATAGACCGAGCCGGGCGCGAGCGGGAACCACGGGTTGTCCACGGTGCGCACGAACCGGCTCGCATCGAAGGCGGTCGGCGTTGCCCGCCTCGGCTTCGTGGTCTCGTGCGACGTCGAGCCGCAGCCGGCCAGCGGCAGGGCGGCGATGAGGGCCAGGACGACCGGCTTGGCGTTCATGCGGGGGCTCCAATCGGTGGACTCTCGGCATCGTCGCGGGGGCCGATGAGCGGTCGATGAGAGGCGGCGGTGCCGCGCACCGCGGCCCGGCATCGTAGGCTTTCCGGGGATGGCCGGGAAGACGCCCGCAGACAAGCGCAAGCCGCCGGTCTCGCCGACCAGGAAGCGTCAGGACGACAAGCGCGAGCGCGACCTCGAGGAGTTCGAGCGCCAGGTGGAGGACGGCTCGCTCACCATCCGGCAGATGACGCCGAAGGAGCGGCGCGAGAACCCGCCGAAGGAGCGCCCGCCGAAGCGCCGCGGCCGCTGACCGCAACAGGTGGCCTGGCCCCTGTTGCGTGTGTTGCGTGCAACAGGGGCCAGGCCACCTGTTGCGCAACGGGGGCCAGGCCACTTGTTGCACGACTACCCGAGCCGGTAGTCGATCCAGATCTCGCGCGCGTCGCCCGGCGCAGCCTTGCGCAGGGTGGCGTTGTCGTAGCCGGTGCGCGGCTTGTCGAACGCGCCGCCCCGGCGCTGACACTGCGCGCGCGCGCTCGCGAACGGGTAGGCGCGCCCGGTCACGTGCCAGTTGCCGTCGCTGAAGCAGGCCACGCGCCTCGTCGCCTGGCACCGGCGGGTCGTCCAGCGGCCGTCCGGGCGCTGGACCGCGCACCTGCCCTGGGAGCGGTCGGGCTTCTGCGGCGCCCAGCTCCAGATCGACGCGTCGATGCGGCCGTCGTCGGGGAGCAGCTGGTCGAGCCCGAAGAGGTTCACGCCGCAGCGGGTCATCGCGGCGACCTTCGCCGGCTTCAGCATCTCCGCCGCCGCCTCGGCGGGCGTCGCGGTCGGATCGGTGGCCGCCGACACGAACGTGCTGTCCTCGTAGTAGCGGACGAGCTTGGCGTCGTAGACGTCGCGGCCGTAGCTCGCGTCGCAGCTCGGGTAATCGCGGTAGCGCGAGGTCGAGCCGCTCTCCACGTGCACGTCGTCCCAGCCGAAGACGTGGCTGGCCCAACCGGCCCGGCAGTTGCCGACGAGCACGACCTGGGCGCCGGCGGCGCGCACGTCGTTGCGCGAGACTCCGAGAGGCAGGTCCGCGCAGCCCTTCGCGGTGAAGTCCTCCTTGCGCGGGCGGTAGATCCTGGGCCCGAGCAGCTCGTCGAGCGTGGCCACCGTCTCCGTGTAGCCCGCCGGGTCGCCAAGCTCGTCCTCGAGGTAGAGCAGCACCACCTGATCGGGGTTCTTCGCGAGCCAGCCGGCGATCTGCCCGAGCTCGAAGCCCAGGCGCCGCTCGTTGGTGCAGCCGAAGTGCTGCTCGTCGGGCCCGCGGCCGTGGCAGACCACGACGGCCTTCTTGCCGGCGGCGTCGAGGCTGGGGACCCAGTGGACGTCGAGCTCCAGCGAGCGGACGTCTGAGTCGAGCTGCTGGGGCAGCGTGAGCTGCTGGTTCGAGTCGGTCTTCGAGAGCGTGGGCGGGTCGCTGACGCTGTTGAAGGAGTTGTGCGTGCCGAGCCACGGCGCGTCGCGGAACGGGATGCCGCTCGCGAGCCGGTACTGGAACGCCGCGGTGCGGTGGAGCCACGAGCCGCGGTAGCGCTCGACGATCTCGCGGCCGACCCTGTGGCCGAGCGGCATCTGGCAGTCGTCCGCGGGGCGGCCGATCCGGCGGCACTCGGCGGCGAGCCGCTCCGCGAGCTTGGGGGCGCCGATGCACGGCGCGCCTGACGGGCTGAGCTGCGAGCAGAGGTCGTCGAGCGGCTGCGCCTGCGCGCCCGGCGCCGCGACGGCCGTGGCCGCCAGCGTCGCGGCCGCTGCCGCGAGGACCCTGCGCATGCCTCTCCCCCTGCGCATGTGTCCACCCTAATCCCGCGCGCGCGCATGCGCCACCGGTTCCCACTAGGGTCGTCGCCCGTGCAGCTGTCGTATGTGCGGTCCGCCTCGGCATGGGTCCCCGGAGAGCCGCCCGGTGCCCTGGAGGAGCTGACGACACCGGTCGGGCCGGGGACGGTGTGGTGGTACGACCTCGACCCGGACGCGGACGATCCCGCCGAGGTGGCGCGGGTGCTCGCGCCGGTCTGCCCCGGCCTGACCGTCGAGATGGTGGAGGAGCTGCTCGAGCCCGACACCGAGCCCGAGGGCAGGTCGTTCGACGAGCGCATCCGCCTGGCGTCGTCGTTCGCGGTCGAGGTGCGCGGGCCGGGCGGGGACGATCGCCGCGGCCAGGTCCAGGGGGCCGGCGAGCTCGTCTTCCAGCCGGTCGAGCTGCTCTCGAGCGATAGCTGGCTGCTGACGTGCTGGCACGAGCGGCGCACCTTCGTCGGGGCGGTCGAGCAGCGGAGGCACGAGGCGGCGGAGCCGCCCGGCGTGGTGGTGGAGAACGTGGCGCGGCGGTGGGCCGGCGGGCGCGGGCGCAACGCGGGCGATCTGGGCGTGCTCGTGATGCACGAGCTGGCGCTGGGCTACGTGCCGGCGTACAGGGCGCTGGCGGGCTGGCTCGAGGACTGGGAGATGGGGATGTACCTCCAGGACGAGCCCGACCGCGCGACGTTCGCGCAGATCTGGGGCTCGATGGCGGTGCTGCGCGACTGGATCAACCCCCTGAACCGAAGCGACCTGCGCGAGGACCTCGACAAGGCGTGGCTGTGCGCGACCGACGCGGAGATCGCCGTCGCGGTCGACAACCGCGTGAACAAGGCGCTGGCCGGGCTGCGCGAGCTGGCGCAGTCGCTGCGCGCGGCGCTCCAGCTGCTCCACGTCGAGCAGAACGAGAAGCGGCGCGAGGAGGCGGAGCGGGTCCAGCGCCGGATCGAGCTGGCCGCGGCCGCCTTCCTGATACCGACGCTGATCGTCGGCTTCTACGGCGCGAACACGTGGGTTCCCGGCCAGGGCTCGCACCTGGGCTTCTGGGCGATGGTCGGCGTGCTGGTCGTGTTCACGGTCTTCGGACTGGTGATGGTGCGCCGCTGGCAGAGGCAGCAGAAGCTCGCCGCCGACGCCGTCCTGCGCGAGCGTCGCGAGCTCCAGCAGCAGCTCCGCACACGGCGGACGGGGCCCATGGTCGACGGCTAACCTAGGCCGCCGAGCGCCCGTAGCTCAGCTGGATAGAGCGTCGGTCTACGGAACCGAAGGTCACAGGTTCGAATCCTGTCGGGCGCGCTCGGGAGCCCCCGCAAGGCGGGTTTCTCCTCGCCGGCCCGCGCCCTACTTGACCACCGAATGCTGCGTGGGCGACGTCTCGGTCACGTAGTTCGGTCCCGTGGCGACTGCGCGGAGGTAGACGTCATGCTTCCGCCAGCTCTTCGGGAGCGTGTACGAGACGGTGGCGCGCCCATCCTGGACGGAAGCGCTTCCGACACGTCGGAACTTCCCGCCCCGGTTGTGTGCTTGGAGCGTCACCACGAGTGAGGGGTCGTTGATGGAAGCCCCGTCCGGCGTGTGCGCACCGATCCGCATGGTCGCGACTCTGGAAACCGACTCCCTGCGCGGGACGGCCAGTCGGACCGCGTGTCGAACGTAGGCCGTGAAGTCGTAAGAGCCCGGCTCGCCCGAGACGCTGAAGTTGCATATGTCAGTCGTGAATTCGAGCGGCATCGTGCCGGTCTGCGGACTCGTGAAGACCAGTTGCGCCTTGTCGTTGGATCCCAGGTGCTTGGTCTCCCTGTAGTTCTTGTCCTCGACGTTGAAGTCAGTCGTCCCCACGGGCCAGACCCGCGCATACTCGGCTCCCGTTCCTTCGAAGTCGACGGTGATGCGATCGCCGGCCGAGGTGGGAAGGGACCACCAGGCGTGACGCCCGCCGCCGCATCCCTCGCTACTGGTGTTGGGGTCGGCCGTGTTCCCGAACGACTGCTGCTCGTAGACGACCGTCGGGGCCGACGCGATGCTCCCCGCGCCGTCCGCGAAGGCCGGCGGTGCGAGCGGGAGGGCCAGTACGACCGCGGTCAGCGGGAGGTAGCGGCGTATGGAGGGCATGTGGTCGGTCTCCTTCGTGGCGGTAGGGGTAGGTGCCGCGAGAAGCCTTCCTCGATCGAGCTTCGGTTTACAGGAGACCTAGGTGTCGTTTTTCGGTACCCCCTGCGAGTGCCGAGCGCCTGGCCGTCCGCTCGGGAGCTGATACTGCCCGCATGATCTCCAAGCGCCTCCTCTCGATCCTGCTCCTCGCACTGGGCCTCGCGCTGACCGCCGCGAGCTGCGGCGACGACGACAACAAGAGCGACGACTCCGGCTCGTCGTCGATCTCGAAGGCCGAGTTCGTCAAGAAGGGCAACGCCATCTGCGCGAAGGGCAACAAGGAGATCGACGCGCAGGGCGAGAAGATGTTCGGCGATCAGAAGCAGAAGCCGAGCGACGCCGACCTCAAGAAGTTCTCAGAGGAAGTGCTCATCCCGTCGGTGCAGAAGCAGGTCGACGGGCTCCGCGCGCTTGGCGCTCCGGCCGGCGACGAGGACGAGGTGAACGCGATCCTCGACGCTGCTCAGCAGGGGATCGACGAGGGGAAGAAGGACCCGCTCGCGCTCACGCAGGATAACGGCGACGATCCGTTCCAGGAGGCGAACAAGCTCGCGCGCGAGTACGGCCTGACGGTCTGCGGCAGCGACAACTAGGCGGGCCTCTGCGGGGCCGGGAGGCACCGCAGAGCACGCTCGCCGCTACGGTCACCGAGTGTCCCTCTCGGTGCAGATCGGGCTCGTCTTCGCGCTAGCGACGGCCTTCGCCGCGATCATCGGCAACCTCTTGAAGTTCCGCGGCGCCGCGACCGCTCCGGAGGTCGATTGGCGGCGCCCCGTACGCACCTCGCTCGGGCTCTTCCGCGCGCGCGACTACACGATCGGGATCATCGTGGCGACCGCCGCCTGGGGCCTCCACGTGACCGCGCTCTCGCTCGCTCCGATCTCGCTCGTGCAGGCGGTCATCGCCGGCGGCCTCGTGATGCTGACGGTGTGCGCCGACCGCCTGTTCGGGCACGACGTGACCCGCCGGGAGTGGATCGGCGTGGCGCTGACCGCGGCGGGGCTGGCGGTCCTGGCGGCGACGATGTCGGGCGTCGGGAACGACGCGCACGCCGACCACTCCACGAGCGCGCTCGCCACCTACGTCGGCCTGCTCACGGTCGCGGGCCTTGCCGCCGCGGCCTACGGCTGGGGACCGAGCGAGCGCAGGGCCCCGGTCGTGGCCGCTGCGGCCGGCGTCCTGTGGGGCGCTTCCGACGTGTCGATCAAGGCGCTCAGCGACTACCTCGGCGACGACGGGTTCGGCGTGCTGCTCCACCCGCTCGCGCCGACGATCGCGATCCTCTCGCTCGTCGGCCTCACGGTCTCGGCGCGCAGCCTCCAGCAGGGCGCCGCAGTGCCCGTGATCGCCGCCACGGCCGCGGCCGCGAACGTCACCACCATCGCCGCCGGTCCCATCGTGTTCGGGGAGCCGATGCCGAGCGATCCGGCGGCGCTCACCCTGCGCATGCTCGCCTTCGCGCTCGTGATCGGAGCGGCGGTCCTGACGCCGCCGCCGTTGGCGCCGGCGCCTTCGCAATAGCCTCCCCGCCATGAGCGAATCGACGACGTTGGTGACCGGCGGGACCGGCTTCCTCGGCGGGTGGTGCGTGGCCATGGCGCTCGAGCGGGGCCACGACGTGCGCACCACCGTGCGCGACATGAAGCGCGAGGGCACGGTGCGCGAGGCCGTCGCCAAGGCCGGGGCCGACCCGGGCGACCGTCTCACCGTGCTCCCCGCCGACCTCACGTCGGACGACGGCTGGGCCGAGGCGGTGGCGGGCTGCCGCTACGTGCTGCACGTCGCCTCGCCGTTCCCGCCCGAGCAGCCGAAGGACCCCGACGAGCTGATCGCCCCCGCCCGTGACGGCGCGCTACGCGTCCTCCGTGCCGCGCTCGACGCCGGCGTGGAGCGCGTGGTGATGACCTCGTCGGTAGCCGCGGTACGCGGTAGTCGCGAGTCGTCGGAGTCCGCCCCCTACACCGAGTCCGACTGGACCGACGGCGACGACACGGACCGCACCCCGTACGTGCGCTCGAAGACGATCGCGGAGCTGGCCGCGTGGAAGCTGGTCCGCGACTCCGGCGCCGAGGACAGGCTGGCCGTCGTCAACCCGGGCGCGATCATCGGCCCGCCGCTCAGCGCCGATCGCTCCACGTCCCTCCAGGCCATCCAGCGGCTGCTCGACGGCATGCCCGCCATGCCCCGGCTCGGGTTCACCTTCGTGGACGTGCGCGACGTGGCCGACCTCCACCTCCGCGCTATGACCGACCCCGCGGCGGGTGGCGAGCGCTTCATCGCGGCCGACGAGTTCCTCTTCACCCCCGACGTGGCCGCGGTCATCCGCGAGCGCCTCGGCGACGCCGCGCCGAACGTCCCCACGCGCGTCGCGCCCAACCTGCTCGTACGCGCGATGTCGCTCTTCGACGGCGCGATCCGCCCGTTCGTGAGCGACCTCGGCAAGCGGCAGTGGATGTCCAGCGAGAAGGCACGCACGACGCTGGGGTGGACGCCGCGCCCGATCGAGGACTCGATCGAGGACACGGCGCGCGCTTTGATCTGAGCCGCGATAGCGCGCCACTGCCAGTCACCACTTTTGGGGACTTGCGCAATCAACCGGCCTGGCATAGGTTCGGCGTGACGCTTCTGCCCGTCGCATTCGAACTCGCACTCGCCGGGAGGCCCTCCACTGTCTCGCTTGCCGCATGCCGGGCGGACGATTCCGCTCGTTCTCGTCGCCGTCGCCCTGGCCGCGTTGCTCCCAGCCGCGGGCGCCGGGGCGAAGAAGCCGCCGACCCGGATCACCGCTCGCTTCCCCGCGAACGTGCAGGTCCAGAAGCCGCTCGTGGCGACCGGGACGGTGACGAACCCCGGCCGCGGGGCCAGCGTCCGCCTCCAGCAGAGCACCGGCGGCCGGTGGGTGCAGCGGGCTCGGAGCGGTCTGAAGAAGGGCAAGTTCACGCTCAAGTGGACCGTGCCCGCGAAGGCCGGCGGCGTCACGCTGCGGGCGGCGGTCGTAAGGGGCGGGAAGGTCGTCGCGGCGACGACCGCGCGTCACGTGCTCGTCAAGCGGCGGGTCGCGGTCATCTCGCCGGACAAGGTGTCGTCGGCGCCTACCACCGGCGCTCGGGGAACGATCGTCGTCGACGGCGATTCGAGCGCGAAAGCGGGCGACGTCGTCGCGATGGGCACCGGGCCCAACACCCCGTACGGCTTCCTCGGCAAGGTCGCGTCCGTGTCCCACTCGGACGGCGACACCCAGATCACCACGGAACCGACGACGCTTCTCGACGCCGTGCCCACCGGCCAGATCGATACCACCGTCACGCCGGGGCTTCGGCGGGTGAAGGGCAAGGGCCGCGTGCCGCGGCTCGCCAAGCAGAACGTCTCGAAGGTCGTCAGCTGCGAGGCGGGCGGGTCCGTCGAGGTCCACGGCTCGGTCACGGTGACCCCCTCGGTCAAGTTCAAGGCCCACTGGCACTGGGACTGGCGACCGTGGAACAACGGGGTCGACACCGCGTCGCTGACGGGAACCCTCACCGCCGACGCCGAGCTCGCCGCGTCCGCGCAGGCGGCCGCGTCGTGCTCGATCGACAAGACCCAGATCGCCCAGATCAATCTTCCGCCGATCGATCTTCAGGTGGGCCCGGTGCCGGTCGTCCTGGTCCCCCGAATCCTCGTCTACGTCAGCGCCGAGGGGAGCGTGAGCGCGACCGTTTCGACCGGCATACGGGGGACCGTCTCGGGAACCGCGGGAATCCACTACGACGACGGCGACTTCGACTACGACGGCAACGCGGACGCGAGCTGGAGCTACGACCCGCCGAACGCGCAGGCGAGCGCCGAGTTGGGCGGCCGAATCATCCCGGCGTTCCAGATGCTGCTCTACGGCGTCGCCGGTCCCGAGCTCGCGTTCAGCACAGGCCTCCAGTTCAGCGCGGACACCGACGACGACCCGTGGTGGACCCTCACCGCGCCCGTCGACCTGAACGCCTCGCTGAAGGCGCCGCTCCTGAAGCTGGACAGCGGCGAGCTCAACCTCTTCCACCACGACTTCCCGATCGCGGAGGCGTCCGACGACCCGCCGGAGCCTGACCGAACGGATGTCGCCACGCTCACCTGGAATACGGAGGGGACGGACATCGACCTGCACGTCTTCGACGCGCAGGGGAATCACGCTTGGTTCAGCGACCACGGCGGCGTCCCGGACGCCACTCTCTCCGACGACGACACGGATGGGATCGGCCCCGAGGTCTTCGCCGCCAGCTTCCCGAATCAGCAGTGGGGCTTCGGCCTCTGCTACTACGCCGACCACAACGACGGCGACGCCACGGTGCCGACCAACGCGACGATCGACTGGCGCGACCCGTCGAGCGGGCAGACGACGACCCAGAGCGCGGTGCTGAGCGAGGTAGGGCAGACGGCGGTCTTCGGAGCCACCTCGCTGGTGCCGGCCGGCGACGAGTGGTGCTAGCGCTCTGTAGCGACCCGGCAAGCAGCCGCTAGCGCGACCTCGCGTCTCGAGATGTAGGGTCCAGCGCGTGGAGCCGGGCAGGGGTCTCTCACGTCGCGCGGTGCTCGAGCGGGCGGGCCTGCTCGGGCTCGCCGCCGCCCTCGCGCCGCTCCCCGACGTGCTGGCGAGCAAGGGCCTCCTGCAGCAGGCGCTCGCCGCCGAGTCGGACGTCACCAAGGACACCTTGAGCGGCCTCGTCGCCTTCATCCTCCCCGGCAACGACGATTACTCGCGCGCGCAGGGCGACAGGACGAAGGAGCCCGGCGGGATCGCCGCCGGCACCGTCCCGGCCTTCATCGAGGCGCTCGACAAGTTCGTGCCGGTGTCGGCCTTCGGCAACGACGGCACGGCGCTCGCGGCCTCGGGCGGGGTCGCCACGCTGCTCAACTCGTACGCGCTCCAGGTGAACCCGGCGGCCGCGAACGGCACATTCCTGTCGCCGTTCGCGCGGCTCTCCAACAGGGACAAGGCGATGGTGTTCGAGCGCCTCGAGAGCGACCCGCAGTACGACGGCACCGAGCTCAAGTTCGTCGGCGGGATCCTGCCCGGGTTCGTGTCGTTCCTCGCGTGGTCGGAGGCCGGCGTGATCGACCCGAAGACGCGCCGCGTGCGCAAGCGGCCGGTGGGCTGGCGGCTCTCGAAGTACGACGGCCCAGCCGAGGGCCACGCCGAGCTGAAGGGCTACTACCAGGGCCGCAAGCGAGTGAGGGGGAGCAGGACCTGATGCGCGACGTGATCGTGATCGGCGCCGGCGGCGGCGGACCTGTGGTGGCCAAGGAGCTCGCCGCCCGCGGCCTCGACGTGCTTCTGCTCGAGGCGGGCGCACGGAACGCGCACCCGGAGAAGCAGTGGCGGCACCTGGAGAACGACGCCAACAACCCGGTGAGCGGCTACCTCCGCTTCGGCCCGTCCGACCGGTCGAAGTCCGGCTGGCTGCGCGAGCTGCCGCAGAACTCCTTCCTCTGGCAGGTCTCGGGCGTCGGCGGCACGACCCTCCACTACTACGGCAACAACCCGCGCGCGTACCCCGGCGTCTTCCACGGCTACGACAAGGCGGACCGCAAGGCGTACGACCGCCGCCACGAGTTCCCGTTCACGTACAGGTCGTTCATCCCGTACTACGAGTGGGTCGAGCACACGCTGCCGGTCCAGACCGCTGCGATGGGCACGAAGGAGGAGGTCTTCCTGCACGGCGCAGCGCGGATGGGCCTGCCCGTTCAGAAGACGAAGGACACCAAGCGGCCGTCGCACCGCCCGCAGGAGAACGCGATCCTCCAGCCCCACGGGACCGCCGGACGCACGAGCGACCCGAGGAAGCTCCGCTACCCGCACGCGCGCGGCTGCACGTTCTGCGGCTTCTGCTTCCAGGGCTGCTACGAGCCCCGGGGCGCGCCCCGCAACCTCGCCGCCAAGCGCTCCACCGACAACTCGTACGTCCCGATGGCGCTCACGGCCAACCGCTGGCACAAGGGCGGAAAGCCGGTCAAGCTCGTCGCCGACGCGTTCGTCACGAAGATCGACACCGAGTCGAGCGGCTCCGCGACAGTCGCGCGCGGCGTCACCTGGCGCAACACGCGCACCGGCGAGACGCACTCCGAGGAGGCCAAGGTGGTCGTCATGTCGGGCGGCTGCACGGAGAACCCGCGTCTGTGGTTCAACTCGGAGCTCCCCAATCCGAACGACTGGGTCGGCCGCGGCTACACCGACCACTACTTCGACTGGGTGATCGGGGTCCTGCCCCGCTACACCGGCTCGTCGAAGGGCCCAGGCTCGGCCGCGCGCGTGGACTACCCCGGCCGCGGCGGGCTCGAGAACGTCGGGCTGCCGCCGGCGCTCCAGGCGTTCTCCGCGAACTTCTCCGACGCCGGGATGGCCGGCCGCTACCACAACGGCAGGTCCCGCAAGGCGGGCGCCGACACCCTCGGCCGCCTCGTCGGCAAGGACGTGCGCCGCCTGCTCCACGACATCGATCGCCTGCTCAACATCCTGGTCATCACCGACGACGACGTCGAGGCCCAGAACCGCGTGACGCTCTCGCAGACGCTCCCGCCCGACGAGCACGGCCCGGTCGCGAAGGTCGAGTTCCACCAGCGCAAGCGCACCGCCCGCACCAAGTCGAACCGCGAGTTCATGACGGCCCGCGCGGTCGAGCTGCTGCGCAAGGCGGGTGCGAAGGAGATCCACAGGATCGACTGGCCGCCGCTGATCCTGCACGTGCAGTCCACCATGCGGATGGGCTCGAACCCGGCCAACTCGGTGCTTGCGCCGTCGGGCGAGGCGCGCTTCGTCAAGCGCCTCTTCGTGGCCGACAACTCCGCGCTGCCGAACGCCATCGGCGGGCCCAACCCGACGCTCACGAGCCAGGCGCTGGCCACCCGCACCGCCGAGAACATCTTCGTCCGCTACTTCGGCGGCGATCGCTGGGTGAAGCGCGAGAGCCCTGTCGTCTCGACCGACCGCCGCGTCTCGCACGGGCTCCAGAAGCTCGGGCTGTAGACGTCAGCCGGACGTGGCGGACGTCGGGCCCGTGGCCGGTGGCCGCATCACCGTCACCCTGTACACGAGCTGGTAGGCCGCGTTCTCGCTGTCGCCGTTGATCGTGTGCTCACCCGGCCGCCAGCCGTCGGCGCGCCGGTGCGTGACGAAGAACTTCACGCGCCGGGGGCCGGTGACCCTGAACCCCTTGCCGCGGCGCTCGTCGCTCGCCGTGCCCTCGACGATCTTCAACGACGGGAGGGTCACCGCGCCCTCGAGCCCGATCGTGTCCCCGCGGGTGTCGACGATCGTCGTGCGGTCCGATTCGGGGATCGCGACCCAGCTGCGGTTCTCGTACTGGGGCCCGGTGACCTTGGTTGTGTGCCAGCCGTGCCACATCACCGAGAACGCCGGATCCGTCAGCGGCGCCTTGCCCTGCTCCTCGTAGACCTCGCTCGCCGGCGTGAACACGCGCAGGCGCTCGAACTCGATACGGACGCGAGCGGGAGGGGACAGCGGCTGCTCTTCGCTCGGGATCGTGGGGGCAACGACCTCGCCCGCCGCCGCATGGCCGGCCCCCAGCGGGTGCGCGGTGCCGAACTTGTTCCCCTGGAGCTTCATGGAGCCGCTGAAGCTCCGGAACCAGGAGTCGTCGGCGCAGTAGCCGTGATGGCGGAAGGCGTCCCGGACCCCGCTGACGTAGCCCCAGCCGTTGCGTCGGGCGGCCGCCGCCATCGCCGCATTCAGGTCGTCGCCGCCCGAGGTGATCCAGCGGGCCTCACCGGTCGAGATCCCGTTCAACACGCCGCATCCCTCGTGGTGGTCGCGTCCGTTGGTCATGATCCGCGCCGGGTACTCGACGAAGCGCACCGAGCGCGCGTTCAGGTTCGCAGCGATGCCCACCTCGAGCCGGTCGTACGACTCCTCGAGCTGCCAGAGCCCGTTCTTCATCCACCGGTCCAGGCCCGCGGTCGTGCACGGCTCGTCCACGATTGGTCCCGCGCCCGGCAGCTCGAGCGCGAAGCCGTAGCCGCCGTTGAACGACGCGCACTCGCGCAGGATGTCCGAAAACCCGAGGTCGTTGACGCCCATGGCCATCAGCGCCGTGTGCACCGACCGCGACCCGCGGTCGAACTGACCGCCGAGGACCGCGCGCGCGGCCGCGAGCTGCGACGGCAGCCGCTCGTCGCCGCTGACCGGCTCGATGCCCTTGTAGCCGCCGTCCACGACGTCCCTGGTCGTGGCGCCCGAGCAGCCGTAGTTGAGGAAGGTCACGGCGGTGCTCGAGTCCTCGAACCGCTGCGCGGCGCGCATCGCCCAGGACGCCCGCGAGCGGTGGCACTGCCGGTCGCTCCAGCCGGCCGCGTTGTCGACGTGTGGCTTCTGGTAGGGCCCCATCGTCCAGTGCGCGCGGCTCTCGGGATTCCCCTCACCGGCGGTGTACGAGTCGCCGAAGGCCGCGATGACCAGGTCGCGGAATCGGCGCTCGCCCGCGTCCGCACGCGCGACCGCCCCGTTGGCCGCGCGCACGATCAACCCGGCGCGCCAGCGCCCGAGCGAGTGCACCGTCGCGGTCGCCCGGCAGTTGGTCGAGCTCGCGCTGACCGCGCTCCCCTGGCCGTCTAGCGGCTCGAGCCGCCACTCGAACGAGATCGCCTGAGCCTTGCCGTGCCTGTCGGTGCCGCCGGTCGAGCCGCAGCCGTCGAGCGAGACGTCCCAGCTCGTCGGGTGCACGTACGAGCTCCGGTAGTTGTCGGCGCCGGTGCTCCACGCCTCACCCGCCCGTTCGGCGCGCGGGGCGAGGGCGAAGCTCGCGCGCGCCGTCGGCGGCTGGTTCGGCGCGGCCGCCGGGTCGCCCGGGTCGGTCGCGGCGTCGGGGTCGCTCGGCGACGCGGCCGCCGGAGCGGTGCTGGTCGCCACCGCGAGCGCGGCCGCGAGGGTGCTGATCAGGTGACGCTTCATCGCCTGGCCATGATCGGCCCTGGCCAGGCACCCGCCTAGGCACCCTAGGGCTTGAGTCGACCCACCCTCGGTCCGCCGCGGCCGGCCGGTTACGATCCGCTCGTGAAGGTCCTCGTGACGGGCGCGAGCGGCTTCCTCGGCCACGCGGTGTGCGCCGAGTTGCGCGACCGCGAGCACGAGGTCGTGTCGCTGGTGCGGCGCCCCGGCTCCGAGCCGGAGGGAACCACCCCCGCCGCCGGCGACCTCACCGACGCGGACGCCCTCGCCCGGGTGCTCGACTCGACCCGCCCCGAGGCCGTGATCCACCTCGCCGCCGAGATCGCCTCGCAGCGCGACGCGGGCAGGGTGCACGAGGTGAACGTGGAGGGCACGCGCCGGCTGCTCGAGGCGTGCGCGGCCACCGGCGGCCCGCGGTTCGTCTTCACGTCGACGGTCGTGACGGGTGACGCGCACGGCGCCGAGCTGACCGAGGAGTCGGAGCTTCCCGTCGAGACCGCCTACGGCCGCTCGAAGCAGGAGGGGGAGGCGCTGGTGCGGGGCTCCGGCCTGCCGAACGTGATCGTCCGGCCGAGCCACGTCTACGGCCCGGGCGGCTGGTACGCCGAGGAGTTCGTCAAGCGCCTGAGGCAGCCGGGTCGGTTCGCGGTGGTCGGCCGCGGCGACAACTGGTGGGACGTGGTGCGCGTGGAGGACGTCGCCTCGGCCTGCGTCGCCGCCGCGGAGCGCGGCCCGTCGGGCGCCGTCTACCACGTTGTCGACGACGAGCCGATCCGCTACTTCGACTTCGTGGCGCTGACCGCCGACGCGCTCGGGGTGGGCGCCCCGCGACGGATCCCGGTCTGGCTGGCAAGGGTCGCCGCCGGCGGCGACCCGGTCCGGGCCGTGGTCAGGTCCGCACGCAGCCGGAACGGCCGCATCAAGGCCGAGCTCGGTTGGACGCCGCGCTATCCGAGCGCGCGCGAGGGGGTCCCGGATGCCGTCGCGCGGCTCGCCGCCTGAGGGCCACGGGCGCTTCGCGCTCCTCAACCAGACGGGCAACCGCGCCGTGCGCGGCATCCTGCGCTCGCCGCTGCACGGCCTGCTGAGCCGCCGGCTCGCGCTCATCGCGGTGACCGGACGGCGCAGCGGGCGTGTGTACACGATCCCCGTGGGCTACTCGCGGGACGGCGACTTGGTGACGATCGGCGTCGGGTGGCCCGACCGCAAGGTGTGGTGGCGGAACCTTCGCGACGGCGCTCCGGTGCGGATCCGCCTGCGCGGCGTCGACCGCAGCGGTCAGGCGCGGGCGCACGGCGACGTGCACACCGGCGTGACCGTTCGAGTCGACCTCGACCCGCGCTAGGCGATCCGCGTCTTGGCCCACTCGACGCACCCGCTTGCATTCCCCCCCGCCGCTCGGGTAGGTTCGCAACTCAGATGAGCCCGAGACGCCTCGTGCGGACCGTCGTCGTGGCAGCGCTGGCCCTCGCCGCGGTCCTGGCCCTGGCCCCGTCAGCCGGCGCCGTGCTGCCCGGCTTCAACGGCCGGATCGTGTTCGTCAGCGGTCGCGGCGGTCCGGCCAACGACGACTCGGAGGCCAAGATCTACCTCCGGACGATCACCAGCGACACCGGCGCCGGCTCCGCGTCCGGCACCGTCACCCCGACGGCCGGCATCCAGCACCGCCACCCCACGTGGTCGCCCGACCGCACCAAGATCGCCTATGCGGCGGGCGTCGGGGGCAACTACGACATCTACGTGCTGGACCTGACGACGCCTGGCGCCGTCCCCCAGAACTTCACGAACTCGAACAACGTCACCGACGACCGCCCCGCGTGGTCGCCCGACGGCGAGCACATCGCCTACGAGAGCGAGGTCGCGGACGGCAGCAACCAGACGGACGTGCTGGTCAAGGCCTACCCGCCCAGCGGCCTGTCGCCACTGTTCATCACTTCGACGAACGGTGTCTTCGAGGGCAAGCCGGCGTGGTCGCCCGACTCGCAGACCATCTACTTCGCGAGGGGCCCGCTGTCGGCCTCGGACATCCTCAAGAAGGCGTCTAACGGCGCCGGCAGCGAGCAACCGGTCCTCAACCTGGCCGACAGCGTGTTCCAGCCCTCCATCTCACCCGACGGGACGAAGATGTGTTACACGCGGGGCACCGGGTTCAACGGCACCGCGGAGATCTGGGTGACGAACGTCTCGACGACGCCGGCGGCGGAGGGGTTCGACCTGTCCGACACCCCCACGGCTGACCCGAACATGGGCGCCCTCGCCAGCTACAACTGCACGTGGTCGCCCGACGGCGAGCTGATCGCGTACGTGGAGGGGCAGACCACCCAGGGCACCCTCCTGGCCGAGCCCTCGGACGACAGCAGCGGGCCGTTGCCGCCGATCGAGGCCACGGCGAACCACTTCGACGGCAACCCCGACTGGGCTCCCGACGGCACGCCGGTCTGCAAGGGCAAGACGGTCAGCACCCCGGCCGGCAAGCCGCTTCAGATCACCATCGACTGCGACGACACCGGGCCGGCGTACGAGCAGACGGCGGTTTCCGAGAAGATCTCCGACCCGCCCGACCACGGCAAGCTCGGTCCCGTGACGGAGGGCGACCCGTCCACCGTCACCTACACGCCGAACAAGAACTTCGGCGGCACCGACTCGTTCATGTTCAACGGCATCGACGCCGTCCAGTTCGCCACCCCGGCGAAGGTGACGATCAAGGTCGACGACAAGCCGCCGGTGCTCTCGAACCTCGAGGTCGACCCGTCCGCATGGAAGCGCAGCTCCGGCACGGAGATCTCCTTCAACCTGTCGGAGAAGGCCAACGTCACGCTCACCTTCCAGCGCGCGCGCCCGGGCAGGCGCGTGGGCGGCAAGTGCGTCAAGCCCACGCCCGCGAACAAGAACAAGCCCAAGTGCACGCGCTACGTGGGCGTGGGCAAGAAGACGGTCGCCGGCAAGAAGGGCAAGAACAAGATCAACTTCAAGGGCCGCATCTCGCCGACGAAGGTCCTCTCACCCGGGCGCTACAAGCTGAAGGCGCGCGCCAAGGACGGGGCCGGCAACCAGTCGGCCACGAAGACGGCGAAGTTCCGCATACTCAAGCCCTGAGCGCACGGCGAACCCTGCTTGCGATGGTCGCCGCCGCCGCGGCCGGCCTGTCGGCCTGCGGCAGCGGGGACGAGACGCAAACGGCGGAGACCCCCTCACGCGTCGAGGGCCGGGCGGTCTTCGCGCGCTCGTGCGCCGGCTGTCACACGCTGACCGCGGCCGGCGCGAAGGGGCGGGTCGGCCCGGACTTCGACACGAGCGAGCTGCTGAGCGCGAAGCAGATCAGGCGGCAGCTCACCCTCGGCATCGGCGGGATGCCGTCCTTCCGCGGCCGGCTCTCGCCGCGTGAGCAGGCGGCGGTCACCGCGTTCCTGGCCTCTGCCATGCGCGATCGTGAGCGCGCGCCGGCCCGGGTCCGCGCGCGCTCGGAGGGGCGCCTCCCGGCCCCCGTCCAGCTCCCGGCGGCGGCCCCGCTCGCGGGCGGACGCGTGCTGCTGCTCGGCGGCCTCGACGCCGCGAACACCTCGGTCCCCACGATCCTGGCGACCACCGGCGCGAGGAGCCGGCGCATCGGGTCGCTCCCCGTAGCGCTGCACGACTCGGCCGCGGCCACGATCGGCGGGCGGGTGTACTTCTTCGGCGGCGGGGGCACCTCGGGCTCGAGCGACGCGATCCTCGCGGTCGACGACGACGGCGGCACGCGCCCCGCCGGGCGGCTCCCGGTCGCGGCGTCGGACGTGTCGGCGGCCACCGTCGGCGGGACCGCCTACGTCGTCGGCGGCTACACCGGGAGCGAGGGGCTCCGTTCGATCGTCGCGTTCCGGCCCGGCGCGGTGGCGACCGTCGTGGCCCAGCTTCCGCGCCCGCTTCGCTACGCGGCGGTGGCCGCCGTGGGCGGACGCGTCCTGATCGCCGGCGGGACGTCGGGGGTCGCGGCGGAGCGGGACGTCCTCGCGTTCGACCCGGGCACACGGCGCGTCACCTCCCTCGGCCGCCTGCCCGAGCCCCTCACGCACGCGTCCGCCGCGGCGCTCGGCGGGGCGCTCTACGTGATCGGTGGGCGCGCGGGGTCGGCGGGCCAGCAGACGAGCGCCATCCTCGCGGTCGACCCTCGGACTGGCCGCGTGAGGCGCGCGGGCGGTCTTCCCGAACCGCTCTCGGACACGGCGGCGGTGGGCACCGCGGGCGGGATCCTCGTGCTCGGCGGGCGCGACGGCTCCGGTCGGGCGAGCGACCGCGTCTCTACCCTGGGCCCCTGATCATGAGGGGCGCAGCACTCACAGCGGCGGCTGCCGCGGCCGTCGCGGTCGTCAGCGGCTGCGGCGACGGCGGGGGCCTGGCGCAACGTCCGCCTGAGCCCGCGAAGCCGGAGCGCGCCCGCGCCAGCGTGCCGCAGCACGAGAAGGGGCCCGGCGTGGGCGGCTGGCGGAAGTCGCCTGCCCTCAAGAAGCACGACGTCTACGCCGGCACGCGGGCGAAGGACCTGAGCCCGGCGGTGCGCGGCGTCAAGTCGCGGATCTACGTGCCGAACTCGCAGAGCGCAACGGTCACGGAGATCGATCCGAAGACCTACAAGGTGGTGCGCGAGTTCCCCACCGGCGCGCTGCCGCAGCACGTGACGCCGTCGTGGGACCTCAAGACGCTCTGGGTCGGCAACAACGTGGGCAACACCCTCACGCCGATCGACCCGAAGACCGGCCGCCCCGGCAAGCAGGTGCCGGTCGACGACCCCTACAACCTGTACTTCACGCCGAACGGCCGCTACGCGATGGTGATCGCCGAGCGCGAGCGGCGGATCGACTTCCGCGACCCGCAGACCATGAAGCTCCACCACGCTCTGTCGGTCGACTGCCTGGGGGTCGACCACCTGGACTTCACGGCCGACGGGCGCTTCGCGCTGGCGTCGTGCGAGTTCTCCGGGAAGATGATCGTGGTCGACGTCGGCGCCGAGAAGGTGGTCAAGCAGGTCCCGCTCCGCACCGGCGGATCGCCCCAGGACGTGAAGCTCGCGCCCGACGGCCGGCTCTTCTACGTGGCCGACATGGTCGCCAACGGCCTCTGGAAGATCGACGCGCAGACGTTCGAGAAGGTCGGCTTCCTCCCGACCGGCCGCGGCGCCCACGGCCTCTACCCGAGCCGGAACTCGCGCGTCCTCTACGTGTCGAACCGCAACGAGGGCTCCGTCTCGGTCGTGTCGTTCAAGACCGAGCGCGTCAAGAAGACCTGGCACCTGCCCGGCGGCGGGAGCCCCGACATGGGCGGTGTGTCGATCGACGGCAAGGTCCTCTGGCTGACGGGCCGCTACAACGCCGAGGTCTACGCGATCGACACCCGCAGCGGCGAGCTGATCAAGCGGATCCCCGTGGGCCAGGGACCGCACGGCCTGTCGGTCTTCCCGCAGCCGGGCAGCCACTCGCTCGGCCACACCGGCGTGACGCGCTAGTAACCGCGCGGGAGCGGCGCCGTCAGCCGCGCCACGGTGGCGGTGGCGCGGCGGCCGCCGGGTCCGGCGGTGGGACGCCGCACCCGCACCGCGAGGCGGCCGCGCCGAGCGAGCAGCGCTCGCAACGCCGGCCGGATCTTCACAAGCGCCCTCGTCGTGCCCCGAGCCGGGATCGAGAACGAGGCCTGCCCGACGCGCCGCACCCGCCGCGGCCCGCCGGGCCGCAGGGCGAGCGGGCTAGCCGTGTCGATCGTCACGCGTCCCAAGACGGCGAACGGGTTCGGGTTTACCAGCCCGACGGTCACCGATCCGTCGGACCCCGTGACGAGGTCGGTCGACTCGAGCGCGGCGGCGCGAGTCCGCGGGACGAGCTCCGTGACAGCCTCCGGGGAGGCCGCCGGCGCCTCGGAGTTGCCGGCGGCGTCGTACGCGACCGCGTAGAAGGAGTAGTCGCCGGGGCCGGCGACGGCGCGGTACTCGAAGCTGCCGGAGGGTTGCGCTCCGGGCGCGGTCGCGGCGGGCGCGTACCCGGACTCGCCGGGTGCCCTCGCGTACAGCTCCACGCGCTCGAGTCCGGACCCGGCGTCCTCGGCCGTGTAGTCCACGCCGATCGTGGTCGACACCGTGGCGCCCGTCGAGTGCGCCTCGGAGCTCGGCGCCAGGGCGTCGACGCGCGCCGGGGCGGAGGTCCGCACCGGCTCCGAATTGCCCGCGCGGTCGGTGGACCTGTACCGGATGCGCTCGCCGTCGGCCAGCAGCGGCTTCTCGCTGGGGTCGTAGACGGGGGACTCGGCGGTCGGCTCGCCTGGATCCGTTCCCGTCGTGTAGCGGGTCGCGTCGACGCCGGAGCTGCCCTCGTCTGCCGCGGTCAGCGCCACGGGCACCGGCTCGCGCCGCCAGGAGTCCGGGACGTCGTCCGTCGTGGCCGGCCCCTCGGCGTCGACCTTCGCGGCCGGCGAGGTCCGCACCGGCTCGGCGTTGCCCGCTCGGTCGATCGAGAGGTAGCGGATCCGCTCCCCGTCGCCAAGCGCCGGCTTGGACCCCGGGTCGTAGGCGGCCGAGGCCGGTGTCGGCGCGGGCGGGTCGACACCGGTCGTGTAGTACGTGCCGGCGACCCCGGAGCCGCCGTCGTCCCGCGCGGCGAGGGTGACCGCGACGCGCTCGGTGCGGTACCCGGTGGGGACGTCGTCGGCGGTCGACGGCGAGTCCGTGTCGACCCTGGCGGGCGCCGACGTCCTCGCCGCCTCGGCGTTGCCCGCGCGGTCGACCGAGAGGTAGCGGATGCGCTCGCCGTCCCCGAGCACCGGTCTCGCGTCGGGGTCGTACTCGGCCGACGTCGTCGTCGGGGCCGGCGGGTCGGTCCCGGTCGTGTAGTAGGTGGTGGCGACACCCGAGCTGCCGTCGTCGGTCGCGGCGAGGGTGACGGCCACCGGCGCCTGCCGGTACTCGTCCGGCACGTCGTCGGCGGTGGTGGGCGGCGCCGCGTCCACCTGCGCGGCGACCGACGTTCGCACCGGCTCGGCGTTGCCGGCCTCGTCGACCGAGAAGTACCGGATCCGCTCGCCGTCCCCGAGCGTCGGCTTCGACGCCGGGTCGTACGGAGGCGAGGACATCGTGGGCTCCGGCGGGTCGGCGCCGGTGGTGAAGTGGGTTCCCGCGAGACCGGAGCCGCCGCCGTCGTGCGCCGTGAGCGTGACCGGGACGCGCTCGGTCCGGTAGCCGGCGGTCACGTCGTCGTCGGTCGTCGGCGCGATCCCGTCGACCTTCGCGGCCCGCGAGGTCCGGACGGGCTCGGAGTTGCCCGCCCGATCGAGCGAGAAGTAGCGGATCCGCTCGCCGTCGCCGAGCGACGGCCTCGTGGCGCCGTCGTACACGGCGGAGGCGGTCGTCGGGTCCGGCGGGTCGACGCCGGTCGTGTAGTACGTGCGGTGGACTCCCGAGCCGCCGTCGTCGCCGGCGGTGAGGGTGACCGGCACCGGGCGCGCGCGGAAGTCCGCCGGCACGTCGTCGTCCGTGGCCGGGCTCAGCACGTCGATCCCCTCGCGCCGGACCATGAAGTCGCTCGACTTCGCGGCTATGTCCTCGCGGTTCTCGATGGCGAACGGGGGCGGGTGGCCTCCCGTGGGATACGAGTAGAAGTCGCACACGTTGCCCCGGAGCTTCGTCTCCTCGCACGTCGCCTGCCCTCTGGCGTACGGGATCGTCGTGTCGTCCATCGCGTGGAACATGGCGATGGGCGGGTCGCCGGCAGTGATCGTGTCCGGGTGCTGCGAGGAGCCGGAGATCGACATGCCGGACGCCACGTCGGAAGGCTGGTCGGGGTTGCCGCTCGTGCCGGGGTCCTCGGGAGCGAACGCGGTGGAGAGCGCCATCACGGCTCCGGAGGAGCTGCCGATGACCCCGATCCGATCCGGATCGACCCGGTACTCGGTCGCGTGCGCCCTGAACCAGCGGACGGCGGCCTGCATGTCGTCGGTGGCGTCCCGCTCCGAACCGGTCAGCCGGTAGTCGATCGACGCGGCGACGAACCCGCGCAGCGCATAGTTCATCGCGTACGGGCCGTCGTGCCCGCTCTCCTTGTTTCCCTTGGTGAACGCGCCGCCGTGCGCGTAGATCAACACCGGCCGCTCGGGCGCGACGTCGCCCGCCGGCTGGTACAGGTCGAGCGTCAGGCTGATCGGCGAGCCGTCGTCGCCGGTCGTGCGCCCGTACTCGACGTTGTGCTGGAGCGTCCAGTCGCCGAACGCGAAGTCGAGGTAGCGCCCCGCCGCGTGTGCCGCCGGCGTGCGCCCGGGCACGGCGAGGAGCGCCAGCGCCACGAGCGCAAGCGTGCATGGGAATCGCATATGCAGAAGGGGTCTGGCCCCCTCACGTGTGGCGCCTCTCCGCATGCCCCCCGGCCCGTCGGTCGCCGTCCCCTCCTGGTCCAGCGAAACGCGCCTCCGATGCTGCCAGACGGACGCGCCCGGCGCGCCGCTTCAGCCCTGCGCCCGCTGCCAGGTGCGCAGGTAGGCCTCGGCCGAGCGGAAGAGCAGGTCGAGGGCCGCGCGGCCGTGCTTCTGCCGCTGCACGAGCGCGAGCAGGTCGGGCATCAGGCCGTAGTGGGCGACGCCGTCGCGGTTGACGTCGAACGTCCGCGTGCCCGTGCGCTGGCGCCCGCACCAGAGGTTGCCCCGAAACGACCGGAACGGGTACCTCAGCGGGCGCGTCTTCGCGTCGGCGGCCGGCTCGGGGAGCGCCGCGAAGCCGCCGGTGTCGCTGCCGAGTCCCGGTGCGACCCGCGGCGCGTCGCCGTAGCGGCGGAAGCCCAGGATCGCCCTCGGCAGCCTGGCGGCCGCGTCGGGCCGCGCTGCCGCGAACCCGCCCACGCCGTAGAGGCGCCGCAGCTCCCCTGGCGTCCAGAGCCCGCCGGTGTTGGTGTGGCTCGACACGAGCGGGTAGCTGCGCTTCTCCGCGATCGCGAGGATCCGCTGGCGCGCCCACTCGCTCATGTGGTCGACCTCGATCAGCATGTGACGGTCCATGAGCCGGTTCACGGCGTACTCGCCCAGCTGGGTCAGGCCGCGCACGTTGCACTGGCGCCCGGCGCCCGGGGTCACCTCCTCGCCCTGCTCCGGGTGCGGGCACGGCCCCGCCGCGAACGGCGTACCGGTCTGGCGTGCCTGGAGCGCGGCGATGAACTGACCCTTGTCGCCGCCCTCGAGCGCGGCGCCCGACAGCGCGTTGTCGGTCCAGTGGGCGACGAAGAGGCTCCGGATCCCGAGGCGATGGAAGAGCCCGATCCCGCGGTCGATGTCGGCCCTGTCGCACTGCGGCTGACCCAGGCGCACGCTGCAGCCGAACGGGTTGGAGGACTCGACGCCGATCAGCACGGCGAGCTTGCCGCGCTCGATCGCCCGCCGGGCGGCGCGCGGCGACGAGACGAGCCGGAACCAGCCGCGCCCGCGCCCGCCGCTCTGGGCGTCCACGTAGTCGCGCAGCGCGCGCAGCCGCCTCACCTGGAGCGCGATCGTCGCCGTCTCGTCGCACGAGTGCGAGCGGAACGGCTCGGTCTCGCAGAGCGGCTGATCCTCCACGAGCTGCGCGGTCACGAGCCGCATCCCGCCCTTCCACGCGCGCTGGAGCCAGCGGTAGTAGACCTGCTGGTGGGTGTAGGTGTCGTAGGTGGGCCAGCCGGTGAACGTGGGCCAGCCGTGGGTGTCGTGCGTGCCGGTGGGACTGCCCTCGCGCAGCAGGTTCCCGGTGAAGTCCAGGCTCCCGTCGCTGCCGTGGTAGTCGGCGTCGTGCCCGAGGGCCTCCGCGATGCCGAAGCGGTGGAAGTTGCCCCCGTAGATCACGCGACCGCCTGCGCGGAGGTCCGACGTCACGTGGAGGTGCGGGTCGGCGTAGCCGAGCACCGTGCCGTCGCGCAGGGTCCCGCGGAACCCGCGGCCGCGCACCCCGACCGCCGCCTCCGGGAAGCGGCGGCAGCCCCGGGCCCTCACGAAGGCGAAGCGCGCCGGCCGGGTCGCCGTCACCAGCGTGCGCGGCTTCGGCGCGACC
>DATENL010000024.1:0-4835 GCA_035275105.1 Thermoleophilaceae bacterium
TCGCCGCGCATCAGCGCCTCCTGGGCCGCCTTGCGCGCCCGCACCTCGGGCGTGAGGATGCCGAGCTCCTCGTGCAGGTCGGCGTCGCCGTAGCGGGCCGCCAGCCAGCGCATGATGTAGTCGGGCATCGACTTGGCGAACGGGATCTCCGGGTTGCCGGTGTAGCCCTCGGGCTCGAAGCGCACGTACGCGAACTTGCGCGTGAGCGTCTCGAGCGGCACGCCGTACTGGAGCCCGATCGAGATCGCCGTCGCGAACGCGTTCATCAGGCCCTTGATCGTCGAGCCCTCCTTGCCCACGTCGGTCAGGAAGACCTCGCCGAGCGTGCCGTCCTCGTACTCGCCCGCGGTGATGTAGCCCTCGCGGCCGCCCACGGAGAACTTGTGCGTGAGCGACTGGCGCTCGCGCGGCATCCGCCGCCGCACCGGGCGGGCCGGCTCCTCCGCCTCGGCCTCGGCCGCCGCGTCCTTCTTGTCGCCGGCGTCGGTCTTGAGCGCCTGCGCCGTCTTCGAGCCGTCGCGGTAGATCGCCAGCGCCTTCAGGCCGAGCTTCCAGCCCTCGCTGTAGACGCCCGCGATGTCCTCGACCGAGACCGACTCGGGCAGGTTGACCGTCTTCGAGATCGCGCCCGAGATGAACGGCTGCGCCGCGGCCATCATCTTCACGTGGCCCATCGGCGAGATCGCCCGCTCGCCGACCGCCACGTCGAACACCGACAGGTGCTCGTCGCTGAGGCCGGGCGCGCCCACGATCGTGGCGTGCTCGGCGAGGTGTGCCTCGATCGCCTCGATCTGCTCGCGCTGGTAGCCGAGCGTCTGAAGCGCTAGCGGCACCGTGCGGTTGACGATCATCATCTGCCCGCCGCCGACCAGCTCCTTGAACTTGACCAGCGAGAAGTCGGGCTCGATGCCGGTGGTGTCGCAGTCCATCAGGAACGAGATCGTCCCCGTCGGCGCGAGCACGGTCGCCTGCGCGTTGCGGTAGCCGTTGCGGTCGCCGATCTCGACGGCCTCGTCCCAGGCCCGCCGCGCGGCCGCGAGCAGCTCGGCGTCCGCGCACATCTCGCCCTCGATCGCGTGCGCCGCGTCGCGGTGCTTGCGCATCACGTGGTTGTGCGGGTCGCGGTTCTCCTCGTAGTGCTCGTACGCGCCGATCGCCCCGGCCACCTCGGCAGAGGTGCGGTAGGCCCGACCGGTCATCAGCGCCGTGATGGCGCCGCACAGCGTGCGGCCCTCGTCCGAGTCGTAGGCGACACCGTTCGCCATCAGCAGCGCACCGAGGTTGGCGTAGCCCATGCCGAGCTGCCTGAACGCGCGCGCGTTGACGCCGATCTCCTCGGTCGGGTAGCTCGACGGCGAGACGACGATCTCCTGCGCGAGGATCACGACGTCGACGGCGTGCTCGAACGACTCGACGTCGAAGCTGCCGTCCGGGCGGCGGAACTTCATCAGGTTGAGCGACGCCAGGTTGCAGGCCGAGTCGTCGACGTGCATGTACTCCGAGCACGGGTTGGACGCGTTGATGCGGCCCGAGTTCGGCGACGTGTGCCACTGGTTGATCGTCGTGTTGGTCAGGGCTCCATCGAGCCCCGG
Source organism: Thermoleophilaceae bacterium (assembly GCA_035275105.1). Taxonomy (GTDB): domain Bacteria; phylum Actinomycetota; class Thermoleophilia; order Solirubrobacterales; family Thermoleophilaceae; genus AC-37. The sequence goes on from DATENL010000024.1 coordinate 1,593, forward strand.
ATCTTGGAGAGGTTGATGCCCGAGCCGGAGCCGCCGCGGAAGATGCGCCCCTCGCGCGTGTTCCAGTCGAGGATCGACTCCATGTTGTCCTCGACCGAGAGGATGAAGCAGGCCGAGCACTGCGGCTGCTCCTCGAAGCCGACGTTGAACCAGACCGGCGAGTTGAAGGCCGCGACCTGGTGGAGCAGGATGTGCGTGAGCTCGGCCTCGAAGGCGTCGCCGTCCTCGTGGGTGGCGAAGTAGCCCAGCTCGCGCCCCCAGGCGGCGATCGTGCCGGCGACGCGGCCGATCATCTGCTTGACCGAGCGCTCGCGCTCGTCGGAGCCGAGGCGGCCGCGGAAGTACTTCTGGGCGACGATGTTGGTGGCGTTCTGGGACCAGGCCGCCGGGAACTCGACCTCGCGCTGCTCGAACGCCGGAGCCTCCGGGTCGCCGATCACGGCGTCGCGGATCTCCCACTCGACGGCGTCGAACGGATGGGTGCCGGGCTCGGTGAAACGGCGCGCGACGGTAACGCCCTGGCCGGTGCGGAAGGTGGTGGTGTCGGTGGCGGCGTTACCCAGTTGAGTCATGTCTCTCGGCTCCCGTTATGCAGTCTCTTTACCGTCGTGGACCGCCCACGAGCGGGGAGGACATGCTGCTACGAGAGTCGGACGGAACGGGTGGCGGGGAGGCGGCGACGGTATCCGCGAATTATAGCTGCTGAGCAGGGATTTTCCCGCTTGGAAAGCCGCTAGGAGCGGCTTTTCAGGCGGCTTTCGCGGAGCCGCGCGGGCGAGCGCTCAGCGCCCGAGCCGGAGCCACTCGAAGAACTCCGCCAGGCCGTCCTGCGTACGCTGCCCGGCCTCCAGGAACGACTCGCCCAGGCGGGTCCCGCGAGCGGCCCCGGCCCAGCCGAGCGCCCACGCGAGCGCGGTCCCGAGGACGACCGCCCCGAGCGTGAGGAGGACGATCGCGACGACCATCAGCGCACCGACTCGAGCGTCTGGGTCAGGCCGTCGTCGAGCAGCACCCGCGACTCCCAGCCGAGCTCCTGGCGCGCGCGGCTGCAGTCGAGCGCGATCCGCTGGACCTCCCCCGGCCGCGGCGGCCGGTGGTCGGCCTCGAACGGCCCGTCGGCCAGCGGTGCGAGGGCGTCGACGAGCTGCAGCACCGTCGTCTCCACGCCCGTCCCGACGTTGAAGGAGCCGGTGGCGTCGGAGTCGACCGCCGCGAGGTTGGCGGCGACCACGTCGTCGACGTGCACGTAGTCGCGGGTCTGGAGACCGTCGCCGAACACGATCGGCTGCTCGCCGGCGAGCAGGCGCCCGCAGAAGATCGCGATCACGCCCGCCTCCCCGAGCGGGTCCTGCCGCGGCCCGTAGACGTTGCCGTAGCGAAGGGACACCGTCGACAGGCCGTGGAGCCGGCGGAACAGCTCGCAGTAGCCCTCGGCGGCGAACTTCGACTGCCCGTACGGCGCCTCCGGGGCGACCGGGTGGCTCTCCGGCGCCGGGATGATCTGACCCTCGCCGTACACCGCGCCGCCGGTCGAGGTGTTGACGACCCGCCGCACGCCGGCCGTCCGCGCCGCGTCGAGGACGTTGATCGTGCCGCCGACGTTGATGCCCGCGTCCCACGACGGGTCGGCCGCGGACTTGCGCACGTCGATCTGCGCGGCGAGGTGGAAGACGGCCTCCGGCTCGGCCCGCTCGAAGGCGTCCCGCACGGCGGCGGCGTCGCGGATGTCCGACTCGACCAGCTCGGCCCCCGCGGCCAGTGCGGCGTCGAGGTTCTCGCGCTTCCCCGTCGAGAGGTCGTCGACGACCGTGACCTGGTGGTCGCGCGCGACGAGGGCGTCGACGAGGTTGGAGCCGATGAACCCGGCCCCGCCGGTCACGAGGGCACGCACGACGGCGATCCTACTCAGGCCCGTGGCCGCCTCGGCCGGTGGTACCGTCGCCGCATGGCCGGCCTGTTCGTCACCTTCGAGGGGATCGACCGCTCAGGGAAGACGACGCAGGCGCGGATGCTCGTGGAGGCGCTCGGCCCCGACGCGGTCGCTGTCCGCGAGCCCGGGGGCACCGAGCTCGGCGAGCGCGTGCGCGAGATCCTCAAGGACCCGAGCGGCGAGATCGGCCCCGAGGCCGAGGCGCTCCTGTTCGCCGCCGCGCGGGCGGAGCTGTGCCGCCAGGTCATCCGCCCGGCGCTCGAGGCGGGCCGCGTCGTCGTCTCCGACCGGTTTCTCGACTCGTCGCTCGCCTACCAGGGCGCGGCGCGAGGGCTCGGGGTCGACGAGGTCCGTGAGATCAACCGCTTCGCGACCGGCGAGCTCCTGCCGGACCTCACGATCCTGCTGACGATCGACCCCGCCGAGGCGCTCCGGCGGGCGGGTGAGGCCGACCGCTTCGAGCACGAGGGCGCCGGCCTCCAGGCCCGGGTGGCGGAGGGGTACGACAGGCTGGCCGAGGCGGAGCCGGGGCGCTTCCGGGTGGTCGACGCGAATCGCCCGCCCGCAGAGGTGCACGCCGAGGTGGTCGAGATGGTGGAAGCCGTGCGCTCCACGGTGGTATGAACGAGCTCGTCGGCACCGAGGACCACCCGCACGCGCGCATGGTGCTGGGCGCGGCGCTCGAGTCGGGCGCTCCGTCGCATGCGTACCTGTTCCACGGGCCGCCCGGGACCGGCAAGCGGACCGCCGCGCGATCGCTCGCCGCCGAGCTGCTCGCCGAGGGCGAGCCGGACCCGGACGCCGCCCGCGCGCGCGTGCACGCGGGGACGCACCCGGACCTGACCTGGGTGCGCCCCACGGGCGCGCACGAGATGCGTGTGAGCGACGTGGACGAGCCGGTCGTGGCCGCCGCCACGCGGACGCCGTTCGAGGCGCAGCGCCGGGTCTTCGTCCTGGAGCGCGTCGACACGATGAACGACCAGGTCGCGAACCGGATGCTGAAGACGCTCGAGGAGCCGGCGCCCTACGTGCACCTGATCCTGCTCACGGACGCGCTCGGCCAGGTGCTCGAGACCGTCGTGTCGCGCTGCCAGCTCGTGCGCTTCGACCCGCTGCCGGCCGAGCGGCTCGGCGCGATCCTGGAGCAGGAGGGCGTGGACCCGGCCGCGGCCGGCGCCTGCGGGCGTCTCGCGCTCGGCAACCTCACGCGCGCGCGGTTCCTCGCCTCGGACGAGGGGCGCGCCCTGCGCGACGACGTCGAGACCCTGGTGCGGGCGGCGCTCGCGGGCGAGGCGCGCGACCCGCGCGAGGGG
>DATENL010000025.1:0-2931 GCA_035275105.1 Thermoleophilaceae bacterium
CGACCCACGCGAGGTCGATGGCGGCGGCCCCAGCCCGCCGGATGTCCCGGACGGCCGGCAGGACCGCCCCGAGCGCGGCCGCCTGCTGGGCGCGCCGCTCGGCCTCGTACCCGAACCCCGTGGCGACCAGCGCCGCCGAGAGCTCGGCCCCGCGGCGAACCCTGAGCGGCGTCCGAGGGGAGGTGGCACGAAAAGCGTCAACATGGTTGACGGAATCCGTGCCACCTCCGCCCGGGCCGCCCTCGAAAGCCGCTGTTTGCACGAATGCACCCTCGCCGCGGGCGGCGGAGAACAGCTCGGCACGCGAGGGGTCCAGGACCGCGCCGGCGAGCCCACCCAAGCCGTCCTCCACGGCAACCGACACCGCCCACACCGGGAAGCCGTACAGGTAGTTGGTCGTCCCGTCGAGCGGGTCGACGACCCAGCGCCGCCCGCTCGAGCCGCCGGCGCTGGCGCCCTCCTCGCCGAGCAGGGCGTCGTCAGGGCGCTCGCGGCGGATCAGCTCCACGATCGCGGCCTCGGCGGCGCGGTCGGCGTCGGAGACCATGTCGGTGGCCGACGACTTTTGCTCCACGCCGTGCGCCGGCGCGCCGAACTGCTCCAGCAGGACCGCGCCCGCCGTGCGGACCGCCAGCTGCGCGAGCTCGAGGTCGGTCAGCTGATCGCCCGCACTATGACGCCCACGACCACGATCGCGACCAGGACGGCCACGACCCAGAGGAGGAGCCGGAACGCCTCCGCCTCGGAGCGAAGCGGATTGAGCATCGCCCTAGAAGGGGCCCGCCGGGGAGAGGCAGTAGATCGTGAAGAACACGACCACCCACATGATGTCGACGAAGTGCCAGTAGATGCCCGGCACCTCGACGCCGCGGTGCTCCTTCGTGCTGAAGTGCCCGCGGAACGCGCGCACCGTGGCCATCAAGAGCAGCGTGAGCCCGACGAACACGTGCGCCCCGTGGAGCCCGGTGAGCCCGTAGAAGATCGTGCCCTGGGCCGAGTCGGACGGCGCGAAGCCGACGTGGATGTACTCGTTGATCTGGATCGTGAGGAACGTGACGCCCAGCAGGAAGGTGGACGCGAGCCCCGCGCGGAGCCCGAAGCGGTTCTCCCTCCTCGCCGACTCGAGCGCCCAGTGCATGGTGCCCGACGACGACAGCAGGATCAGCGTGTTCACGAGCGCGACGTTGAACGGAAGCTCGGTGCCCTCCGCCGGCCAGTCGGCGTTGTTCACGACGCGAATGAAGAAGTACGCCGTGAAGAACGCTCCGAAGAGCATCACCTCCGAGATGATGAAGAGCAGCATCCCGAGGAACTGGGCCTCGATCCGCGACGACTGGTTGGCCGGCGGCGGCCCGTGGTGCTCGTGCTCGTGGTCGGCCGCGTGGCCGACGGCGATCGAGGCGGACTCCATCTAGGCCGTCGCCCCCTCGCGCGCCTGCTCGGGCGAGACCTCGACGTGCTCGACGGGCTTCGACGTCGACGCCTTGATGCGCTCGATCAGCTGGGAGCGCAGCCAGCCGGAGCGCTCGCCGGGGAAGGTGGAGACGACGATCTCGTCGGCCGGGTAGAACTGGAGCGCGTTCTGCACCGCGGTGAAGGGGTCGGGGTCCATGACCTGCCCGACCGCCTCGAGCCCCGCGTCGTGCAGCAGCTCGAGCGTGTGCGCGAGCCGGCCGTGCGGGTCGCCCTCCTCGTTGCCGCCCTGGGGCATGATCACCACGAAGTTGTGCGGCTCCTCCGCGCCCTTCTTCTTCAGGAGCTCGATCAGCGGCCCGCCGCCGACGGTCTGGTTGGCGACGACCAGCGTGCGCGTGACGTGCTTGCGGTCCGCGTCGAGGTCCACGACGACGTGGTGGATCGGCAGTCCGGTGTCGTCCTTCAGGCGGTCGATCAGGTCGCGCCGCAGCCAGCCCGAGCGCGTGTCCGGGTGGGTCGAGACGATGACCTCGTCGGCGCCGTACGCGCCGATGGCGTCCATCGTGGCCGAGTACGGGTCGGGGTCCATGACCTCGCCGTCGGCGTCGATGCCGATCTCCCGCAGCTGCGCGAGGGTGGTGGCCAGCCGGTTCTCCGCCGCCGTGCGCACCGAGTCCTCGTAGATGACGTAGCCGCTCTTCGGCTGGTTCTGCGGGCACACCACGGTCACGTGGAACGGCTCCCCGCGCGAGTGCGATTCCTCGGCGCACTCCTTGACCTTGTCGATCAGCGCCCGCCCGCCGACTGTCTCGTTCGCGACGACGACGATCCGGTGCGGCTGGGAGCTCATTCGGCCACGCCCGCGGTCGCGGCCTTACCGGCGCCGACGGGTTGTTTCTCCTTGAACACCCCGTGCACAGCCCCGGGCACGCCGTACTCGTAGGGCCCGCCGACGACCGTGGGCACGTCGTCGAAGTTAAAGATCGGCGGCGGCGAGCTGACCTGCCACTCGAGCGTGTGCGCCCGCCACGGGTTGCCCTCGGCGGCCGGGCCGTGGCGCCAGCTGGCGATGATGTTGTAGAGGAAGACGAGGAACGACAGGCCGAAGATGAAGGCCGAGACCGAGATGATCGCGTTGAGCGTCGCGTACTGGCTGGCGTAGTCCGCCACGCGGCGCGGCATCCCGTCGACGCCGACGAGGTGCATCGGTCCGAACGTCAGGTTGAAGAAGACGAACGAGAGCCAGAAGTGGAGCTTCCCGAGCGTCTCGTCGTACATCCGGCCGGTCATCTTCGGGAACCAGTGGTAGATCCCGGCGAAGATCGTGAACACGCTGCCGCCGAAGAGCACGTAGTGGATGTGCGCGACCACGAAGTACGTGTCCGACACGTGGATGTCGAACGGGATGACCGCCAGCATGATCCCGCTGATCCCGCCGAGCGTGAACATCGTGATGAAGCCGAGCGCGAACAGCATGGGAGTTCGCAGGTGGATCACGCCGCGCCATAGCGTCGC